>JBKJQB010000277.1:0-9548 GCA_046594105.1 Thermoanaerobaculia bacterium
GCGGTGCGCCTTCGATGGTGTCGTTCTCATCGATGTACTGGATGATCTCGTGGATCTGCTTCATGTCGTACCCGAGGCGCTTGAGCGCGGTGGGTACGGTCTGGTTGACCAGCTTGAGCATCCCGCCGCCGACCAGCTTCTTGTACTTGACCAGGGCGATGTCGGGCTCGATGCCGGTGGTGTCGCAATCCATCATGAAGGCGATGGTGCCGGTGGGCGCGAGCACGGAGATCTGCGCGTTGCGATAGCCATGCTGCTGGCCGAGGGCGTAGGCCTCATCCCAGACTTTGGTCGCCGCATCGGCCAGATCGGCAGGAAGCGGGCGGGTGTTGATGCGATAGGCGGCGCGGCGATGCTTATCGATCACGCGGAGGAACGGCTCTTCGTTGACGGCGTAGCCTTCGAACGGGCCGACCTTCGCGGCGATGCGCGACGACTGCGCGTACGACTCGCCGGAGAGGATGGAGGTCATCGCAGCGGCGAACTCGCGACCTTCGTCGGAGTCGTACGGGAGGCCGCGGGCCATCAGCAGCGCGCCGAGGTTGGCGTAGCCGATGCCAAGCGGGCGGAAGGCATGCGAGTTCTTCTCGATGGCCGGCGTCGGATACGACGCGAAATCGACGGTGATCTCCTGCGCGGTGATGACGATGCGCAGCGCGTGGCGGTAGGCCTCCACGTCGAAGCCGGTCGACTCGTTGTAGAAGCGCATCAGGTTCAAGGACGCCAGGTTGCAGGCGGAATCGTCGAGGAACATGTACTCCGAGCAGGGATTCGAGGCGTTGATGCGCGCGGTGTTCGGCGAGGTGTGCCAGTCGTTGACCGTGGTGTCGAACTGCATGCCGGGGTCGCCGCACAGGTGCGCCGACTCCGCCATCTTCCGCATCAAGTCGCGGGCCTTGAACGTGGCCATGATCTGGTTCTTGTCGGTGACGGCGCGGGTGTGCCAGTCGGCGTCGCGCTCGTACGCGCGCATGAAGTCGTCGGTCACCCGGACCGAGTGGTTGGCGTTCTGGAACTGCACGGAGTCGTACGCGCCGCCTGGTGCATTGAAGGCGCCGTCGTAGCCGGAGTCGATCAGAGCCCACGCCTTCTTCTCTTCTTTTTCTTTCGACTCCACGAAGTCGAGGATGTCGGGGTGGTCGGCGTTGAGGATGACCATCTTGGCCGCGCGGCGCGTCTTGCCGCCCGACTTGATCACTCCGGCGAAGGAGTCGTAACCCTTCATGAAGGAGACCGGACCGGAGGCGGTGCCGCCGCCGGCCAGGAGCTCCCTCGAGGAACGGATGTTCGAAAGGTTCGAACCGGTTCCCGATCCGTACTTGAACAGCATCCCTTCGGTCTTGGCCAGTCCAAGGATGGAGTCCATGGTGTCGTTCACCGAGTTGATGAAGCAGGCGGAGCACTGTGGCTTCGGCTCGACGCCCACGTTGAACCAGACCGGCGAGTTGAAGGCGGCCATCTGGTACAGCAGGATGTGGGTCAGCTCGTCGCGGAACGTATCCCCGTCCGCCTCGGAGGCGAAGTAACCGCCCTCCCGTCCCCATCCCGTCAGGGTGCGGACGACGCGGCCGATGAGCTGGCGGACCGAGGTCTCGCGCTCCGGGCTGCCGATGTGGCCGCGGAAGTACTTGGAGACGACGACGTTCGTGGCCATCTGCGACCAGAACTTCGGCATCTCGACGTCCTTCTGCTCGAAGACGACTTCGCCCCGCTCATTGGTGATGACCGCGGAACGGAGATCCCATTCACAGGTGTCGTACACGTCGACGCCAGGTTTCGTGTAGAAGCGATCGACGGGGATGCCGCCGGGTTTTGTCTCTTTCTTGCCAGCCTTGGGGGGCTTGACGGCCGAGCGGTTGCGAATGGTGGGCAGATCAATGGACGTCATGGTGAATCCCTCCTCCCGACAGCAAAGCGCCCCACGCGGGGCGCTCCCTGAATACATGGTTCCTGTTTGTTAGCGCGCCAGCCAGCGGGCCGCCACGGGGCGACTTTGCGGGACAGGACTCTTGACCTTGACCGTGACCTGGTACTCCCGGATGTGCAGTGAAACCGACCGGTTCGGGGACCTGGACGCAAGACGAGACTGTTTCAAATCCTTCATCAATCCTCCCACGCGCGCTCTAAGTTGTAGATGGTGGATCACAAGCTACGCCGGGTGGGAGAAGCTGTCAAGAGGAGAACCACAAGATGTTGTGGTCTGTTTGGCCAGAAGCACTAGATCATGTGTAACTATGCGTATTTTCAAAGAGTTATCGAGCAGGGAGGCGAGCCGCATTTTCGCCACTTATCCACCACAAATCCTTCGGTTTCCCGCAGGAAATCCACAGGTTTTTACACAGCGTATCCACGGTGAATCCGCAGAAAATACACATGTTTTCCACATGTTTTGCACAGTTTTTTCATCATGAATTTGCGTTCGCTTTTCGTATCGATTTTCCGCAGCCTTTTCGCAGGGAATCCGAAGTCTTCTGGCGGACTGGGCTGAAAAGAAATGGGCGTAACTGGGGCGTGGACGCCGAGGCTGCGGAAAAACGGACCACCGGAAGGATTCGGCCCCGCGACGTTCGTTCGTTCCGCGGTGGTGCACAAACATGAGGGCGTTCAGGAGCGAGAGGGGACATGCACAATCAATGTGACACGTGGAACAACTAGGCCGGCACGGCCGGCGGCGTTGGTTGCCCAAGGCTCCGCCAAGATCACGCTCCAAGAAGTTCTGCCGCGCAGGCTCCTAGCAGCGGCCAGTGCTCGCAAGCTCTCTCCGCGCTGCTCGCTCAAACGTTCAAAAAAAAATCAATAGTCGCCACTGGCGCCTCCGCCTCCGAAGCCTCCGCCACCACCGGTTGGCTCCGCATCCGACTGCGATCCTGCGTGTGCGGGATGGGCGACCACGAGCACCGCCCCTCCCATCTGAGCGAGCTCCTCATACGATCCTGCTTCCACCGCCGTCACCACGAAGCCATTTGTGCGCGCCGCGAGAAACCGTGAGATGGCCACACCGATGGCCGCCAGCACCAGTCCCGCTGCGATGCATTTGGCCTCCACCGGCCAGGGGAACCGATTGCGGTTTTCGAAAATCAGGAGACCGGTGACCAGTGAGGCTGCGATCAGGAGAATTCGATCGCGGCTGCGGATGCTCATGGCCAGCAGCAGCAGCGCCGCCATAAGCAACACCGCCGTGATGGCCCATGAAGAATCGAGGGCGACCACTCTCTGCAACGCGGCGCCCGAAACGTAGCCGGCGACATACCCGGTCGCCGGCATGACCATCGTCAGCGCGGCGAACCAATGCTCGCTGGAAGGCCGCTGCCACACGCGCTGGAGGGCCATCGCCGCGGCGATGGCGACGGAGATCCCCACGAGCAATGGCGGCCATTCCGAATGCGTCTTCACCGCCGCATACGCGACCACCAGAATCACTGCGGCGGTGCCCATCAAGGCATTCCGCACGCGCAGTCCCGCGATCCCGAACGCCGGCGCGAACACCAGCAAGGCCTCGGGGCGGCCGGAGCTGGGCAGGTCGAAGATGATGGCCAGCAACCCGCCCAGCCAGAGCCCCGACTCGATGCCCGTCCCGAAGAATCGCGCCCTGCGGATCAGCAACTCCGCGGCGCCGATGGAGAGGATCGCGGTGATGGCGCCCTTAGGAAAATGCAGCAGCTCGCAAAGCCCGAACAACGCCGTCACGCCCAGTGCGGTCAGGGAGAAAAACACCACGCTCACCGCCAGCCCGTAGTGCCGCCAGGGATCGACGACGCTCTGCCGGATGGCATCCCGTTCGGCCAGCGTGATCAATCGGTGGCGTCGCCACGCACCGGCACTTCGATGCAGCTCTGCGGCTCGTTCCTCCGCCACCGTGGGGATCGGAAACGGCTTCGCAACGAGTTCTTTGACCGACTCGTTCATTCGGTTCGTCTCCGCATTTTCTGGTGCGCGGTGATCAGGCCGGCGATGGCGACCGCGGTCGACACGACGAGAAACAACAGGATCAACACTTCTTCGTTCAGCCACGTGCAGACCTGCACATCGATGGCGATGGTCCCGTAGATCCAGGCGTAGATCACGAATCGCTCTTCCCCTCGTCGGACGCCGTGCCATACAGCGAGAGCGGCCAGCAGGACGGCGATCACGCAGCCGAGCAGGCGTGTCTCCGCCCTCACCATCAGCACCAGGCTGCCCCAGAACGCAAGGTTGAGGGCGGCGTGATCGAACACCGGGGAGAAACTCACCGAGGGCTTCGCGTCGCGGATCGGCGCCCGTCGCAGGCGGTCGACCCAGCGCCAGATCACCAGCGTGCCTGCGCAGAGGAAGGCCCGAACGGCAAAATCGCTCGAGCGATCCAGAACGGACAGGGGGCTTTGGCGCTCGATGCCGAACCAGGCAGCGAGCGCGGAGATCGACAGCGACAGAACAACCCGCGATCCGAACCAGTAGGCCACCGCGGCATGGATCACCGCCAGCAGCAGGAAGTGCCGCGGCCAGACCGGCCCGAGCAGGTGCCACTGGTGCTCGATGTAGCCGATGTCCGCGGAGAGCAGCAGCGATCCCAGGAGGAGGACGTAATCGTCGGCCAGCGAAGCGGTGCGCGTTCGTTTCCAGACGGCCCATGCATAGCAGGCCGCTGCGGCCAGGGCGATGACGGCAGCAATCGCCAATGGGCCGATGTGCTCGAGATTTTTCGACACTACGATGCCGACGCCGGTGGCGATCAACATCACGCCGCCCCAGATCAGAAACCGCAGCTCACCGTAGATGCTGACGACCTCGCGCCGCTGGTGCGCGATCAGCCGCGCGGCCGCAGCCGCGGGAATCACGCCGTCGTCGCGGATCGCGGCGATCTCCAGCTCGAGTGAATGCATAAGCGATTATCCACCGGCACGGCCGGCGTCGGCCGGCACGGCCGGCGGCGTTGGTTCGCAAAGCGTCCGCCACGATCTTCGCTTCAGCCCCCGTCTCGGCCAGCCTCGACTGGGGATGACAGCAATCGGTTCTAGAAGGATCGGCGACGGAGCGGGAGCTTGCACAACGTTCCCGAATCGGTCCACCGGTTTTGCCGGCGCCACTGCTTGGTCGATAATCTCGATATCCGCCTTCCTGACGAAAAACTTTCGATGCGGGCCTGTCTTTCGTTCAGTCCGGCGGCAGCCATGCGCCAGAGCGCGGAAGGGTCTCCCCGATGATGGCGGAATCGCGATGAGCTCATCGTCTGATGGCGGGGAGACAGTGCGGACACCGACGCGCTTCGGTCCCTACGCGGTGATCAGTCATCTCGGCGCCGGAGGGATGGGCGATGTTTATCGCGCGCATGACAAGCGCCTCGACCGGGACGTGGCGCTCAAAGTGATCCGCGGAGGCCACGGCGATGAAGCTGCGCGTCGCCGTTTCGAGCTGGAGGCGCGCGCGGTCGCCCGCCTCTCGCATCCGAACATCGTCTCCATCTACGACGTCGGAGAGGAGGGGGGCAACCCCTACATCGTTCAGGAGCTCGTCGCCGGTGGAACGCTGACTCAGTGGCTGGCAGCGCGGCACGGGGGTTTCGCGGAGAAGCTTCGGGTGGCCGTGGCCATCGCCGAGGGCCTGGCGGAGGCACACCGAAATGGCATCGTGCACCGTGACCTCAAGCCTGACAACGTGCTGCTCACCACCGATGGAAGGCCGAAGATCTCCGACTTCGGGCTGGCCAAGTCCTTCCGCGAATTGACGAACGATGACAGCGGCGCGGTGACCGCCGTGGCCAGCGCGACACGGGAAGGCGCGATTGTCGGCACTCCCGCCTACATGTCGCCGGAGCAGGCCGCCGGCGTGGCCCTCGACGCACGGTCTGACCAGTTCTCATTCGCCTCGATGCTGGTAGAGATGTTCACCGGGCAACGTCCATTTCAGCGCACCACCGCCGTGCAGACGCTCTCGGCGGTCCTGGATGAGGAGCCGGTCTATGCGCACCTGGAACGATCGATTCCAGCAGATGTACTGGCAATCATCCGGCGTTGTCTGTCCAAGGAGCCGTCCGGACGATACGGATCGACTGACGATCTGCTCCACGATCTTCGCGCCACGATCCCCGGCGTTGGCGCCCGCCCGCGGGCAAGTTGGCGGGGAGTCCTGATCACGCTGCTGGCGATCACGCTGCTGGCTCTCGGACTCTGGCTCACCGCACCGGCATGGAGAGGTCACGCAGCCGTCGTGGGCGGAGGTCCGTCGACGCCGATCCATTCTCTGGCGGTACTGCCCCTCTCGAACTTCTCCGGCGATCCGTCGCAGCAGTATTTCGCCGACGGAATGACCGAAGAGCTCACCTCGCAGCTGGCCTCACTGCCGTCGTTGCGAGTGGTTTCCCGAACGTCGGCCGGCGCCTATCGTGGCAGCACCAAACCGTTGAGTGAGGTAGCCCGGGAGCTTGGAGTGGATGGGCTCATCGAGGGCTCGGTGGTCCGCGCCGGCGGCAACACACGCGTCACGATCCAGATGATCGACGGCCGCACCGATCGCCACCTCTGGGCGCAGACCTTTGACCGGCGAGGAGACGACATCCTCTCACTGCAGCGTGATGTGGCCGCGCGGATCGTCGAGAGGATGCGTGCGGTCGTCACTCCCGCGGATCGAGCGCGCCTTGCTCGGTTGCCGACGGAGAACGTCGCGGCGTACGACGCGTACCTTCACTCCGTTTACAAGCACCAGTCTCCCGTGGCCAGCCACGAGAATGCGGACGAAGCGGTCCGGTACGCAGAACAGGCCATCGCTGCAGATCCGAATTTTGCGGAAGCCTACGTGCTGCTGGCCGAGGCCTGTCAGGCCGAAATCTTCTTCTGGAATGGCGGAAAGGAGTACGACGAGAAGGGCTTCATCGCGGTAGAAAAGGCTCTGTCTCTGAATCCGGCGCTGCCTGACGCCTACGTCGCGCGCGGAGGTCTCTACTACAACGGATGGCGCGACTTCGACCTCGCCGCCTCCATCGCAGATTTCCGGAAGGCGATCAGCCTCAATCCCAATCTCGCGTCTGCCCACCACGCGCTCGGGGCCGACCTGACTCATCTGGGACTTCATGATGAGGCGGTGCGTGAGTTTCAAACAGCGATTCGTCTGGATCCACGAATGTCGGGACCGAAGTTTCGGCTGGGCCGTCCCCTCTGGCAGTCTGGCCGATTCGCAGAAGCGCTCGCCGCCTACGATCGCTACGGCTTCTCTCAATTCGAGAAGGCCGTCGTGCTCGGCTACCTGGGGAAACGCGACGAGGCGTGGCGCACCCTGGCCGCTGCGAGCGCCCACCCGGAGTCGCCCAATCCCGGTTCGCAGCGCGACGGCCCATCGGACCTCGCCTCCGCCCGCGCTCTCCTCTTCGCATTTGAGCACGATCGAGAGAAAGCGCATCTCGAGATCCGCAAATCTTCAGAGCTGGGTGCGAGCAACCCGCACTTTCACCATGCAGCGTTTTTTCTCGCAGCGGCCTGCGCCGAGCTGTCCCAGCCGGGCGACGCTGTCCACTGGCTGGAAATCGCGGCCAGAACCGGCATGCCCAACCTTCCACTGTTCCGCGACAATCGAAGCATGCGGAGACTGCGAGGTGATCCTCGCTACGACAGGTTCCTTGCCGATCTCGCGAAACGCTGGGATCTGCTGGCCGGACGCGAATCCCAATAGCACCTCGCCGATCCGCCGATTTCTCCTCGGCAGCAGCGCGTTGTCTGGAGAGTCCCGGTCAGAAAACGTAAGCGAGGGCAAACCCGATCTGTGCGGCCATCATCATCAGATACATGTGCCGCCACGACGGATGGTTCTCCGTGGAGGTCAGCTCGTCGGGATTCCGCACGATCAGCCAGACGGTGTAGGCGCCCCAGAGCGCGAAACCGAAACCCATGAGGCTCAGAATCAGGTGGTTCCCGGTCAGCACGCCGGTGGCCGCGCCGACCGGCATGAGCAGCCAGGGGAAGATGAAGAACGGCGCGATCATCCACGCCGCCTTTTTTACTCCGAAGACGATGGGGAGAGTGCGGCATCCGCCGGCACGATCTCCGGCGATGTCGCTGAAGTCCTTGGTCGACGCGGCACCGAGGAGGAACAGCATGAAGACGGCGCCGATGAACCAGGGCTCCGCTGTATTCGCATGCGCCACCATGGTCCATCCGGCCACCTTCAGCAGGCAGCCTCGGGGGATGGCGATGGTGAGGTTGGCGCCGAAGGGATGCGCTTTCGTCCGCCCGAATGCCGGAACGGAATAGACGAACGTGGAAATGAAGGCCACAAAGTAGATGAAGAAACATTCGTGCGCGCTCAACGGCGCAAACCACTTTGCGGCGAGGCTGTTGTACGGGTAGACCACCACCAGCCAGACCGGAATCAAGCCGAGGGCATAGAGGATCCAGGTGAAGATCCAGCCGCCTCGCAGGGAAATCTCGCCGGTGACCAGAGGCCGCTTCGGCTTGTTGATCCGGTCGATCTCCAGGTCATAAATCTGGTTGAGCGAATTGTTGGCGGCGTTCAGGAACGACGCGCAGAGGGAGCCCAGAGCGATGGTCAGAACGACCGACGCGGTCAGCGTTCGGGTGGGGTCAGGGTTGTGGGCCGATCCCCAGGCACAGACGGCGCCGGAGATGATTCCGAACAGCGGCGGAAGCAGAGTGAATGGGCGGGCCAGGGTGAGATAGCGTCGCAATGCCTGCAAGTCTAGCCGAATGGTTCAGGCCCTCCCTGCCTCGGCCTCTGCCTCGCCCCGGGCCCGTGCTATCGTCTTCCGGTTGTCGGCCATGGTGCGCACCCCGGTTCTTGAACTCGATCCTGAAGATGACGCTCCGCCGGCCACGGCGAGGGGTATGAATAACACCGAACACAAGATCGCGCTGTTCATCGATTTCGAGAACATCGCCATCGGCGTCACCGACGCCAAATACAAGAAATTCGAAGTGGCCCTACTGCTCGAGCGCCTGCTGGAGAAAGGGAAGATCGTCGTCAAGAAAGCCTACTCCGACTGGGATCGCTTCCCTGACTACAAGCGGGAGCTACACGAAGCGGCCATCGAGCTGATCGAGATTCCGGGGCGCAAGTACTCCGGGAAGAACTCGGCCGACATCCGCATGGTGGTGGACGCCATGGACATGGCCTGGTCGAAGGATCACATCGACATGTTCGTGATCGCGTCCGGCGACTCCGACTTCTCACCGCTGGTGTCGAAGCTGAAGGAAAACGACAAGCATGTGATCGGCGTGGGGGTGAAGAACTCCTCCAGCGATCTGCTGATCGACAACTGCGACGAGTTCATCTTCTACGAGGATCTCGTGCGCGGCACACAGAAGACCGCCCCCACCGTCCCCTTCAAGGACAAGAAGCAGGGGGAAGTCTTCAAGCTGCTGATCGACTCCATCAAAGCCCTCATGCGCGAGAACAAAGAGATTCTCTGGGGCTCGATGGTGAAACAGACCATGCAGCGCAAGAAGCCAACGTTCAACGAGGAGTACTACGGCTACAACACGTTCAGCGACCTGCTCGAGGATGCACAGACCAACGACATCATCAAGATCAAGCGGGACGTGAAGTCAGGCTCCTACGTGATCACC
>JBKJQB010000303.1:0-8285 GCA_046594105.1 Thermoanaerobaculia bacterium
GATCTCGTCGTTTACCTGGATGCTCTTCTATGAGCGGCCAAAGGATAAGCAGCGCGCGCGGATGATGGTCGACTTCATGAAGTGGGCTCTGACCGATGGTCAGCGCTTCGCGCCGGAACTCGGCTATGCACCTCTGCCGAAAGAGGTGGTGGCCATGGAGATGGAAGCAATCAAGCGGATCAAGCTCTGATCGAACGCTGATCGAACGGCCGTGCCGCTGCCCTCCCGCGGTGGCGGCACAGTCCGCTCTCCCTTCACACCGAATTTACATGCTCTCCATCTTCCCGTGGGGTGTCGCGCCGCAGAATCCACCTCCTGAGCGCGAGAACGGAGAACATGATGAAACGACTGTCGATTGTGCTGGCGGCATCCCTGATCCTGGCAGCCTGCGGCCCGAAGGAAAACAACGGGAGCGCGACCGGGACTGAGGCATCACAATCTGGTGGAGAAGCGGTGGCCATCAACGGCGCCGGAGCCACCTTCCCCAACCCGATCTACTCGAAGTGGTTCAGCGACTACAACAAGCTCCACCCGAACGTGCGGATCAACTATCAGCCGATCGGCTCCGGCGGCGGCATCAGGCAGCTCTCCAGCCAGACGGTCTTCTTCGGGGCGACCGACGGGCCGATGACCGAGGAACAGCTCAAGCTCGCCCCTGCTCCCATCCTGCATTTCCCCACCGTGCTCGGTGGTGTCGTCCCGGTGTACAACGTCCCCAACGTCAGCGCCGAACTGAGGTTTTCCGGCGCGACGCTGGCGGACATCTTCCTTGGCAAGGTGACCAGGTGGAACGATCCGCAGCTGGCGAAGACGAACCCCGGTGTGGCGTTGCCGAATACCGACATCGTGGTCGTTCACCGCTCCGACGGCTCGGGCACCAACTACATCTTCTGTGACTTTCTCTCCAAGGTCTCGCCGGCGTTCCAGCAGAAGGTGGGCGTGGCCACCTCGGTGCAGTGGCCGGTCGGCGTGGGCGGAAAGGGCAACGAAGGGGTGGCTGGTCTGGTCCGTCAGACGCCCGGCGCGATTGGCTATGTGGAGTTGATCTACGCCACGCAGACCAAGATTCCCTACGGCTCCGTGCAGAACGCAGCGGGCGAATTCGTTCGGGCCACCGTGGAGAGCGTGACCGCGGCGGCCGCGGCAGCCTCCGCCAGCATGCCGGCGGACTTTCGCGTCTCCATCACCAACGCAACGGGGAAGGGTGTTTACCCCATCTCCTCCTTCACCTGGCTGCTCCTCTATCAGAACCCCACCGACAAGGTGCGGGGGCAGATGATGGTGGACGTGTTGAAGTGGGCGCTGAGTGAAGGCCAGAAGGTTGCTCCAGCCCTCGGATACGCTCCCCTTCCCCGGAAAGTGATCGACCAGGAACTGCTGGCGCTGCAGAAGATCCAGCTCTGATGGCCGGTGCCGTCAAAGCGCCGCGCTCCAGCGACGACCGCATCTTCCGGCTCGGTACGGGAGTCTTTGCTGCGATCGTCCTGCTGCTGGTGGTGGGCATCGGCTTCGAGTTGTTCCGGCAATCGTGGCTCTCGATCACGAAGTTCGGATTGCACTTCTGGACGACGAAGACGTGGGATCCGGTCGCCGGCGATTTCGGCGCGCTTCCCTTCATCTGGGGCACGCTCTATTCGTCGTTGATCGCCTTGATGCTCTCGACGCCGATCGCCCTGGGCATCGCCATCTTCACCTCGGAGCTCGCTCCTCGAATGCTGCGCCAGCCGCTGGCGTACCTGACCGAGCTTCTGGCGGCGATCCCCTCCATCGTCTATGGACTGTGGGGGATCTTCGTCCTGGTGCCCATGGTCCGCCGTCTGGAGCTGGCCACGCCGGAGTGGCTGAAGAAGGTGCCGTTGTTCCACGGACCGCCGCTGGGAGTGGGAATGCTCACGGCCGCCTTGATCCTGGCGGTGATGGTGATTCCTTTCACCTCCTCGGTGGCCCGGGAGATCCTCAAGGGTGTCCCCATGAACCAGCGGGAGGCTGCGTACGCCCTCGGCGCCACGCGATGGGAGGCCATTCAGGTGGCCATCGGCTTTGGCAAAACGGGGATCATCGGCGCGATCATGCTGGGGTTCGGCCGGGCATTGGGAGAGACGATGGCGGTGACCATGGTCATCGGCAACAACCCGCAGATCTCCGCTTCGCTTTTCGCTCCGCAATACACGATGGCCGCGGTGATCGCCAACGAGTTCACCGAAGCGGCCGATGAGCTGTACCTCAACGCTCTGGTGGAGATCGGGCTGCTGCTGTTCATCATCACCATCGCCGTCAACGGGATTTCGCGCCTGCTCATCTGGAGCATGAAGAAGCGCGTGCGGGTGGCCGCGGCGACCGCTCCCCCACCCGCCCTGGTCGAAACGAGGGCGGCGTGAGCAACAACAACAGGCGCCGCCGCGTCGTCTCCAGGATCGCAGAAGCGCTCTGTGCGCTCGCGGTGGTCATCGCACTGATCCCGCTGGTGCTGATCCTGGTTTACGTGATCAGGCAGGGAGCAGGATCGCTGAACTGGGCGTTTTTCACGCAGATGCCCAAACCGGTCGGCGAGATCGGGGGCGGCATGGCCAACGCGATCTTCGGAACCGTCGTGCTGATCGCCATCGCGTCGTTTCTGGCCGTGCCCATCGGCTGCATCTGCGGAATCCATCTGGCTGAGTACCCTCACTCGCGCTTCTCTTCGGTGGTTCGCTTTGCCGCCGATGTCCTCAACGGAGTGCCCTCCATCGTCATCGGCATCGTGGCCTACAGTGTGGTGGTGCTGCCGGTCAAACGGTTCAGCGCCATCGCCGGTGGCGTGGCCCTGGGCATGCTCATGATCCCCATCGTGGTGCGCACCACCGAGGAACTGATCCGCCTGGTGCCCAGCGGGTTGCGGGAGGGCGCTCTGGCGTTGGGCGCCACGCGCACCCGGTCGGTCATTACCGTGATCCTCCCGGCAGCGCTGCCGGGAATCCTGACCGGGGTCCTGGTAGCCATTGCCCGCGTCGCTGGCGAGACTGCGCCGCTTCTGTTCACGTCGTTCAACAACCGCTTCTGGTCCACCAGCCTGGTGCAGCCGATCGGTTCCCTGACGGTGCAGATTTTCACGTACGCCATCTCGCCCTACGATGATTGGCATCGCCAGGCCTGGGCCGGCGCCTTTCTCCTGGTGATGATGATTCTGACGCTGTCGATCGTGGCCAGGCTGGCCGTCCGACGGCTGGAGCGGATGAACAGACCATGAGCGGGCAGGCAAGAGACTGCACACACAGGAATCGATCATGACCACTTTCGAGATACCGACAGGACGTTCCGTCGTGGCAACCCCGGCCATCGGTGCGGCGCGTGAAGGGGAACCGCTGCCCCAGTCCGCGTCGAAGATCAGCGTGCGCGACTTCAGTTTCTTCTACGGGAGCGCGCAGGCTCTTCACGCCATCAGTCTGGAGATCCCCGACCGGCAGGTCTCCGCGCTGATCGGACCCTCGGGCTGCGGCAAGTCGACGTTTCTCCGCTCCATCAACCGGATGAACGACATCATCCCCGAGGCGCGCGCAGAGGGCGCCATCACCATCGACGGGACTGATGTGTATGACCGCGGCACCGACGTGGTCGGACTGCGGCGGCGGGTGGGGATGGTCTTCCAGAAGTCCAATCCCTTCCCCAAGTCCATCTTCGAGAACGTCGCGTATGGCCTGAAGATCGGCGGCATGCGGAACAAGCGGCAGCTTTCGGAGACGGTGGAGAAATCGCTGCGACGGGCAGCGCTGTGGGATGAGGTGAAGGACCGACTTCATGACAGTGCCCTGGCCTTGTCCGGCGGCCAGCAGCAGCGGCTGTGCATCGCCCGCGCTCTGGCGGTCGATCCGGAAATCGTGCTCATGGACGAGCCGGCGTCCGCGCTCGATCCGATCGCCACGGCGAAAATCGAAGAATTGATTTACGAGTTGAAGGATAACTACACCATCGTCATCGTCACCCACAACATGCAGCAGGCGGCCCGGGTATCCGATCGCACCGCCTTCTTCATGCTTGGCAAGCTGGTGGAGGTGGGGGAGACCAGGACCATCTTCATGAATCCCCGGGAGAAGATGACCGAAGATTACGTGACCGGGCGATTCGGTTGAGAATCGCGGACGGCAGCGGAGAGGGAAGCCATGCACAGACATTTTGATCGCGACATCGATGAGCTCAAGGACCTGCTCCTGCGCATGGGAGCCATGGTGGAAGACACCATTGCCCGTTCCATCCGGGCCATGATCGAGCGGGACAGCGAGCTGGCCGAGTCGGTCATCGCCAATGATGACGCGGTGGACCGGATGGAGCTGCTGATCGACCAGAAGACCATCGAGCTCATTGCCAAGATGCAACCGACCGCGGTGGACCTGCGATTCGTGGCCTCCATCATGAAGATCACGCCAGAGCTGGAACGGATCGCCGATCTGGCCCAGGACGTCTGCGAGCGCGTGGTCGAGCTCAATGGGGAGCCCGCCCTCAAGCCGGCGGTGGAGGTCCCCCGGCTGGCCGTCGAGGCCCAGGGAATGGTGCGCCGGGCGCTCGACGCATTCGTGCGGGGAGACGCGGACCTTGCCCGCGCTGTCATCGCCCAGGATGAGGTGGTCGATGCCCTCACCGAGCAGTCCTTCCGGGAGCTGCTCACTTACATGCTCGAGGATCCGCGCAACATCTCGCGGGCCATCCGCCTGACCTTCATCGGAAAATACTTTGAGCGGATGGCCGACGGTGCCACCAACATCTGCGAGTCGGTGGTCTATCTGGTCGAAGGAAAGACCATCAAGCACGCCGTTCCCAGCGTGCCCAATCCCGCATGAAGAAGATTGCCCTCATCGAAGACGACGCAGACATCGCTTTCACCATCCGCCTGAATCTCGAGCGGGAGGGCTACACCGTCACCCATTTCTCCCGAGGACAGGAAGGGTTGGCGGCGGTGCAGAGCGGCGGGAGCGACTTCGTGATCCTCGACCTCAATCTGCCCGACCTCGACGGCCTGACCATCTGCCGGGAGCTGCGGCGCGATCCGGCCACCAGGGGCATTCCCATCCTCATGCTGACCGCGCGGGGATCGGAACGCGATCGGGTGACCGGACTGGAGCTGGGCGCGGACGACTACCTGACCAAGCCCTTCGCCATTCGCGAGCTGGTGGCGCGGGTGACGGCGATCTGGCGGCGGGCGCGGGCCAGTCCCGATGAGCCCACGGTGTATGAGGACGGCGAGCTGAAGATCGACGAACGTTCCTTCCGCGTTTACCGCTTCGGTACCGAGATCAAGCTGGCCCGGAAGGAATTCGAACTGCTGTGGATGCTGGTGCGCAACCGCAAGTCGGTCATCTCACGCGACCGCATTCTCTCCGAAGTGTGGCGCATGTCGGACGACGTGGAGACCAGGACCGTCGATGCGCACATCCGTAACCTGCGCAAGAAAATCGGCAGTGAGCGGATCTCCACCGTCGTCGGGTTTGGCTATCGCTACGATCCGCCCGCGGATGGACCGACGGAATGATGCTCGTTCTCCTCGCCATCACGTTGATCGCGGGGGTTCTGCTGGCCGCTCTGCTGTTGCAAACGCGGAGCGATCTTCGGAAGCTGGTGGAGCGCCTCCATCGGTCCGACCCGGAGTCCGGGGCATCCCTGGGCGCCGATTCTTTCGGGGCCGCTGACGAACTGGCTGCGAAGATTCACTCCCTGCAGTCGCAACTGCGGCAGAAGCTCTCCGCCGCGGAGTGGCAGACCAGCTTGCTGCAGCACCTCATCAACGGAATGGGGGAGGGAGTGCTGGCCATCGATCAACAGAGCCGGATCGTACTGGCGAACCGGAGAGTGGGGGAGTTGTTCGATCTCGTTCCCGGCTTCATCGGGTTTCCCCTGACCGGGGTGATCCGCAACGCTACGGTGATCGCCGGATTCGATGCTGCGCTGGCCCATTCGGAATCGGCGCAACGCATGGTGATCCGCTCAGGGATCGTGGAGCGCAACCTGGAGATGCGATCGTTTCCCCTGCCGTCGCCCGATCTGGCCGCGGTCGCGCTGTTCATCGATGTGACACGTCTGGAGCGACTGGAAGAAGTCCGTCGCGAGTTCATCGCTGATTTTTCCCATGAAGTGCGCACGCCGCTGGCGGCTCTGCGTTCGGCGGTCGACAGCTTCGAGCTCGGGCAGGGGCGCAACAGCGAAGAAGACGACCGGCAGTTGCGGCGCATCATCCTCCGGCAGCTCGGGCGGTTGGAGCGGCTGGCCGAGGATCTGGCACAACTGAGCCAGCTGGAAGCGGGAGAGCTGAGCCTCAGCCTGCGCGAAACGAACATTCGGAAGCTGCTCGAAGACTTGTGCGAAGACTTCACGGACCGCTCCGCGCAGAAGAAAATGCGGTTGGTGGTGAGTGGAGAGCCGGCCTCTCTGGTGGCCGATTCGGTGCGTCTGCAGCAGGCCTTCGCCAACCTGATCGACAACGCATTGAAATACGGGCCGGATGCGTCGACGGTGACCATCGCCGTCGAAGAGCGCGACGAGCGCGTGGTCGTTCGGGTCACCGATCAGGGGGTTGGAATCCCGCAGCAGGAACGCGATCGGATCTTCCGCCGCCTGTATCGGGTCGACAAGAGCCGGTCGCAGGAAACCCCCGGCACCGGGCTGGGACTGGCCATCACCCGGCATCTGTTGCGCCTGCATGGCGGCACCATCGAAGTCGAAGGCAGCAGCAACCCGGGAGCAACCTTCATCGTGATCCTGCCAAAGCGGATGGGGTAGGCCCTTCGTGGCGCCGGCATCCCTGCCGGCGGGAACTCGCCGAAGAGCGCCGGCTGGAAGCCGACGCCACGGCCGGCAAGGATGCCGGCGCTACGTTCGCTTCGCTTCCAAGGGGACGCGCTCGCGGTGTCAGTAAGGCGCCGAGTGAATGCGACTGCCGCGCAAATCTTGGCGGACGCTTTGCGAACCAACGCCGCCGGCCGTGCCGGCGCCGTGCCCGCTACTCGATCACTTCCTTCGACAGATCGATCTCCGGGTATTTCATGTCCAGGCCTTCGAGCGCGTCCGCCAGGACCGAGCCGATGATGTAGTTGCGATACCACTTCGCGTTGGCGGGCACCACATACCAGGGGGCCCACTTGGTCGAGGTCTTTTCCAGCGCTGCCTGGTAGGCCTCCTGATACTGCGGCCAGAGCTTCCGCTCGGTCAGGTCGCCATGCTGGAACTTCCAGCGGCGGGTGGGATCCTCGATGCGCTTTTCCAGGCGTTTCTTCTGCTCGTCGCTGCTGATGTGCAGAAAGAACTTGAGGATGGTCGTGCCGTTCTCGGAAAGCATCCGCTCGAACTCGTTGATCTGGGCGTAACGCTTCTGCCATTCCGCCTCCGGGACGAGATTGTGGACGCGCACCACCAACACATCCTCGTAGTGGCTACGATTGAAGATGACGATCTCTCCTCGGGCCGGGACCTGCGTGTGCACGCGCCAGAGGTAGTCGTGGTCGAGCTCCACCTCGCTCGGCCGTTTGTAAGAGACCACGCGGACTCCCTGCGGGTTCAATCCGCCCATCACGTGCGTGATCGCGCCGTCCTTGCCCGAGGTGTCCATGCCTTGAAGAACGATGAGGAACTTGTGCTGATGACCGGCGTAGAGGAGCTCCTGCTGCTGGTTCAGGCGCTCGAGAATCGACACGGACTTTTTGACCGCGGAGTCCTTGCCGCCGCGAATCATTTTGGTCTCACCGGGATCGAACTCCACGAGATGGACGGGCTTGCCGGGGGCGATTCGATATCGCTTCATGAGCGGATCATGCTGCAAGTCGATCGCCGGAAGCGAGTGCTTTGCGGTTCGCAGCCATGAGAGCGGTGTTAAAGTACTGATGTCAATCGAGGAGAATCTGAATGAGCATGAGGACCAGAGCGGTGAAGCGAGAGGTCAGGAAAGTCATGAAGAGCGTAGGGAAGAAAAGTGTAGAAGTCGCCGATGCCGTCGCCTCCGCCGCCAAGCCGAAGATCAAGGCCATGAAGAAGGCCGCAGCGCCGAAGATCAAAGCAGCGAAGAAGGCCATCGCCAAGCAGGCCGATAAGAGCTTCCAGCAGGCCAAAAAGGCCACGGGCAAACAGCTCGACAAAGGCCTCAAGCAGGCGAAGATCGCCGTGAAGAGCATGGCCAAGAAGGGCCTGGCTGCCGGTGCGAAAGGCCTGAAGAAGGCATCGAAAGCCATCTGAGGCCGCGCCAGTCTGAGCGCAGCGGTCATCGGCAAGCACCGGGATGTTGCTCAACCACGATCACAACGATGCGGCCGAACGACTGCCTTTCGTAG
>JBKJQB010000318.1:0-7914 GCA_046594105.1 Thermoanaerobaculia bacterium
GATCTTTGCCAGTTAAGATATGAGTGTGATTGACTCAAGGTGAGGTAAAGCCATGAACTTTAACAAACTTACGGTGAAGGCCCAGGAAGCGGTCTCCGAGGCTCAGAACCTCGCGCGGGGAGCCGGCAATCCCGAGGCGACCCCCGAGCATCTCCTCATTGCGCTCCTCCGGCAGGACGGCGGAATCGTCACTCCTATCCTGAACAAGCTGGGGGCAAACCCCGGCGTCGTCGAAGCGGAAGTCGCCGCCGAGGTCGGGAAATTCTCGAAGGTGGGAGGTGCGTCGGCGGAGCCGTTGATCGGCAACTCCCTGCGGAAGGTCTTTGATGCCGCGTTCAAGTCGGCGGAAGACTTCAAGGACGAATATGTCTCCACCGAGCACTTTCTGATCGGGCTGACGGAGGTCAAGGAGGCGACGGCGTCGCGAGTCCTCGGAAGGCATGGCATCACGCGCGACTCGGTGCTGAAGTCGCTGCAGTCGGTGCGCGGTACCCAGCGGGTCACCGATCAGAATCCGGAGGACAAGTATCAGGCGCTGGAGCGCTACGCCCGCGACCTGACGCAGCTGGCGCGGCGCGGGAAACTCGATCCGGTCATCGGACGGGACGAGGAGATCCGGCGGGTGATCCAGGTGCTCTCGCGGCGGACCAAGAATAACCCGGTGCTGATCGGTGAACCGGGCGTTGGCAAGACTGCGATCGTGGAAGGGCTGGCGCGGCGGATCATCGAAGGTGATGTGCCCGAGGGCCTCAAGAACAAGCGCGTGGTGTCGCTCGACCTCGGCGCCATGATCGCCGGAGCGAAATATCGCGGCGAGTTCGAGGACCGGCTCAAGGCGGTGATCAAGGAAGTCGAGGAGAGCGACGGCAGCGTCATCCTCTTCATCGACGAGCTGCACACGCTGGTCGGAGCGGGCGCGGCGGAAGGGGCGATGGATGCCTCCAACCTCCTCAAGCCGGCGCTGGCGCGCGGAGAGCTGCGCGCAGTCGGCGCGACCACGCTCAACGAGTACCAGAAGTACATCGAGAAGGATTCCGCTCTGGAGCGCCGCTTCCAGCCGGTCTTCGTGGGCGAGCCGACGGTGGAAGACACCATCGCCATCCTGCGCGGGTTGAAGGAGCGCTACGAAGTCCATCACGGCGTGAAGATCCAGGACTCCGCCATCGTCGCCGCTGCCACACTGTCGCATCGCTACATCAGCGATCGATTTCTGCCGGACAAGGCCATCGACCTCATCGACGAGGCAGCCTCGCGATTGCGCATCGAGCTCACCTCCATGCCGCAGGAGATCGACGAGCTGCAGCGCCGCATGACCCAGCTGCAGATCGAGAAGCAGGCGCTGGCGCGCGAGGAAAATGCGATGGCCCGCGACCGGCTGGCGGTGATCGAAACGGAGATTGGCAGTCTGCAGGAGAAGATCTCCGGCCTGCGCGCGCAGTGGGAAAGCGAGAAGGGCGTGATCACCACGATCACCGATCTGAAGAAGAAGGTGGAGAGTACGCGCGAGGATGCCGGTCGCGCCGAGCGGGAGGGCGACCTCAGTCGCGCCGCCGAGCTCCGTTACGGCACCATGCCGCAGCTCAACACCGACATCGAGGCGGCCACCGCGAAGCTCGTGGAGATGCAGAAGGGAGGAGCTCTTCTGCGGGAAGAGGTGACCGACGAAGACATCGCCGAGATCGTCTCCAAGTGGACCGGAGTCCCTGTCACCAGGATGCTCGAGTCGGAGCTGCAGAAGCTGGTGACGATGGAAGACCATCTCAAGCTTCGCGTCATCGGTCAGGAAGAGGCCATCACCGCCGTCTCCAACGCGGTGCGCCGCTCAAGGGCGGGCCTGAAGGATCCCACCCGCCCGATCGGCTCGTTCATCTTCATGGGTCCCACCGGGGTGGGAAAGACCGAGCTGGCCCGCGCGCTGGCTGGATTTCTCTTCGACGACGACAACGCCATGGTGCGCATCGACATGTCGGAGTACATGGAGCGGCACGCGGTGGCCCGGCTGATCGGCGCGCCTCCCGGGTACGTGGGCTACGAAGAGGGCGGCCAGCTCACCGAGGCCATCCGCCGGCGTCCGTATGCGGTGGTGCTTTTCGACGAGATCGAGAAAGCCCATCCGGAGGTCTTCAACATCATGCTCCAGGTTCTGGACGACGGCCGGCTCACCGATTCCAAGGGGCGGGTGGTGGATTTCAAGAACACCGTGATCATTATGACCTCGAACGTCGGGGCGCAGTTCATCTTCGATTACCAGAAGTCCGCGCAATCGCCGGCGCAGGAAGAGCAGATGCGCAGGAAGGTCGACGAGCAGCTCCACGCGCAGTTCCGTCCGGAGTTCCTCAACCGCATCGACGACGTGATCATCTTCCACGCCCTCGATCTCGCCCACATCAAGCGGATCATCGAGATCCAGCTGCGCGGCCTGGCCAGACTGATCGGAGATCGCGGCCTGAATCTGGAGATCAGCGAAGGGGCGAAGGACTTCATTGCCCGCGAGGGGTACGACCCTGCGTTCGGAGCGCGCCCGCTCAAACGGGCCCTGCAGAAACTGATCGTCGATCCGCTGGCCATCCGGCTGCTGGAGGGCACGTTCAAGACGGGGGATACGGTGTTCGTAAATTTCAGCGAGGGCAAGATCGCTCTGGCGCTGCAGCCAGAGGCCGGCACAGTGAACTAGCGGAGGCGTGCGCGCGAACGCTACCAACCGTCATCCTGAGTTCGGGCGCAGCGATTGATGGAGAGAAACGGGACCTCTCCATCGAGTGTCCTTCTCCCCGCACACGGGGAGAAGGTCCGCGAAGCGGGGATGAGGGGTCCTGCTTGGTCGAGTGAGCTCCCCTCATCCGCCTTCGGCACCTTCTCCCCGTGCGCGGGGAGAAGGACTCTCGATGAGAAGCGCACGGCCTTCGACGGGTTCTTAGGAGCCGTCTTCGCAGCTTCTACTGAACCTCTGTCGCGATGCTGGGGAAAGGCGGCCAGCTCGTGTCCTCTGCAATCAAAAGCGCCCGAGTGGACGCAGTTGCGGCGAAAATGGTGGCGGACGCTTTGCGAACCACGCCGCCGGCCGTGCCGGCCTACCAGTGTCCGCGCTCGCTGCCGAACATCACTTCGTACACCTTGCGCGCCCAGCTTCGCTTCCCGAATTCGATCCGGCCGCTGCCGTCCTGACTGAGCCACTGGCGAATGGGCAGCGTGAATCCTGTCTTTCGCCGATTGAGCACCTCGGGTGGCAGCGGCGGCCGCGCCGCGCGGGCCAGCAACTGCTTGCCGCGCTCCCGGCGATGGACCAGCGCGGGCGCCACTCTTCGCAGCAGATGCGCATCCACCAGCGGCACCCGCACTTCCAGGGAATGCGCCATGCTGGCCCAGTCCATGTCGCGAAGCAGCTGATTGCGCAGATAGAGCGAGGACTCCAGCGCGGACACGCGCGCGAACGGATTGCCGGGATCGGGCGTGATCGTCTCCTCGATCAGCGAGAGCAGGTCGAGGCGCCGGATCCCTTCGCTGGCCACCTCGGCGCCCAGCAGATCCGGCAGCTCGCCAGCGAGAAAACGTCCTCGCTTGACCAGGTAGGCGCCGGCGTAGCTCGACCCGTAGCGGACGATCTCGCCCATCTTCGGGCTGATGTGGTGGCTCCGCTTTGCCAGCGCCGCGTTGAGGCGATGCACCCCGTTGCCGAGGCCGGGGATGCGCGACAGCAGCGAGGTGACCGGCATCCAGCGGGGGATGTCTCGAAACGAGGTGTAGCCGCCGAACAGCTCGTCGCCTCCCGTTCCCGACATGGCCACCTTCAGGCCGGAGTGGGCCGCCGCTCTGCTGATGAAGTAGCTGTTCAGGCCATCGACCGAGGGCTGGTCCATGGCCTGAAAGATGCGCGGCATTTCGTGTTTGAAATCGGCGAGCGACAGCTCCTGGATGCTGTGGCGCACGCCGTACTGCTGCGCCACCATCGAAGCCAGCGGCGCCTCGTCGTTGATGCGGCCGCGATACTCCTCGAAGCGCAGGGTGATGGTCTGCAGGTCCGCAGCGCCGTTCTCGCGCGCGAGGGCGACCACTGCGGTGGAGTCGATGCCGGCAGACAGGAATGCTCCAACCGGAACGTCCGAGACGAGGTGGTATCGCACCGAGTCGAGGACCGCATCGTGAACGATCGCGGCGCGCGCTTCCTCACTCATCGGACTGACCGCATCCACGGCCGCGCGCAGCGTGCCGGCGATGGAAAAATACTCCACGGGCTCATGGATCCCATTCCCATCGACGTAAACAAATGATCCCGCGGGAAGGGCGCGGATGGCCCGGTACATGGTGAACGGCTCGGGCACGGTGCCGCGCAGGAAGAATCCCGCCGCGCCCGCCGAGTCGAATTGCCTGCTCACTCCGCCGCCGGCGATCAGCGCCTGGACCTGCGACGCGAAGCGCAGCGACGACCCCTCGCCGGTGTAGTAGAGAGGCTTGATTCCGTACGGATCGCGCGCCAGAAACAAGCGACGCCGCGCGCCGTCCCAGATGGCGAAGGCGAACATGCCGCGAAGGTCGTCCAGCATGCGCTCCTGCTTTTCATCGAAAAGCTGCAGCAACACCTCGGTGTCCGATTCCGAGGAAAATTTGCGGCCGCGCGATTCGAGGTCCGTGCGCAACTCGCGGTAGTTGTAGATTTCGCCATTGAAGGTGATCACCAGTGAGCCGAACCGCATCGGCTGCGCGCCGCCGGGCGAAAGATCGATGATGGCCAGCCGCCGGTGGCCAAATCCCACGCGGCCATCATCTGAGAACCAGGCATCGCCGGCATCCGGTCCGCGGCTGTGCATGGACTCGCGCGTGGCAAGAATCTCCTGGCGATCGACCGGCGGAGTTGCAGGCCCGAACGCGAACATTCCATTGATGCCGCACATGCGCCGCGAGTATACGGGCGCCGCCTTTCGTAGCGCCGGCGTCCTGCCGGCCGGTGCATCGGCTTCCAGCCGGTGCTACTCGGCGAGCGCACGCCGGCAAGATGCCGGCGGACCGGCCGGCAAGGATGCCGGCGTTACGAGAGGCGTTACGAGAGGCGCTACGAGAGGCGCTACGAGAGGTTGCGAGGCGCGACTAGAATGCACCCCTCGTGGTTTCAGGAGGCAGATCGATGCGTCGTGTCCTTGCGGTGGTGCTCCTCGTTGCTTTCGGTTCCATCACGTCGGCGCAGCAGGCAACGGAGGAGAAGCCAATCTTCGGGTTCTCGTCGGCCAATGCATCGAAGCAGCGCGCCCTGGAGGCACAGTTCGATGGCAAGCTTCGTCGCGAGAACCTGCGCGACTGGATGAAGCGGCTCTCCGCGCGGCCCCATCACATCGGATCGCCGTACGGTCGGGAGAACGCGCAGTTCATCGCATCGCTCTTCCGCTCCTGGGGCTACGAGACGACCATCGAAGAGTTCCAGGTCCTCTTTCCCACGCCGAAACGCCGTCTGCTGGAGTTGATCTCTCCCGAGAAATTCACCGCCACGCTCGCCGAGATCACTCTCCCTGAGGACGCCACCTCGGGGCAAACCGCGGAGCAGCTTCCGACCTACAACGCCTACTCCACCGACGGCGACGTCACCGGCGATCTCGTCTACGTGAATTACGGCGTGCCCGCCGATTACGAGCTGCTGGCGCGCAACGGCGTCGATGTGAAAGGCAAGATCGTCATCTCGCGCTACGGCGGATCGTGGCGCGGCATCAAGCCGAAGGTGGCCGCGGAGCATGGCGCCATCGGATGCCTGATCTACTCCGATCCCCGCGATGATGGCTACGGGCAAGGGGACGTCTATCCGAAAGGCGCCTGGCGCAGCGAGAGTGGCGCGCAGCGCGGCTCGGTCCTGGACATGCCGGTCCATCCCGGCGATCCGCTGACGCCGGGAATCGGCGCCACGCGTGATGCAAAACGGATCGATCGCAAGGACTCCGACGTCATCACAAAGATCCCGGTGATGCCGATTTCGTACGGCGACGCGCTTCCGCTCCTCCGGGCGCTCGGCGGCCCGGTGGTCCCCTCCGAATGGCGCGGATCGCTGCCCATCACCTACCACATGGGACCGGGGCCGGCGAAGGTTCACCTCGCTCTTTCTTTCGACTGGAAGCAGGTTCCCATCTACGACGTGATCGCGAAACTGGCGGGCAGCGAGCGCGGCGATCAGTGGATCATGCATGGCAACCACCACGACGCCTGGGTCAACGGCGCCAGTGATCCGATCAGCGGACTGGTGGCGGAGCTGGAGGAAGCACGGGCCATCGGCGAACTGGCCAAGAGCGGCTGGCGTCCGAAGCGCACCATCCTCTACATGGCCTGGGACGGCGAAGAGGAAGGCCTCCTCGGATCCACCGAATGGGCGGAGACGCATGCCGAGGAACTGCGCCAGCACGGCGCGGTCTACATCAACTCCGACTCGAACTCCCGCGGTTTCCTCGACGCAGGCGGCTCCCACACCCTGGAGAAACTGGTGACCGAGGTCGCGCGCGACGTGCAGGATCCGCAGCGCGGCGTATCTGTGCTGGAGCGCATGCGCGCGCGCGACATGGCCGCAGCCTCGTCGCCGGAAGCGCGCAAAGAGATCCGCGATCAGAAGATGCTGCGGCTCGACGCCTTGGGGTCGGGATCCGATTTCACGCCCTTCCTGCAGCACACCGGCATCGCCTCCCTGAACATCGGCTACGGCGGCGAGGGGGGAGGCGGTTCGTACCACTCCATCTACGACTCGTTCGATCACTACACGCGCTTCGGAGATCCTTCCTTCGACTATGGCATGGCCCAGGCGAAGACCACCGGCCGGCTGGTGTTGCGCCTGGCCAACGCCGATGTTCTCCCTTTCGAGCTGACCACCTTCTCCGACACCGTGGCCCGTTACCTCGGCGAACTGACCAAGCTCGCCGACACCATGCGCGCCGACATCGAAGACCGCAATCGCATGGTGCGGGAGCGCACCTACGAGCTGGCCGCCGATCCAACCCGTCCGGCCGTGTTTCCGAAGAACGAGGAGCTTGTCCCGTTCCTGAATTTCGCGCCGCTGCAGAACGCCGTCTCCAGGTTGCAGCAGAGCGCCCAGCGTTTCGACATGGCCTCCATCGCGCTCCCGAGCGCCGCATCCGCTCGTCAGGTCGATGCCGATCACGCCCTGATGCACATCGAACAGTCGCTGCTGAAGTCCGACGGCCTGCCGCGCCGTCCCTGGTTCCGCCACCAGATCTATGCCCCCGGTTTCTACACCGGCTACGGCGTGAAGACGGTTCCCGGAGTGCGGGAGGCCATCGAGCAGAAAGACTGGAGCGAAGCGAACCGGCAGATTGAGAGCGCCGCGAAGGTGATCGACGCTTATGTTGCGGACGCGAAGAAGGGCACGGGGGCCATCGAGCCGCTGCCGGTCCAGTAGCCCGTCGAAAGGAAGTTATCGCTTCGCCGGGAGCATGTAGATGACCTCGCCCTTGCGGGACATGCCGAGGTCTTCGCGGGCGATTTTCTCGACGGAGTAGGTCGACTGGCGGGCGCTTTCGATCTCTCGGCGGAGGCGGGCGTTCTCGCTTTCGACACGCTGGATGTCGGCGCGCAGGGCGTCGACGCGATGGCGTGAGCGCTGGAGGTCGGTGGTGGCACGGCCGCTGAAAAAGATGGAGATCACCGTGACCGTGGCCAGCACGCCGGCCACCATCACCAGGGCCTTGAAGGTCCATTGGGCATGGCGACGCGGTTCGCGCGCGGTGGTTGACGGCAGCACGCCTCAGTGTCGGGCTACCGGTCGGAGGTGTCAAGGATTGGTGGCGGGCCTGGCGGAGCCGGCGAAGCCGGCAGAAGAATGTAGCCCCCGGCTTCAGCCACGGCTTCAGCCGGGGGAACTTAGCGACCCGATTCAGCGAAGCCCGCTTCAGCGGGCGACAGAAGGGTCCCGCGCCATCCGGCGAACCGTCG
>JBKJQB010000350.1:0-17504 GCA_046594105.1 Thermoanaerobaculia bacterium
GGATCGAGGTAGGCAACGACGCGGGCGTCGCTGAATGCGGACGTCCGGTAGGCCTCCCGGACGTGCTCCAGCTCTTTCGGTCCGGTCTGATGAACGATGTCCAGCCGTCCTTTCAAGCGGGACAGGAACAGCAGCGCCCCGGTCATGGCATCGTTGATCGTCTTGGAACCCTGGGAACCGCCGAAGATGAGCAGGCGGATCCGCGCGCCGTCGGCCGCGCCAATCGGCCGTGCCGACGCCGCGGTGAAGAACTCCTGCCGCACCGGGTTGCCGGTCACCACGCCATCGGTCCGCTGGAGACGGGGCAGAGCGCCCGCGAATGCGACGGCGACGGTCTGGACGAAACGAGCCAGGATGCGGTTGGTCAATCCCGGATAGGCGTTCTGCTCGTGGATGGCCGTGGGAATCCCTCGCATCCGCGCGGCCGCGAGCACCGGTCCCGAGGCATAGCCGCCCACTCCCAGCACCATGCCTGGTCGGTGCCGCCCCAGCAGTCCCCAGGCCTGGAAGAAGCCAACCGGCAGGCGGGCCAGATTCTTTGCCAGCTCCAATGGACCTTTTCCCTGCAGTCCGCCCACGGAGATCAGTTCCAGCGGAAAGCCGGCTTTGGGGACGATGGTCTTCTCCAGTCCGCGTGCGGTCCCTACGAAAATCACGTTCCGGCCATCACCTCGACTGACGAATTCCTGCGCGATGGCGATGGCAGGGTAGATGTGCCCCCCCGTTCCGCCGCCCGCGATCATCAGAGTCCTGGACATTGCGCACCTCCGGAAGACCGGCCCGGCCTCCCGACAACCAGTTGCTGCGTGGATAAATGGGGACCTGCGAAGTCGCGAGATCTCAATGGCCGATTCACGATGCGGAGTCCTTCGACGGCGGCGCCGCGTTGTGCGTCGTCCGCCCTCGTCCACTCCATCCCGTTCCAGCCATTCACGCCCATCACACCCCTCACGTCAGCTCGATTGTTGCGACAGATTCAGAAGAATTCCGACTGCGATCAGACTGGTCATCAGCGAAGACCCGCCGTAGCTCACCAGTGGCAGAGGCAGGCCTTTGGTCGGGAGCAGGCAGAGGGCCACGCTCACGTTGATCAGCACCTGGATGGCGATCAACAGCGTGAAGCCCAGCGCTGCGTAGAACTCGAAACGGCCATGCGCGTGGCGCGTCAGGCGGTAGCCGCGCCAGACCAGGAAGGCGAAAATCGCCAGCAGCCCGAATGCGCCGATGAAGCCCAGCTCCTCGCCGATGATGGAGTAGATGAAGTCGGTATGCGGCTCCGGAAGGAAGAACAGTTTCTGCCTCCCGTTGCCGATGCCCAGTCCGCGCAGCCCGCCGGTGCCCACGGCAATCAGGCTCTGCATGGCCTGGAATCCCTTTCCCAGCGGATCGGCCTCCGGATTCAGGAACGTGAACAGACGATCGCGGCGATAGGCAGTGTTCACGATCAGCATGGCTGCCGCGGGAACCAGCATCATGGCGAAGATGGCGATGCGGTTCCAGGCGATGCCTGCCGCGAAGATCATCCCCACCGCAACGAGGATGATGGTGGTGGCGGTGCCGAAATCCTCGAGGACGATGAGGCCGCCAAACAGGGCCAGCACCGCCCCCAGCGGGAGCAGGGTGGCCGTGACCTCGTTGATCCGTTCCTCACGCTGCGCGAGAAACGCCGCCAGGAAGAGGATGAGCACCGGCTTGGCAAACTCCGAGGGTTGCACCTGGAACATCGGGAAGACGATCCATCGGTGACGCCCGTTGATGGCCGGCTGGAACATGACCAGGATCAGTGCGGCCAGCACGCCGATCATCAGCGCCGCGATCACCCGCCGGTCGCGCAGCCGCGACGTGTCGACGTGCATCAGGGTCAGCATGACCGCGCCGCCCGCCAGCAGCCAGAGGCACTGGCGCGTCAGGAAGTAGTAGGGCGATTCCGCCCCCACCTTCTGCGTGGTGATCATGGCGGAGGCTGAATAGATCATCACCAGGCCGATCACGATGATCAGCATGGCTGCACCGAACAGGTAACTGTCGTAACTGAGTTTGCGGCTCATGAGCGGTCCTTCGGCATGGACGCGGTCCGGTTCATAGGGCCCGCACCAGAGTCTCGAAGTGCTCGCCGCGATGTTCGAAGTTGCGGTACTGATCGAAGCTGGCGCAGGCAGGCGAGAGGAGCACGGTGTTTCCGGTCGACGCGTTTTCGGCAGCCCACCCGACCGCCTTCTCCAGGTCGCCGGCGGGGACGATGGGACAGCTTCCCTCCAGAGCCTCAGCGATCCGCCCGGCAGCCGCTCCGATGGTGAGCACGGTGCGGGTTTTCTCCTGGACCATGTCGCGCATGCGCTCGAATTCGCCGGCCTTGTCCTTGCCTCCGAGAATGAGGATCACGCTGTGGGCTGAGAATCCCTCCAGCGACTTGAGTGTGGCATCCACATTGGTGCCTTTGGAGTCGTTGACCCAGCGCACGCCGTCGCGCTCGCGCACCAGCACCATCCGGTGTGGCAGTCCCTGAAACGATCCGAAGGCAATCTGCACGCTCAAATCGTCGACCCCGGAGGCGCGGGCGGCCAGCCATGCGGCAAGTGCGTTCTCCACGTTCGCCGCTCCCTGCAGGGCCAGCGAAGAACGGGGAATCCTTCGCTCCTGGCCATCGATCCTTGTCACCAGATCATCACCTTCCAGACAGGCGCCCTGCTCCACCTTCTCCGAGGCCGAGAAGCGCCAGTTGCGGACATGGGGAGCTGGAGACCCGCCAAGGCGATCGGTGGCGTTGATGATGGCCACGTCTCCGGCACTCTGATTCCGAAAGACCCGGTATTTGGCAGCAGCGTAGGCTTCGAAGTTTTCATACCGATCCATGTGATCGGGAGTGATGTTGAGCAGCAGCGCGACGTCCGCATGAAACGTGTCCACCGTCTCCAGCTGGAATGAGGACAACTCCAGCACGTACGTTCGCGGCCTTTCCTGATCGATGGCCGAGATGAGCGGAGTTCCGATGTTCCCCGCCACGATGGGCTGCCTTCCGCCGACCTTGAGGATCTCGCCGATGAGGGCCGTGGTGGTGCTCTTGCCGTTCGAACCGGTGATGGCGATGACCGGTCCACGCAGGTGACGAAAGGCCAGCTCGATCTCTCCGACCACAGGAATGGCCAGGATCGCGGCGCGCTTCACCAGTGGAACGGTCAGCGGCACTCCCGGGCTGATGACCACCAGCCGGACGCCATCGAGCAGCGCGTCGCCCTGGTGACCGAAGGAACGCCGCACCGAGTCGGCCAGAGAGTCGGGCAGATCGGGGCTGGCGTTCGCGTCGGTGAGGCAAACCTCCTCACCGCGAGCGGCCAGAAAGTTCGCCGCGGCGACGCCCGATCGTCCCGCTCCGATCACCAGCGTCTTCATGCGGAGGGCTCCCCCTGCCTTCCATGGCCAGGCCGACCGGAACGCCAGGAGCATCCGCGCGCGCACATCCCCTGCCGCCGCATGCCCCACCGCCCGTCACACCCCGCCCGCGCCGGCATGATCACCTCAGCTTCAACGTCGACAGACTCACCAGCGCGAAGATGATGGCGATGATCCAGAACCGCACCACGACTTTGGTTTCGCGCCATCCAGCCAGCTCGAAGTGATGATGGAGCGGCGACATCTTGAAGATTCTCTTGCCGGTGAGCTTGAACGAGGCCACCTGCAGGACCACGGACATCCCTTCCATCACGAACAGACCGCCGACCAGCCCGAGAAGAATCTCCTGCTTGATCATGACGGCCAGGCATCCGATGGCACCGCCGAGGGCCAGGGAGCCGACGTCACCCATGAAGATCTCGGCGGGATGGGCGTTGAACCATAAAAATCCCAGTGAGGCCCCCACCATGGCCCCGCAGAAGACAGCGAGCTCACCGGCCTGGGGCACCCACGCGATGTGCAGGTAGTCGGCCACGCGGAAGTTGCCCGCTGCATACGTGAGGATGGTGTAGGTCACGGCGACGATGAGCGTGGATCCGATGGCCAGCCCGTCCAGCCCGTCGGTCAGGTTCACACCGTTCGATGCGCCCACCAGGATCACGATGATGAAGGGAATGTAGAGAAAGCCGAGATTGAGGTGCAGCGTTTTGAAGAAGGGGAAGGTCAGCACCGTCGAGTAGTTGTTGTGGATTGCCGGCAGGTAGGCGATGGCCAGTCCCGCCGCCAGGGCCACGCCGATCTGCAGCGTGAACTTCTCCTTTGACGTCAGTCCCTCGTTCTGCTTCTTGGTCAGCTTGCGGTAGTCGTCGATGAAGCCGATGGCCCCGTAAGCGAAGGTCACGAAGAGGATGATCCAGATGTAAGGATTGCGGATATCCGCCCAGAGAATGGTCGGAATCAGGATGGCCACGTTGATCAGGATCCCGCCCATGGTGGGAGTCCCGGCCTTCTGCTGATGGGACTTCGGCCCTTCTTCGCGGATGAACTGACCGGCCTTGATCTCCTTCATGCGCTCGATCAGCCAGGGGCCGAGGATGAAGGAGATCACCAGGGCGGTGAGGGCGGCCCAGGCTGTGCGGAAGGTGATGTAGCGGAAGACGTTGAAGCCGGAGATCATCCCCCGAAGCGGATAGAGCAGGTAGTACAGCATCAGCGAACTCCTTCAGGACTCATGACATGAGGGAGTCTCCCGCCGTGATGATCGAATGGCTTCATGCTTCCTCCAGCGCGGTGACGATCCGGTCCAGACCGATGCCGCGCGATGCCTTGATCAGAACCAGGTCGTCCGGGCGAAGGAACGTCCGCAGAAAACCGGTGGTCGCCTCGGCGTCGTCGAAGTGATACAGCGACTGCTCTCCGAATCCCGACTGCCGCGCACCATCGAGCAGCGACTTCGATCGGGGGCCCACTCCGATCACCACATCGATGCTCCTGGGGATGGCGGCGCCGGACTCTCGGTGGTACTCGTGCTCCCGCTCTCCCAGCTCCAGCATGTCGCCGATGACGGCGATGCGCCTGCCGCTGACGCCGGCTTGCTCCATGAGCGTCAGGGCACTGGACAGCGCGTAGGGGTTGGAGTTGTAGGTGTCGTCGTAGAGAATCGCCTCGTTCCAGCGGACGATCACACCGCGGTGATACGCCGGTTTCAGCAGCGACACACCCTCGCGAATTCCTTCCCAGGAGATGCCGATGGCACGAGCGGTGGCGATGGCAGCCAGCAGGTTCTCCAGGTTATGGCGTCCGGGAAGAGAGAGCTCGAACTGGTGCCCCTCGACGCGGAAGGAGGTTCCCAGCAGCCCGCGCTCCTGGATGTTCTCCGCGCGCACATCAGCGGGGGCATCGATTCCGTAGGTGATGGTGATGCCCTCGAATCCTCGACCGATGTCCATCACGTAACGATTGTCGGCGTTGAGAACGACCGTGCCACCGGGCTTGAGGTTCTCCAGCAATTCCCTCTTGGCCTCTGCGATTTTCTCGATGGTCCCGAAAAACTCGATATGCACCGGGCCGATGTTCGTGTAGACGCCAATGTCGGGACGGGTCAGGCCGGCCAGCTGAGCGATCTCGCCCCTGTGGTTCATGCCCATCTCGCTGACCACCACCTCGGCGTCGTCCGGCGTGTTGTCAATGCATAGCGGGCAGCCGATCAGATTGTTGAAATTGCCCCAGGACTTGAACGTGCGCCGCTCCGTGCCCACCAGCGTGGCGATCATCTCTTTGGTGGTGGTCTTGCCGGCGGAACCGGTGATGGCAATCAGCAGGAAGTCCCCACGCTCGCGGATGGAGCGCGCCAGCTGCTGCAGGGCCACGGTGGTGTCGGCCACCCTGACCACGCCTTTGCCGGGCGGCAGATCGGCGGGAACCTCGCTGACCACGATGCCCTGGCCTGCCTGCAGCGCCTGCGCGGCGAACTGGTGTCCGTCGAGCCGGTCCCCCTGGATGGCGAAGAAGACCGAGCGGGGTTTCACCTCGCGACTGTCGATGACCACAGAGTCGAAGGAAACCTCGCCGCCCTGGACCACTTCGCCGCCGGCCATCTCGGCGAGGTGACGGAAGGTCAATGTGGGCATCGTGAAGCCCTCCCTTCCTGCTGGCTGCCCATCGTGCTGATGTTCTGTTCCGGCTCCGCCGTGCTTCGTCGATCGAGGCCCTTCCCCCGAAGCTGCCCGACGATCGCCATCCATCCACCCGCACCCGAAACGATCGACGAAGCCGGAACAGAACACCTATCCGATGGCAGTAAATGATAAAACGATTTGGTCATAGATTTCAACACCATTTCATATCTCTTTGTGAGAAATTTTTTCGTGACGTGTTTTCAATGCGAACTGCGCTTCTTCCCGATCGTCGAAGTGCAGGATCTGATCGCCCACCACCTGGTAGGACTCATGACCCTTGCCGGCGATCACCACCACGTCTCTGGCAGTCGCTTCCAGCAGCGTCCGGGCGATGGCCTCGCGGCGGTCAACAATCCGCACGAAGTTCCCCGCCCCGGCCATTCCCGACTCGATGTCGTCGAGGATTGCTTCCGGTTTCTCGCTGCGCGGATTGTCGCTGGTGAGCACGACGGAATCGGCCAGCCTTGCCGCGATAGCGCCCATCTTGGCCCGCTTGTCCCGGTCCCGATCGCCTCCGCAGCCGAAGAGGACCACCACCCTCCGTCCGGCGGAGAGATCCCTGACCGCATGCAGCAGCTTCTCCAGCGCGTCGGGCTTGTGCGCATAGTCCACCAGCACCGTCGGTCCGTCCGCATCCGCCGAAGGCACCGTTTCGAAGCGTCCACGGACCGACTGCAGAGTGCGGATTCCCTCCTCGATCGTCTCCACCGGAATGCCCACTGTCAATGCCGCCCCGATCGCCCCCATCCAGTTGGAGAGGTTCGGCGCTCCCAGCAGATTCGACTGAACCCGGACGGCGCCCACCGGCGTCCTCACCGTGCCGTGCAAACCGGTCACGTCAATGCGGAAGCCTTCCTGCGGATGAATGTCGGCCTCCGGACTGCTACCGAAGGTCATGGCCGTCGCGCCCAGTTCTGCGGCCAGCCGGCCACCGTACGGGTCGTCCACGTTGATGACGGCAGTCTTTCTCGACCGGTCGATCTGATCGAAAAGCATTCGCTTCGCCGAGAAGTAATCCTCGAAGTCCTTGTGGAAGTCGAAGTGATCCTGCGAGAGATTCGTGAACACGCCTGCAGCGAACCGGATCCCCAGGGTGCGTTTCAGCGACAGCGCGTGCGAGGAAACCTCCATCACGGCATGGCGCACCTTTGCTGCAACCATCTTGGCGAACCACTGCTGCAGAACGATGGCGTCGGGGGTGGTGCGGTCCGCCACCAGCCGCTCCTCTCCAGCCCGGTATTCGATGGTCCCGATGAGACCGACTGGCTGGCCGGCAGCATCGAACACCGATTCGATCATCTTGGTGGTGGTGGTCTTCCCCGAGGTCCCGGTCACGCCGACGAGGGAAATCTTCGAAGCGGGCCGACCGTAGAAATTCGCGGCGATCAGAGCCAGTGTTCCGCGGGCATCGGCAACCTGCACCACCGTCTGGCCGCCCGAGCCGGTCGATGCATCCTCGGTCACGATCGCTGCCGCCCCCTTCTGGACCGCGGCCTCGATGAACCTTGCACCGTCGGTTTTCAGCCCGGGGATGGCCACGAACAGCGTACCCGTGGCCACCAGGCGGGAATCGCTGGCCACCGCGGCGATCTCGACATTGGTGTCCCCCGCGATCGAGCGGACCGGCACGTCCTGCAGAACGTCGCGCAGTTTCATCGCGTGCCTTCCGCGAGCCGAAGGACGATCACGCCAGAGGAGGCTGGACCGCCTCCCGGCTCTGGATTTTGAGATTGAACCACCCCGCTCCCTGTGGCGCGCACGACGAAACCTGCCGCGGTCGCTCTGGCCACCGCTGCGCGCGCATCGAGGCCGCGAACATCGGGCACACCCTCACGCCCTCCCATCGTCGCCGATCGCTCAGCCGTATCTCCTAAGTGTTGCGAAAACGTCGCCAGCAACGGGGCGCCCACACCGATGGTCCGGGAGGGAACGGAAGGGGCGACACCGAGATAGCGGAGTGTCGATTCGGCAATCTCACGGAAGGCCGGCGCGGCCACGGTCCCGCCGTACTGCGCGCCCTTAGGCTCATCGATGACCACCAGGATGGCCAGTCGCGGCCGATCAGCGGGAACGTACCCGCCGAACGACGCGACCACCTTGTCCGGGGAGTAACCGCCTCGTGCCGCCTTCTGTGCGGTGCCGGTCTTTCCCGCCACTACGTGGTCAGCCAGCGCGGCAGGGGCGCCAGTACCGCGAGCGACGACGGCTTTCAGAATCTCGTTGAGAACAGCGGCGGTCCTTTCCGAAATCACGCGAACGGGAGGCGGTGCCGGAACCCGGGCGACTGTGTTGTTGTTGCTGTCGACAAGCCGGTCGACGATGCGCGGGGTGACCCGGAGCCCACCATTTGCCACCGTGGCAAACGCAGCGACGATCTGCAGAGGGGTGACGCTGATCTCCTGCCCCATCGACATGCTGGCATTCGATACCGCCGACCAGCGGCTGGTCCGTCGCAGGATGCCCGACGCCTCTCCGGGCAGAGGAATGCCGGTGCGCTCGCCGAAGCCAAAGCGGCGAATGTAGCGATAAAAATTCTCCTGACCGAGAGCCAGCCCGACACGGATCGCGCCGACATTCGACGAATGCACCATCACATCCTCGAACGTGATGAGCCCGTACTGGTTGTGCCCGTGCTCATGAATGTCCACGTTGCCGACCGTGATCACCCCGTTTCCGCAGTCGAGCATCTGGGAGGGTGTGACCACTCCTTCTTCCAGCCCTGCCGACGCCGTGATGACCTTGAAGGTCGAGCCGGGCTCGTAGAGATCCTGGACGCTGTGATTCCGCCAGGAGGCCGGAGGGGAGTCGCGGAATCGATTCGGATCGAAGGTCGGAGCGGAGGCCATGGCCAGAATGGACCCGTCTGCCGGGTTCATCACCACCACCGAACCCCCCGCCGCGTGATAGCGGGTCACCGCGTCGGTCAGTGCGCGTTCGGCAATGAACTGCACGACGGAATCGATGGTCAGGACGACGTCCGATCCATCGACGGCGCGATTGGCGCCTTCCCCTCCGACCAAGTACATCCCCTTGCGCGCATCGCGCAGCAGAGTCACCCGGCCGGCACGGCCGCGCACGTGAGAATCGAACGAATGCTCCACGCCCGCCAGGCCTTCCCCATCCAGCCCGACATATCCGATCACGTTCGCGGCGAGCGCTCCGCGAGGGTAGGAGCGGCGGTGCTCGTCAAGGTAATAGATGCCCGGAAGCCGCAGCTTGCGGACTGCGGAGGTAGCCTCCAGCGAAACCTGGCGGGCGATCCAGACGAAGCCGCCACCGGCAGCCAGCTTCTTTTCGAGGGTATCGACGCTCATGTTCAACGCAGGAATCGATGCCAGCGCCCGTGCGGTGTGTTCGATGTTGGAGATGGCCTGAGGATCGGCGTAGATCGATTCCGCGGAGACGCTCTCGGCCAGCACTCGGCCGCGTGCGTCCAGGATCGACCCGCGCAGAGGGCTGAGGGCGATGGTGCGCTCCTGCTGGCGCTGCGCCTTGGACACGTATTCGCCGTGCCGAACGAGTTGCACCTGCATCAGCCGGCCGACGACGATGACGCCCCAGGCGGCCAGGAATGAGAAGAGAAAGAGAACGCGGCGACGGGAGAGGGTCATCAACGCCCTCCACCCTCATGAGCGTCCAGCCCCGACGCGGTGGCTCTCTGGCTCGCCGCGCCCGCGCGCGATTCCTGTTCGACCATCACCACCATGCCAGGGTCGGTGCGCTCGAAGCCGAGGGATGTGGCCCGCGCTTCCACCGAAGCGAGGGCGGTCAGCCGGTCCAGCTCCAGGTTCAGATTCTTGTTGGAGTTCTCGATTTCCTTTCTCTGCTTCTGAAGCCGCGTGGCTTCGTGCCCCAGGCGCATCACCTCGAGGTTCTGCCAGGTGAACAGAAGAAGAAAGAGGCCGATCGGAAGGCCAATGCCGGCAACAGCGATCAGCTCGCGGAAACGCTGGCGGTCGCGCTCACGGACGATGTGGGTATTTTCGATCGGCTTTTTCTGTGCGTACATGGATCGACCGGTCGAAGCCGGGGAACAAGGGTGAAGATCTGCCTGCTAGCACGAACCCGAAAACCATCCACACCCACCCACGCTCCACCCGCCACCCCTCCCGAGCTCCGGGACGCACACACGCCCAACCCTTCCCCAACCTTCACCCTTGCTGCCTGGCTTCGACGACCTGCTGGAGAGACTGCGGAGGCTTACGACCGCCGGCCCTCTCTCCGTTTCTCTGCGACTCGCAGCTTCGCGCTGCGCGATCGCGGATTTCGTATCCGTTCTTCTTCTGAAGCAGTCACTGGCCTTCCCGTCAACGACGTCACCACTTCCTCGGCTCCGCACCCGCACACCGGCAGGCCGGGCGGGCAGGTGCATTCCCCTTCCAGGCGGCGGAAGGCTCTCTTGACGATGCGATCCTCGAGCGAATGGAACGAAATCACCGCCATGCGCGCCTCGGGCTCCAGCAGAGCAACTCCCTCTTCGATGAAACGATCCAACCCCACCAGTTCCTCGTTGACTGCGATGCGCAGCGCCTGGAAGGTGAGCGTCGATGGATCGATGTCCTGCGGCCTCGAGCGCTTGACGCTGCGAATGACTGCGGCCAGTTGACCGGTGGTCTCGATCGGTGCCTCCGCGCGCGCTGCGACGATGGCCCGCGCGATTCGCTTGGCCATCGGCTCCTCTCCGTACTCCTTGAGGATGACCACCAGGGCCGCTTCCTCCAGGGAGTTCACCAGATCGGCGGCCGATTGCGACTCCTGCCCCATGCGCATGTCCAGCGGCGCATCGAAGCGGAATGAGAAGCCGCGCGAGGCGTCGTCGAGCTGCATGGACGACACGCCCAGATCGGCGAGGATGCCACTGACCTCGGTGACACCAGACTGCTTCAGAATGTCAATGAGCGCTTCGTGGCGTCCCCTTGCGAACGTCACCCGTGAACCGAACTTCTCCAGCCGCTTCCGCGAGTGCTCCAGAGCCTTTCCATCGCGATCGATGGCCAGCAGCCGGATCGATGGGTATTGCGCCAGGAGCGCTTCTGCGTGACCACCGAGACCGACCGTCGCATCCACCATCGTTCCGTCGTCTGGCGACGGGCGAAGAGCAGAGACGACTTCATGTAAAAGAACCGACTCATGCATGAGGTTGCGCGATTCCCAGTCCTGCTAACGACCGCGAAATCGCGGAACCTCACACACCGTGGAGCTCCAGCTCCTTCCAATCCTCGTTCGTGAGCGGCGTCTCCGACATCCGCTTCTGAATCCGCTCCTCATTCCAGACGATGAGGTGATCGGTGTTCCCGATCACCACCACGTCCTCGACGATCCCGGCAACGTTGCGCAGGATCGTCGGGATCAGCACGCGACCCTGGGCATCGATGGTGGCGGCCTGCCCGTAATAGTTCAGGCGCTCGAGCAGCTTCGCCTTCGGCATCGACGTCGAGGGCACCTTCGAGAGGCGTCCCTGGAAGTCGTACCAGACCGCCATCGGATAGATCGTGGCCCGCTCGCCATCGGTGGAGGTGATGAAGCAGTCCGATCCGTATTTCTCTTCAATGAGCTTCCGGAAGCCGGCAGGGACCTTCAGACGGCCCTTGTCGTCAACCTTGGCGGGGGCATGCCCCATCAAAACGCTCGGCTCGACCATGATTTCTACTGACTTTCCGCGGATTAGGAGACTTTGTACCACCTTTCTCCACTTGAGTCCACAAAAATCCACCGGTGGTAGACGCGAACACTTCGCCTGCAACGACTTGGCGAGCTTCCGCCGGCAAGATGCCGGCGGACCGGCCGGCAGGGATGCCGGCGCTCCGAGAGGCAGGCCCATCCTCCGCAGCCGGGTAGCTTCTGGTTTCTGGTTTCTGGTTTCTGCCATACGCTTTCTCCCGTGAAACGACTGCTCGTCCCTGCGCTCGCTCTTTTTCTCGCAGCATGTGCCACGACCCACCCACTCCCCCATCGGTCGCGGGAGCTGCGCGGACTGTGGGTTACCACGGTGAACAACGGCGACTGGCCGTCGCGCCGCGACCTCACGCCGGAGGCCCAACGGCAGGAGCTGATCGCCATCCTCGACCGCGCGGCATCTCTGCACCTCAACGCGATTTTTCTGCAGGTCCGGCCAAAGGCGGACGCCGTGTACGCGTCGAGCCTGGAGCCATGGTCGGAGTTTCTCTCCGGGACGATGGGAAGAGCACCGGAGCCTTTCTACGATCCTCTCTCGTTCGCCATCACCGAGGCGCACGCGCGGGGCATGGAACTGCACGCCTGGTTCAATCCGTTTCGCGCACACCATCCGAACCCCGAGTCACCGCAGAGCGCGGCGCAGGTGGTGCGGCTGCATCCGGAGCAGGTCGTCGACTACGGCAAATACGTCTGGCTGGATCCGGGCGATCCCGCCGTGCGCACCGAGGTCCTCAACGTCATCGCAGACGTGGTGAAGCGCTACGACGTCGATGGCGTTCACCTCGATGACTACTTCTATCCCTACCAGGAGAAAGATGCCTCGGGGCAGATCATCGACTTCCCCGACGAGCCCACCTGGCAGCGCTATCAGACCGGTGGCGGACGGCTTTCCCGCAACGACTGGAGGCGGGACAGCATCAATCAATTCGTGCGCGATCTGTACCGCTCGGTCAAAGGGATCAGGAATCGGGTGGAAGTGGGAATCAGCCCGTTCGGGATCTGGCGGCCGCACCATCCGCCGCAGATCGAAGGTCTGGATTCCTACGAGAAGATCTACGCCGACTCGCGCCTCTGGCTGCAGAAGGGCTGGGTCGATTACCTGGCACCCCAGCTCTACTGGCCGATCGCGAAACGCGAGCAGAGCTTTCCGGTGCTGCTGCGCTGGTGGAGCGAACAGGACGTGCGCGGCCGGGGGATCGTGGCCGGCATGAGCATCAACCGGGTATCCACAGGGCGCCCGGCCAGCGTGCCGCCTGAAGAGATCGCCCAACAGCTGGCACTGGTGAAGAGCGAGCGGAGAGCGGTCGGCTTCATCCTGTTCAGCGCACGGACTCTGATGGAGAACCGCGGCGGCATCAACGAAGTGATCGGTCCGATCATCGGACAGTAAGGGGCCAGTAAGAGGCTCCCCTCCAGCAGATTTCAGCCGGCACAGCCGGCGAGAGACTGTAGCCCCCGGCGTCAGCCGGGGGAAAGCGAGAACTCCCATTTCGCGAGCCTGCTTCAGCGGGCGACAGAACCGCGGATGCACTATTCGGCGGTTCGCCAGATGACGCGGAACCGTTCTGTCGCCCGGTGAAGCAGGCTTCGCTGCATCGGGTCGCTGCGTTCCCCCGGCTGAAGCCGGGGGCTACAGTCTTCTGCCGGCTGCGCCGGCTCCAGTCAGGGCCCTCGATGCGCCCTGCATCGGAGAACGCGCGACATGATTTGGATAGCTGCCCCGACACGCTTAGTTTTTGGAAAACTCCCGCCCTACGGCGACGTATAATCGCCGTCCCCGCAGGTCGCCTTTTCCACGGTTGCCTGCCCACCTGCAACAAACCAGTCTGAGGAGGATTTTGATGGGAGCAGTTCGAAGAGTCTCCGTATTCTTCGCTCTCCTGACGATCGCGGCCAGCATGTCCGCGCAGGACCTGGCCTCGTACGAGAAGCGCACCACATTGCGCAAGCTCGACAACGGCCTGACCGTCATCGTCATGGAGCGACCGGAAGCACCCGTATTCTCGTTTGTGACCTTCGTCAATGCTGGATCGGCGCAGGAGGTCCCCGGCATCACCGGACTGGCGCACATGTTCGAGCACATGGCGTTCAAGGGCACGAACAAGGTCGGCACCTCCAACTACGTCGCGGAGAAAGCGGCGCTGGAGAAGGTCGAAAAGACTTACGAGGCCTACAGCCGTGCGCGCCGCGACACCGTGGCCCACGATGACGCGAAAGTCGCCCAGCTGGAGAAAGACTGGAAAGCGGCGGTCGCTGCCGCGGACAAGCACGTCGTCGGCAACGAGTTCTCCAAGATCGTCGATCGCAACGGTGCCGCAGGCGTCAACGCCTTCACCTCCTCCGACCAGACGGCCTACTTCTACTCGATGCCCTCCAATCAGGTGGAGCTGTGGGCGTATCTGGAGTCGGAGCGCTTTCTTCATCCGGTGTTCCGCGAGTTCTACAAGGAGCGCGACGTGGTCACCGAAGAGCGGCGCATGCGCACCGAGAGCAATCCCATCGGGCGCCTGATCGAGCAGTTCCTGGCCACGGCCTTCACCGCGCATCAGTACGGCATGCCCGTCGTGGGCTGGCCGTCCGACCTCTCGTCGTTCTCGGCGACCGACGCCGCCGCCTTCTTCAAAAAGTACTACGTCCCTTCCAACATGGTGGTGGCCATCGTCGGCGACGTGAAGGCCGACGAGGTGTTCCCGATCGTGCAGAAGTACCTGGGACGCCTGCCGAAAGCGCCGGCTCCTGAGGCCCTGCGCACCATCGAGCCGAAACAGATCGGCGAGAAGAGCATTGTCCTGCACGAGACCTCGCAGCCGGTCTACCTGGAGGGCTATCACCGTTCCGCAGCCACCGATCCCGATGACGCTGTGTTCACGGTCATCGATGACGTGCTTTCCAACGGTCGCACCTCACGGCTCTATCGGTCGCTGGTGCGCGACAAGAAGCTGGCAGCGGTGACCCAGGTGATCGCTGCATTCCCGGGCAACAAGTATCCGAGCGAGTTCACCTTCCTGGCCATCCCCGCGGCGGGCCACAAAGCATCGGAGATGTCCGAGCCGCTTCGTGCGGAGATCGAGCGGTTGAAGGTCGAAGATGTTCCGGCCGACGAACTGCAGTCCGTGAAGACGCGGGCCAAGGCCGATCTGATCCGCCGTCTGGACGGCAACAGCGACCTGGCCCTGCAGCTGGCCGAGGCGCAGACCCGTTTCGGCGACTGGCGTGAGCTGTTCCATGAGATCGAACGGATCGACAAGGTGACCGCAGCGGACATTCGCCGCGTGGCCAACGCCACCTTCATGGCCTCGAACCGGACGGTGGGCATGATCGAGTCGGACAAGGCGCCGGCCAAGGCATCCAAGGGAGAGGCGAAATGAGATTGCTCAGACTACCGATGATGGCGGCGGGCGTGCTGTTGACGCTCGCCCCCCTGGTCGCCCAGGTGAACAGTTACAAAGAGATCAAGACTCCTGCTCTGCGCAAGATGGTCGTGCCTCAGGCCAAGCGCATCGTGCTGGAGAACGGCATGGTGGTGTTCTTCATGGAAGACCACAGCCTTCCATTGATTCGTGGCGGGGCGCGCGTTCGCGGCGGTGCACGCGACGTAGCCGCCGACCATGCCGGACTGGCCGGCGTCTATGGCCAGGCCTGGAGGACCGGTGGAACCGAATCCAAAACCGGCGACCAGCTCGATGATTTCCTGGAATCACGTGGCGCCAAGGTGGAGACCAGCGCCAGCGATGACTCCACCAGCATCAGTCTCAACGTGCTGAAGAGCGATTTCGACAATGTGTTCCCGATTTTCGCCGAGCTCCTCCAGCACCCCACCTTCCGGCAGGAGAAGGTGGACCTGGCCAAGACCCAGGCGAACACAGGAATCTCGCGCCGCAACGATGACCCCCGAGGTCTCGGCGACCGCGAGGCGACGAAGATTGCGTATGGGTCCAGCTCGCCCTACGCCCGTCAGATGGAGTACTCCACCGTCGCCGCCATCACCCGCGAAGACCTGGTGGCCATGTACAAGCGCTACGTGCACCCCAACAACATCATCCTCGGTTTCACCGGCGACTTCGATCCGGCGGTCATGGAGCAGAAGGTGCGCACAGCGTTCGGCTCGTGGCCCAGGGGTCCGCAGACGCCGACGGCCGCACCGACCGACATCCAGCCGGCCAAAACCGGCGTTTACTTCATCTCCAAGGATGACGTGACCCAGAGCAACATCTATCTGATCCACGGCGGCACCACCCGCAAGAATCCCGACTTCTATGCGCTGCAGGTGATGAATGAGGTTCTCAGCGGCGGCTTCTCCGGCCGTCTGATGAACGACATCCGCTCCGCTCGCGGGCTCGCTTACGGCGTTGGTGGCGGTGTGGGCAGCGATTGGGATCACCCCGGCGTGTTCCGCATCTGGATGGGAACCAAAAGCGGTTCGACCCTCGAAGCGATCAAGGCCCTCCGCGGCAACATCGCAGACCTGCAGACCAAGCCCTTCACGGACGAAGAGCTTTCTCTGGCCAAGGAAGCCATCCTCAACTCGTACATCTTCACCATGGACTCGCGCGCCAAGGTCCTGCAGCAGCGCGTGAACCTGGAGTTTTACGGATATCCGGCCACCTGGTACGACCAGTACGTCGGCGGCATCGAGAAGGTGACCAAAGCCGACGTCGAGCGCGTGGCGAAAAAATACGTGCACCCCGAGCAGATGTCACTTCTGGTGGTCGGCAAGGACAAAGACTTCGACGCGCCGCTGGCCAGCGTGGGCACGGTCTCCAAGATCGATGTGACCATTCCGGAGCCGGGCTCCAAGCCGGCCGGTGCTGCTCCCATGGCCAGCACCCCGGACGGTATGGCCCTCGCGCGCAAGGCGCAGGACTTCGCCGGCGGCAAGGCCAAGCTGATGTCGGTGCAGGCCATCCGCACCGTCGGCACCATGACGGTCAAGTCGCCGCAGGGACCGATGGACGTGGAGGTCGACAGCCTGCTCAAGTTTCCTGACTCCCGTCGCAATGTGATGAAAACGCCGATGGGCGAGATGACCATGGTGAACACCCCGGAAGCGGCCTTCATGAGCACGCCCATGGGCACCCAGGACATGCCCGGATCGCAGCGCGAGGCGATGAAGAGCGAAGGTCGCCAGGACTTCCTCAGCATCCTCCGCAACGTGGACAGCCCCGGCTACACCTTCAGCATCGCCGGCAACGAGAAGATCGGTGACGTCAACGCCCAGATCCTCGAAGTGGGCACCGGAACTTCCAGCGTCAAGTGGTGGGTCGACCCGGCCAGCGGGAAAGTCCTTCGCCGCTCCAGCCAGGGGCGCTCCGGCGAGCAGATCACCGACATCACCGAGTGGAAGAGCGCCAGCGGGCTGACCATCGCCTCAAGCTACGTCACCAAGGTGAACGGCGAACAGCAGGCGGGAGCGAAGCTCACCACCATCGAAGTCAACCCGACCTTCGATCCGAAGATCTTCGACAAGCCGGCACCGAAGCAGTAAGCACTCCCGCATTCCTCACCGAAGCGAACAGGTCGCAAGGCCTGTTCGCTTTTGTTTTTCAAAACGCGATTTAAGCCGATTCAACCTGGGCGCGGTTCCCCAGCTTCAAAGAAACCGTCGAAGGCCGCGCTCTTCCATCGAGTGTCCTTCTCCCCGGGCACGGGGAGAAGATACTCTGTTGAGAGTCAAGCAACTTTTCGTCGCGCGGGCGTAGCCTCCGCCGGAGCAGGTTCAAGCTGCTGGCGCAGCTCCTTCGCTTTGCTCCGGCCGTTCCG
>JBKJQB010000238.1:0-4320 GCA_046594105.1 Thermoanaerobaculia bacterium
CCCCTGGTATCCAAAGGTTCCCAATCCAGGCTTCGACCTGATCCTGGGACGACCGAGAAAACTGCCGCACGACACGGACGCACAGATCGAGATCGTGGACGGAGAGGGAAAGCGCACACGGCTCCCGGACATCCTCATTCATTGGTGAGGCGATTCCATGAAACGCCCCCGGCCGAGCCGGGGGCTGATCTGTGATGCGCCTTCGCGCGCAGGAGACGCCGGTCTTGCTCAGACCTGTGCCGTTACGTTGCCTTCGGCAGGGTGAGGTGAAGACCGCTCCGCCGGCGGGATCGTTCGACGCTGAGACTCTTCCGCATCCTTCCGCCCCTGGCCAGGCCATCGCCAGAACCCTGCGGAAGAGGCGCGCAGAACGAGCGGTTACGCGCAGGCGAAGATCGATGAAACGAACGCTTCTTGCATTGACGATCCTCGGTTGGTTTGCGCTCATCCAGCCCGCCGGCGGCGCCACGCTGGCCCGGGCGACGTTTGCCGGTGGATGCTTCTGGTGTATGGAATCACCCTTTGAACGTCTGGCCGGGGTGGTGTCGGTGACCTCAGGGTACGCAGGCGGACACATCGATCGTCCGACGTACGACGATGTGTCCGGCGGAGGAACGGGGCACCGCGAATCCGTCGAGGTGCTCTACGATCCGCGCCGCATCTCGTACGCCAGCCTGCTCTCCGTCTTCTGGCACAACGTCGACCCGCTCGATTCGGAAGGACAGTTCTGCGATCGGGGGAATCAGTACCGCGCGGCGATCTTCTTCCACGGCGAGGAACAGCATCGCCTGGCCGAGGCGTCGAAGCTGGCGATGCAGCGGCGGCTGGGAACCATCGCCACCGACATCCTTCCGGCCGGACCGTTTTTTCAAGCGGAGGACGAGCACCAGGATTACTACCGGAAGAATCCGCTGCGATACCGCCTCTACCGATTCAACTGCGGACGCGACCGGCGATTGAAGACGGTGTGGGGCGACGCGGCAGCCCATTAGGCCGGCACGGCCGGCGGCGCTGGTTGCCCAAGGCTCCACCAAGATCACGCTCCAAGACGTTCTGCCGCGCAGGCTAGCGGAGCCAGTCGCGCGCATGATCATCGCCCGCTGTTGAGGGTTCCAGATCCGGCGAAGCGCCGCAGGTCCGAGGCCGCTTTCGCGTTCCATTCGGCCTCTTCATTAGTGATAATATTCACCCATGGTCGGAGCCCGTTTGCGCGAAGCACGGCAGGCCCGTAACTTCTCTCTGGCAGAGGTGGCGGAGAAAGCGCACGTAAGCGTGGCCACCCTCTCCCGCGTGGAGCGCGACCAGCAGAGCATCGATGTGGGCCTCTTCCTCTCGCTGGCTAAGATCCTCCGAACAACCCCGCACGATCTGCTGGGAGACGATCCGCAGCAGCCCGGTCTGGATCCGCTCGTTTCGAAGATCGCCGCGCTGGAGCCTTCCGAACGGATCCACCTGTGGAAAGAGCTGGCCGATGCTCGCCGCTCCACCAACGGCATGGCCCGCCGCGGGGCGGTACGGGCACTGGGAGAACAGGTGGAAGAGCTCCTGGCCCAGATCGATTTTCTTCGCGGCGAGATCGAGGCGGTGACCAGGCGCCTTCGCCGCACCCGTTGAGCGGGATCACTCCCCCGCCGCGTTTCGCCATCCTCCCCTGCAACGATGCAGCACACCGCGCTGTCGAACGAGTCGTTCGCAGCAACGTCATTTCTCTCACCAGCGCTCCGGCAAATGCGGCGCGTTCACGCATGTCTGAGGCATGATCGAGCGATGAGGCCTGTCCGTCCGTCTGTGATCCCCCGTATCCGCATCGTCCTGGCGGACGAAACGATCGTGATGGGTCCGGGAAAAGCGGACCTGCTGGAAGCGGTGGCCAGGTCGGGCTCGATCCGGAGCGCGGCCGCGGCCCTGGAGATGTCCTACATGCGTGCCTGGACCCTCATCCGCACCATGAACGAGGCGTTCCAGACCCCGCTGGTGGAAAAGGTCCGCGGGGGCGCGGAGAAAGGGGGTGCGCGCCTGACCGTTCGCGGCCGCAGGGTGCTGCGACTCTACCGCCGGATGCAGCAGGAGACACGCCGGGCCATCGCCGCGAGTTCCAGGAAAATGCTCGACGAGCTCTGACCTCGCGTTCCCCGGGGATGGTGAGGCATTGCGCGACGCGCTTCGCTCCGATATCTTTCACCGCAGATATCGCATGTTGCGTGCCCTGGTCATCTCCCTCCTCTTCCTGGTCGCCGGAACCGTGTCCGCGGCGGAGATCACCGTATTCGCTGCCTCCAGCCTCACGGAGGCCCTGCAGGAAATCGGGCGCACCTGGGAACGTCGTACCGGGGAGCGGGTGCTCTTCAACTTCGGCGCTTCGAGCACCCTGGCCCGCCAGATCGAAGAGGGCGCCCCCGCCGACCTGTTCGCATCGGCCGATGAGCTGCGGATGAACCAGCTCGAGCAGCGGGGCCTGGTCGATCGCCGGCGCAGGGTTTCGATTCTCTCCAACAGCCTGGTCGTCGCGGTCCGAGCCGGCGACCGGCGCTCGAAGCTGTCTCCGGAGGAGCTGGCCACCAGCGCGATCTCCTCTCTGGCGCTGGCGGAGCCCGCCTCCGTTCCGGCGGGCATCTACGCGCGCGAGTATCTGACGAAGAGAGGGCTGTGGTCGCGGATCGCACCGAAAGTCATCCCCACATCGAGCGTCCGCACCGCGCTGGCGGCCCTGGAAAGCGGGAACGTCGACGCGGCGATTGTCTACCGGACCGACGCTCTCTCCTCCGCGAAGGTTCGCATCGCTTTCGAGGTCAACGGGCCTGACGCTCCGCAGATCTCCTATCCGTTCGCGCTGATCACCAGCGGCAGTCCACCCTCCCCTGCAGCGGCCCGCTTCCTGGCCTACCTGCGCTCCGATGCCTCCCGGCGCCTCTTTCGAAAATACGGATTCCGGACACGCTGAGTGCTGGGGCCTGACGAATGGCAGGTGGTGGCGTTCAGCGTGCGGTTGGCTGTCCTCTCCACGCTGCTGATCGTGCCGCCCTGCCTGGCAGTGGCATGGCTTCTGGCGCGGCGACAATGGCGCGGGAAGGCCATCGTGGAGACTGTGGTGGTGTTGCCGCTGGTCATGCCTCCGGTGGCCATCGGGTTGATCCTCCTTCGCATCCTCGGCCGACGAGGTCCCGTCGGCGGCTGGCTGCACCAGGTTTTTGACCTCGACATCGCTTTCACTCCACGGGGAGTCATCGCCGCGATGATGGTCATGTCTGCGCCGCTGCTCGTACGCGCCGCTCGCGTGGCCTTCGAGGAAGTTCCTTCTCGATACGAACAGATCGCCGGCACCCTCGGTGCCCGGCCGTTGCGCGTCTTCTTCTCCATCACTCTGCCCCTGGCCTTTCGGGGAGTGCTCGGAGGAATGCTTCTGGCTTTTGCGCGCGCGCTCGGCGAGTTCGGCGCAACGGTCATGGTGGCCGGCAACATCCCTGGCCGAACCACCACCCTGGCCTCCGCCATCTTCAACGCCGTGGAGCTCGGCCGCGAGGACACGGCCATGCGCCTGCTCGCCGTGTCTGTGCTGGCGGCGTTCGTCGCCGCCTGGATCGCGGAGACCGTCCTCCGTCGCCGAGGGCGCGCGACATGAGCACCGTTCTTCGGGGGATCTCGCTGCAGCTCGCCGAGTATCTGCTGGAGGTGGACGTCACGTTCGGCGCCGGCACCACCGCGCTGTTTGGCCCGTCGGGATCGGGCAAGACGTCGACGCTGGAGATGATCGCCGGTCTGCGCACGCCGGCCACCGGTTCCATCGAGCTCCATGGCCAGCTCGTCTTCGACGCGCCGCGGACGCTGGACCTGCCTCCGTGGAAGCGGAGAGTCGGGTATGTCCCGCAGGACGACACCCTCTTTCCACACCTTTCGGTGCGCCAGAACATTCTCTACGCTGCGCCACCGGAAGGGCCGGACACCACCGACTCCCTGGAGCCGGTCACCAGAATCCTGGAGCTGGAGCCGCTGCTCAGCCGTCGCGTCCAGGGGCTCTCCGGTGGTGAACGAAAACGCGTAGCCCTGGCTCGCGCGCTTCTGTCATCGCCGAAGATTCTTCTGCTCGATGAACCGCTGGCCGGAGTGGATGTCGCGCTGCGATCGCGCGTCCTCGACTATCTGATCCGCGTTCGTGACGGTTTCCGCGTGCCGATGATCTACGTCACCCACGACATGGACGAGGTGCGCACGCTCTGCTCCCGCATGGTGATTCTGGAGAAAGGGCGGGTGGTCGATCAGGGTGAAGTTCCGGCATGAACCTGGCCCGCATTTCTCAGTTGAGATCTCGATGACACATCCTCA
>JBKJQB010000121.1:0-20943 GCA_046594105.1 Thermoanaerobaculia bacterium
CTGAACACGCGTCGCGCAAGCGCAACGTGCACTTTTCTGGTTTCTGGTTTCTGGTTTTAACTCCCGGCCAGCGCGGCGCTCTCGCGCTCGCGCTTGTGCAGATCGACGATCTTGGTCTGGATCTTCTCGTCGATGCGGTTGATGGCGAACTCGCGAGCCACCCGGATGGCGTTCTTGATCGCCTTGGCGTTGGAGCGGCCGTGGCAGACGATGCAGCCGCCCTTCACTCCCAGCAGCGGAGCGCCGCCGTATTCGGAGTAGTCCATGCGCTTTTTCAACCCGTCGAACGCGCCGCGAGCCAGCAATCCGCCGATCTTCCGGCGCAACGAGCGGGTCATCTCTTCGCGGATGGTTTTGCTGACCATCTCACCGAGGGCCTCCGACGCTTTGAGTACGACGTTGCCGGTGAAGCCATCGCAGACCACCACGTCGGCGTTGCCGTTGTATACATCCCGGCCTTCCGCGTTTCCGATGAAGTTCAATCCGGTCTCTTCCAGGACGCGGTAGGTTTCTTTGGTCAGATCGTTGCCCTTGCCTTCTTCCTCACCGACCGAGAGCAGACCGACACGCGGATGTTCGATGCCGAACAGCATCTGTGCGTAGAAGTGTCCCATCACCGCGAACTCGCGAAGGTGGTGCGGCTTGGTCTCCACGTTGGCGCCCACATCCAGGAGCAGCGTGTGCCCCCTGGCGCTGGGAAGGATTGCCGCGAGGGCCGGCCGGCTGACTCCCTCGATCATCCCCATCACCGCGCGGGCGGAGGTCCAGGTGGCGCCGGTGTTGCCGGCGGACACGAAGGCATCCGCGCGATCCTCGGCCACGAGGTTGGCGCAGACACGGATCGAAGAATTGCGCTTCTTGCGCAGCGGTGCGAGGGCGGTGTCGTCCATGCCCACCACCTCGCGGGCATCGACCACCGAGACATTCGCAGGGACCGCCTTCGACCCCAGCTCGCGCCGGATGACCTCTTCCTGTCCGACCAGGATGATGGCCACCGGATACTCAGCCGCCGCGAGCAGCGCACCGCGCACGGTCTCGCCAGGCGCGTGGTCTCCGCCCATCGCGTCCAGGGCGATGCGTACATCGGTCATCGAACGGTGGGAACGCGCCCCGAACTACAGAGCGCCCTTGACGGCGAGGACTTCGCGGCCCTTGTAGAAGCCGCACTTCGGGCAGACCCGATGAGGCATCTTGGCCTCGTGGCACTGGGGGCAGGTGGAGAGGGACTTCGGCTCGAGGAAATCGTGCGCGCGACGGGTGCGCGTCCTCTGCTTCGAGTGTCTCCGTTTTGGATTCGGCATTGTTGACTCCTTCAGATCAATTCGCGAGCCGGAGCAGGAATCGGATCGTGACCCGTCCCCGCTTCTGAACCCGCAGGTTTCTTAAACGTCTTGCTTCTTCGCCAGCTGTTCCCGGATGCCAGCCAGCGCGCCCCACCGCTCGTCCCGCAGCCCGCCCTCGCAGGTGCAATGCTCGCGATTGCGATTGGCGCCACAGGTCGGACAGAGACCAACACAATTGTCATCACACAACGGCTTCATGGGGATCGTAAGCTGAATCTGCTCCGAGGCCAGATGCCGCAGCGGGATCGACCGCTCCGTGTAGAACTCGATGTCGAGCTCCTCAGGAGAGATCTCCACCTCTTCAATCTCCTCGGAGACTTCGGGGCGGGGGCGGAATCTTAGATGAAAGATCGAGGCATTCGCAAACGGGTACGGTTCCACGCATCGCGCGCAGGTCAGGTCGGCCGTGAATCGGGCGCTTCCTTCGACCACGTATTCGCCCGGCAGATTGCCTTTTTGCGCCTTCGCATCGAGGGTGATCGGGCCCAGCGCGACCACTTCCTCCCGGCCGAGCTCATCCAGAGGAAAATCCAGCGTGGCCGCATAGGTCTGCGGACCGTTCCGGTCGATGTCGTCGAAAACGATGAAGTCCTGATGAGCCAGCATGATGCGTTCGAGGCTGTAACTCTGCCCGCCGGACTTCTATTTCGAGGTGATCCGCACCCGCAATTCTTCGCCGGAAGGGTCTTCCAGGTCGGTGGCGTCGATGGCCGAAGCGCTCCCCAGGACCCCGATCCAGCGGTTCAGATCCCTGGCCGAACGGAACAGCCTCGGCGAAGCGATTCGCAATCCCACGTTTCCGTTCAACTGCTCAAGGACGGGGACCAGCCGAACGGGGTCGGCGTGAATGGACCAGCGGCCGACGGGCCACGGCCCTGTTGCGAATGCATCCTTCTGATAGACATCGAGGCTGCGATCGAAGGAGAGAAGGAGCTGACCGTCTTTCTCCGCGGTCTTCGCCTCGATGCCGATGGCCCTTCCGCCGCTCAGAGCGCCGGTGAGCGAAGCGAGGCTGGCCCGCCGCGCGTCGTCGGCAGGCACTGAGATGACACCTAGCGGACGCGGGAGGAGCTTTCGGGAGTCAACGTCGTAGATGGCGATGGAACCTCCGTTCTCGAGCAGGGAGGAAACGCGAGCGCCGAACAGGCGGTTGAGATCTTCGACCATGCGCGGCACCGTCGCGAACGTGACGCTGAGCATCGCTCCCTGCGCATAGCGGGAGGCGGCCGGCAGTTGCCGGTCATCATGAGAACCCTCCAGTGCTGCGCGAGAGACGAGATCGATCTGCGCCGCCGTGAGGGTGAGGGAGGTAACCGCCGGACGTGCCATCGGCGGAAACGCGCCTCGCGAAGATCGGCGTTGAACGATCCAGGCCTGCCCGGCCGGCAGTCTCGCCGCGAGACCAAATATGGTCGACAGTTCGCCTGGATCGATGGGCGGTTCGGACGAGGCATTGATGAGAACCGTCCCTCCCATGTCCCCGCCGATCATCAAGGAAAGCCTCACCACCATGGCGCGCAGAGGATCGAGCCGGAGCAGGTAGCGATTGCCCCCTTCCCCTCGCCATGCCAGCAGATCGGCGCCTCCCAGCATCCAGGGCGCGGGAAGCCTCTGCTTCGTCTCCCACGACTGGAGGGCCTCTCGAGTGATCGGATTGGCGCGCATGGTGGCCTGCAAGGTGGCCACATCCGGGACGAATGCGAAGGCTTCCGCCGTGGCCGGAACCTGGCCTACGAAGGATTGCTGGGCTGCGGTGAGCGGAAACTTCAACCCGGCGCTCGTTGCCGGCGTCGAGAAGAGCAGATAGAGACCCACACCGCCGACGACGGCGATGAGGATGAGCAGAATGATGACGGTTGTCTTCATGGTGATCAGGCGTGCCGGCATGGTCGCCAGACCCAGCCGTGAACGATTGCGTGCGAACAATGAATCGAGAATCTCAGCGAACGGCTCCCGTCAGTGGGTGTTTTTCCATGGATCCTGCGCAGGGTTGACCCTCCCGGGGAACTGCTACGATTCGGGCCCGATGCGCGTGCTCTCCCTCCTCGTTCACACTCTAGGCCATGCGCTGCTCGATCGCCTGGGTCGGATGTTCGAGGGAGCATCGCGGCTCGAAAGGCGGGTTCGGATCGGGATCGACATCCGTCCATTCTATGAACCGCTGACCGGGATCGGCTGGTACCTCTCCCATCTCATTCACGAGATGGCGAAAGCTCCGGACGTCGAGCTTTTCCTGTTCGGCGACGCGCGGGTGACCGATCAGGGACCCCGCCTGCACGCCGTGCTGCCACCCAATGTCCGTCTCTGCTGGTTCGATCTGCGCGGGCTGGGCGAAGTCTCCCGCGTCGAACGGGCGGTGACCGCGGCGGGCTACGTCGCATGGATGAAGCTCATCGGCTGCGATGTCTTCTGGGGCGCGAATTACTTTCTGCCTCGACTGCTGGGAGCGGTCGCGCACCGCCGCGTGATCACCGTCCACGATCTGACCTACATCCGTTTCCCCGATCTTCTGCAGCAGGAAACGCTGGAGAATCTGCGACGGCTCATGCTGCGCGAGGTCGCCGTCGCCGATGCCGTTCTCTGCGTCTCGGAATCGACGCGGCAGGATCTTCTGGGCGCTTATCAGATCGACCCACAGCGCGCCGTGACCGTGCACTCCGGCTTCGGGACCTCCAGCGACTCGGTCACCCATAACCCGGATCTGCCGCCGCGATACATCCTCTTCGTCAGCACCATTGAGCCGCGCAAGAACCTCACGATCCTGCTCGATGCCTTCGAAGGTCTGATCGCCAGAGGGGCCTATGACGGAGAGCTCGTCATCGTCGGCAGGATCGGCTGGAAGTCGGAAGGGATCGTCCGGCGTCTTCGTGCGCCAGGAATCCGGCACCTCGATTACCTCCCCTCTTCTGAGCTCAGCGCGGTTTATCGGCAGGCCGAGGTTTTTGTCTTCCCGTCGATCTACGAAGGGTTCGGGTTCCCGCTGCTCGAGGCGATGGCCGCTGGCGTGCCTTCGATCGCGGCGCGATCCTCTTCGCTGCCGGAAGTCGGCGGCGACGCCGCTCTCTATTTCGATCCAGCCGACGCGCGCGAGCTGGAACATCTCCTCGATGGTCTTCTTCACGACGCCCCGCTGCGCCGCGACCTCGCCGCGCGCGGCCCACAGCGCGCTGCGGAGTTTCGCTGGGACGAGGCGGCGGAGAAGACGCTGGCCGTCCTGCGCAAGGCCGCACAGTAGCTTCAGGCACGACGGGAAGCGCTCACGCCCCGTACACTGGCGCACGTGCAGCTTCCCGTCGTCATCGATGGCCGTCCGCTGGTGGGCAACCGCACCGGCATCGGCGTGCACACCGCCGAGATTGCCGCGCGCCTCTCGGTCCAGCCGGCGCCATTGATTGCATCCCACGCCCCCATCGAGAATCGCCAGGGCATCGACCACTGCCGCTTCCAGGTCGATCCCATGCCGTTCGGAGTGCTGTGGCAACAGTGACCCTTCCCCGCATTGCGCGGGAGGGTGTGCTGTGGGCGCCGCACGGGACCCTACCCGTCGCCCTGAAGATCCCTGCCGTGGCCACGATTCACGATTTCACTTCGCTGACCATGCCGGGCAGGCATCGCCTGAAGACCATTCTCTCCTTCAACTCCATGATCGGCCTCAGCCTGCAGCGAGCCACCCGTATCGCCGCGGTGTCGCGCGCAGTCGCTGAGGAAGCGATGCGCTGGTTCGGCGTCCCCTCTTCGCGGATCGACATCGTGCCCAACGGCGTCGACGACTTCTTCTCCCCGGCGCCCGAGCGGCTCGAGGAAGACTTCATCCTCTACGCCGGGACGGTCGAGCCGAGGAAAGGGCTCGACGACCTCATAGCCGTCTGGAGCTCGCTGCCCTCGCCCAGGCCGGCGCTGGTGGTCTGTGGCGATCCCGGCTGGCGGGTGTCGTTGCCGGTGGGCGTCGAGGCAATCGGCTACGTCTCCCGCGAACGGCTGCGCGATCTCTATCGTCGTGCGCGCCTCTTCGTCTACCCATCGCGCTACGAAGGATTCGGCATCCCGCCGCTGGAGGCGATGGCGTGCGGAGCGCCGGTGATCGCCACACGAACGGGAGCAATCCCTGAGTATGCCGAGGGCGTGGCCCTGCTGGTTCCCCCGTCTGACCGTACGGCCCTGCGCGAGGCCATGGTGCGATTGCTGGGCAGCGCCGCTTTGAGAAATGAGCTGGGGGCCCGCGGTCCGGAGCGCGCGCGACGTTACAACTGGTTGGCAAGCGCGGAGCGAATGACCGAGCTTCTTCGCGAGGCTGCGCGATGAGGGTGGGAATCGACGGCCGGAAGATCGAGGACTTCGGGATTGGGACTTACATCCGAGGATTGCTCGGCGGGTTGGCAGATCTGCGGGGGGAGGAAGAATACGTGGTCATCGCACCGCGGGGGGCGCGCGCCTCGATTCCCGCAGAGTTCGAGCATCTGGTGGCGGATGCTCCCCACTACTCACTCCGCGAACTGGTTGCGTTCGGGCGTGTGGTGGACGCCGCGCGGCTCGACCTTTTCCATGCGCCGCATTACGTCGTCCCCTTTCTCTCCACCCCGTTCGTGGTGACGGTCCACGATCTGATTCATCTCCGGGACCGGCGACCGCTGGCCCGGCGGTACGCCCGATGGATGATCGGCCGGGCAGTGCGATCCAGTCGCCGGGTGATGACGGTCAGCCAGGCGGTCCGGCAGGAGATTCTCTCGACCTTCGGCGGTCCGAGTGAGCATGTGCTGATCACGCCCAATGCGCCCGGCGCCGCCTTCACGCCGCAAGGGCCGCGAGCCTCGGGTCGCTATTTTCTTTACGCGGGGAACGACAAACCGCACAAGAACGTGGGCATGCTGGTGGAGGCGTTCGAGGGAGCAAGGCGCGGCGATGCGCAGCTTGTTCTGGTCGGCGCCCCCTTCGAACGCTACGGAGAACGGGCCGGCGTGATCCTGCCGGGCTTCGTCAGCGAAGCGGAACTGGCCGCGCTGTATCGCGGTGCGATCGCGGTGGTCGTCCCCAGCCGGGAAGAGGGATTCGGGTTGCCTGCGCTGGAGGCCATGGCCTGCGGAGCGCCGGTCATCACCTCGATGGCCCCGGCGCTGATGGAAGTGACCGGCGATGCCGCGCTGCATGCGGAAGGAAGCATCCACGGACTGCGCGATGCCCTGGAGAAGATGCTCGGCGATGAAGCCTTGCGCGACGATCTATCCGCGCGCGCTCCGCAGCGAGCGCGCGGATTCACCTGGCGTGCGAGCGCGCTGGTGGCACGCCACGCATACCTGGCCGCCCATCCCGCGCAGCGCTGATTGAAGTCTCACACGCGCCGCGTTTTCGAGCATCGATTTTCATCGGCGAGGTGTCTTTGGAAACGTGCGCGGAGCGCTCGCTGGTCGGCGCGAGAAATCGTGGAACAACGTGGAACACCGAGTTCGCATTACGATTTTCATAAACAATTGCTTGACAATATCGTTTATTGATCCCATATTTACGTTCAGTTAAAACGATGACCGCCAAAAACTGGATCGCACGTTCAGTCAATGTTGAAGGTCGCCGCCCCATCTGTCTTCCCTCGATCCCCCACAACACGAAAGACCGTTTGCCGGATACGTCCGGCGTTTTTTGCCAAGTAGGCGCGACCGGGAGGTCCCGTACGGCATGAAAGGTGGTGAAAAGAATGGCTAGCAAGAAGGCGTCAAAAGGTGCCAAGAAGTCCAGCAGCAAGAAATCTTCGAAGAAGAAGTAATCTTCGAAAACCGTTGTGAAGTCACTCGGGGGGCCTTCGGGCCTCCCGATTTTTTTGTGGCCATGCTCCGTCCTGCTCCCTCCCGACCAGCACGTACAATCCCCAGGTGACCCGAGCCGCTCTGCTCCGTGGCGCCGCCCTCGGCGCTTTCTGCGCCGCGCTGGTCGCGGCCATCTCTCTGGCCGATCCCTCCTTCCTGGGGACGGAGTGGCTGCTGGAAGATCCCTTTCACCGCGCCGTGGCGGCAAGCCATCCCCCCGATCCCCGCATCGTCGTGGTCGCGGTCAGCGAAGAAGCCATCGCCCGCCTGAATCTGGCCGGCTATGGACGCCCGCCCTACCCGCGCAGCGTGTACGCGCAGGTCGTTCGCGAGATCCAGCGTGCGGGCGCGGCGGCCATCGCCATCGACATCGCCATGTCGGAGGAGGACGCCCAGCATCCAGAGTCTGACCGCGAGTTCGCCGAGGTGGTGCGCACCGCTCCGGTCGTTCTGGCCGTGCAGCCGGCAGCGATCACTCCTCCCCCTGGTGTTCCCGAAACGCAGACGTGGCAGATCGCCGGACCTCCCTCGCCGCTGCGAGGCGTGGTGCCTTCATGGTTCGCGCGCGCGACCAGCATCGGCTCGATCCGGATCGCCTCCTCTCCCGGCACCAGCGTGGTCCACCGGTATCCGATCGCGGACCGCGTTGCCGCCAATCGCTACGTGCCCAGCCTGGCCATGGAGACCGCGCGCCTGTTTCTGCACGCCTCTCGAAAAGGTACCTGGAGAGGAAACGTCTTCGAGCTCGACGGGCGGCTCGTTCCCATCGACGACGACCGCACGTTCGCCATCCGCTGGCATCGCCGCCCCGGAGAAAAGCGCACCGCTCGAACCGCAGGCTTCAGCTATCCGGTCATTTCACTGGACAAGGTTCTGGTCGCCGCGCTGGCCAGAGAGGACCCCGCAAGCGGCATTCCGGAAGCGCAGGTGGCCGGGCTGGAGTCGCGACTGCGCGACAAGATCGTGGTGATCGGCTACACCGCGGCCGGCCTGCTGGACCTGCGTCCCACCCCATTGTCTGCCACTGCTGCGGGCGTTGAAATCCACGCGAACGCCATCGACAACCTGATCAACGGCGACTTCAACCGCATCGCTCCCCGGCTGCCGATGATCCTGATCATCCTGGTGGCCTCCATCCTCTTCGGCGCGCTCCTGAGCGGAATCCGCGACCAGGCTCCCGCCGGCATGCTGGTGCTGGCCTCGATCCTGGGATGGATGGTCGGGGGGTACCTCGCGCTGACCGGCGTCACGATCATCCCCACCGTGGCCGGCGCTTCGTCGATCGCACTGACCTTCATCCTCATCACGGTGGTGAAGTTCACGGCGGAGCAACGTCAGAGCCTGGTCCTGAAGAGAACGTTCGGCCGTTACGTCTCGCCGCAGATCCTCGATCACATCCTGGCCCACCCGGAAAAGGTCGAGCTGGGAGGAGAGCGGCGCGACCTGACCATCCTCTTCTCCGACATCCGCGGCTTCACTTCCATCTCCGAGGCCAGCGAGCCGGAAGAGGTGGTGGAGATGCTCAATGAGTACCTGACCCGGATGGTGGAGATCCTGCTCGCCCACGGCGGCACGCTCGATAAGTTCATCGGCGACGCGGTGATGGGATTCTGGAACGCGCCGGCCGCCGATCCGCTCCATCCGGAGCACGCAGTGCACTGCGCCATCGAAATGATCGATGAGACCGCCCGCCTCCGCGCGAGGTGGGAGAGTGCAGGCAAGGCCGCTCTGCGGATCGGGATCGGGATCAACAGCGGCGAAGCGGTGGTCGGGAACATCGGCGCCGAGAAGGTGTTCGGGTACACAGTCATCGGCGATGCCGTCAACCTGGCCTCCCGACTGGAAGGCAAGAACAAGGACTACGGGACCGAGATCATCGTCAGCGAATTCACGCTGGCCCGGATTGGAAACGCGTTCCAGACCGTTTATCTCGATGACGTCAAAGTGAAGGGCAAGGAAAACGCGGTCAAGATCTACGAGGTAATCCGACCTCGAATCCCCGGCGAGACGCCACCAGAGAAGCCGGCCAGTCACTGACTTGCAGAGGATGCGGCGCAAGCCCATCCGGAGGGTGTGAAGACGATGCGTAGAACCCTGCGTAGAACTGTGATCCTGGTGATGATGTTCGCAGCCTCCTCGGCGCTGGCCTCTCCGCCGGCGCTGTTCAACTCTCCCACCGAGTCGAAATGGTCCGTCGTCAGCGGTGGCAAGACGCTCGGCAAGCTCACCGTCCTGACCGGAACGTCAGGAAGCCGCGCGGAATGGAAACCCTCCGCTGGCGGCGCCACCACCGTTCTTCTGGGCGGCGGAGGGAAAGCGTGGCTCCGGGTGACGGGAGGGGACAGCGAGATCGCCTCCATGAGCGCGAATCCGATCGAATTCCTCGCCGCCCTTCCTCTCCTGCTTCCCTTCAGCGTGACCGCAGCGGAGAAGTTTGAGCTGAAGGACGGCAAACCGCGCAGCTATGAGTTCCGCGGCGCGAAAGCTTCCTACCAGTTCGACGCAAAGGGTCCTTCCGACATCGACGTCAGCAGCGGCGGGACGAAGTACGCGATCAAGCGTCTTTCGATCTCCCCAAGCAACGCGGACGCCTCCAACTTCACCATTCGTCCCCGAAAAGGCGCCGCTTCCCGGCTGGCGCGGCTCTCCGGCGATCTCCTCGGGCCCAGCGACAGCTCGGTCTCGGCCACCGCGGGCGGACGGGGAGTGGGTACCAAAGGACTCAAGCTCAAGGACGGCGGGGACTACGAGGCAGTGCAGAAACTCGAGGCGCGCGACGATGGGTGGCGCTCGAAACTCGATACGGCCTTGGAAGAGTTTCAGAAGGACGGCAAAGTCGGTAAGAGCCGAGGTGACCAATGATTCGCACCAGACTGATGATGGCTACTCTGATCGTGTTCGTCGCTACGAGCGTGGCGCAAGCGCAATTCGGCGACATCCTCCGCAAGATCGATCCCCGCAAGGTCAAGAAAGGTGTGGAGGTGGCGCGGGAAGCTACTCACGAATTCACCGAGGCGGAGGAAGCCGACATCGGGCGGGTCGTCTCGGCCCGCATCCTGGCCACCTATCCCCTGCTGAAAAACGACCATCTCCAGCGCTACGTGACTCTGGTGGGGAACACGGTGTCGGCCTACAGCGCCCGCCCCACACTGGAGTGGCATTTTGCGGTCCTGGACACCGACATCGTGAACGCCTTCTCCTCGCCAGGCGGATTCATTTTCATCACCTCCGGGGCTCTGAAGCAGATGCACTCCGAAGCGGAGCTGGCCGCAGTTCTCGGCCACGAAGTCGCGCACTGCACGCAGAAGCACGTGTTGAAAGAGATCAAAAGGGCCAACGTGATGTCCGCCGGCGTGGGTCTGGCCCAGTCGACCGCCAGCGGATCGTTTCTCAGTGACGAGATGGGGAAGAAAGTGAGTCAGGTCGCGTACGAGAAGCTTTTTTCCACGGGTCTCAGTCGGTCGGATGAGCTGGAAGCCGATCACGTCGGCGTGGATCTCTCCGCCGCGGCCGGGTATCGCGCCCCCGAGTTCCTCCGCTTTCTCGACTCCCTCGAAAAGGAAGAGGGCACTTCCGCCATGAAGCAGTTTGTGGCCACGCATCCCTCGGCCGCCGACCGGCGCAAGGCGGTGCAGGCGGAGCTCCGTGATGATCGGAGCGGCGAGGTCCTGGCGGAGCGCTGGAAGCAGTGGACGGTGGCGAAGCGATAACCTTTCCCGTCCCCGCCCGTTGAAGAGAGAGAGGACACCCACATGCGCGCACTTGCTGCACTCTCGATTCTGATGTTGTCGATGCCTGCCCTGGCCGGGGACGATGATGTGACTCACCGCTTCGCCTCTGCCGTTTCGCGAGGAACCACTCAGCGAGTGGTGGTGGAGATCCCGGCCGGACAGATCACCATCCGGAACGGGTCTTCGAGCGCAATTTCGGTCAAGGGCGAGGTGCGCCGCTCCTTCGATGGTCATCACGAGAAAGTGCGTGCGCAGCGCGTGGCCGACGACGTCTCCGCCGAGATCATCGTGCAGGGCAAGGAGGCGATCGTGAGGCCGCGCTTTGGCCCCAACGCGCAGAGCTGGAGCGCCAGAAGTTTTCACAGCGCGATGGAAATCGAGATTGAGGTCCCTGCCGGCATGGACGTGCTGCTGACCACCCGGTTCGGCGAGATCGATGCCGAGGGAACATTCGGAAGCATCGATGCCGACCTCACCGCCGGGGAGATTCATGTCCGCACTCCTCACGCCGCGGCGCGTGAGGTCAACGCGTCGGTGCGCATCGGCGAGGTACACGCCAATACCGGCGAGGAGTTGATTGAGAAAGAAGGACTCTTCCCTCGGGCCCTGCACTATGTGAACACGGGCGGCAAGGGGGACATCAACCTCCACACCACCTTCGGCGAGGTCCACGTCACCCTGACCCGCTGAGCGGCGGGTTCGAAAGCGTCAGGCCGGCTGCGCGTCGCGCACGAACCGTTCTGCCTCCTCGGGCGTGGTCACACCGCCGAGGATCTGAGCCTCGATCAGGCGGCGGACGATTTCGCCCAGAGCACGACCTTCCGGCAAACCGGTGATCCGGCTGATGGCCTCGCCGTCGAGCAGAGGCCGCGTGGTGAAATCGGGCATGGGCACGTTGCCATCTCCTCCCCTGGCGCGAAGCAGCGCCGGAAGCTGCGAGGCAATCTCTTCACCGGCAGTAAAGAGTGAGACCAGGGAGTGATCCAGGACCAGTTTCTGGAGGACGAGAACGCTGTGCAGAAGGCTTCCGCTCCAACGCCAACGCTGCGCGAGCACCCGCGGATCGCCAACGATCAATGCGAGGGAAGCGGCGAGCGACACATCGTCAGCCTGCACCTGTGAAGGCTGGAGAGGCATTCCGAACAGTGGCAGGTCGAGGCCGGTGTCGTGCAGCAGACCGATCGCGCTGCTCAGTCGCCCTCCTGAGAAGATCAGTGAGAGCTCCTGTCCGATGCGTTCCCCAGCGGAAGAGTTGATCGCCGGTGCTCGCGTGCGAATGGCCTCCATGGTCAGAGGATCGATGACGAAACGGAAGCGGACGGCCATCCTCACCGCCTTGAGCATCCGGAGGGGATCGTCATCGAAATTCGAGGCGTCGATCATGCGGACCATTCCGGCGTGGAGGTCGTCGCGGCCGTGATGGGGATCGATCAGATCGCCGCTGACGAGATCGACGGCCATGGCGTTGATGGTGAAGTCACGCCGGGCAAGGTCTTTCTCCAGGGTGCCGCCCACAATTTCTGCGAAGTCGTAGATGTGGCCCTGGTCGACGACGCGCCATGCGGCGAGCGGCTCCCGTCCCAGCTGGATGACCTTGCGGCCGGTGGCGCGAGCGCAGGCGACGGGATCAGAAACGGCAAGGTCGACATCCGCGGGCTGGATACCGAGGAGCAGGTCACGGACGGCACCTCCGACCACCCAGGCCGGCAACGGTACGGTACGCAGTCGCGGAAATCGCCGCAGCAGCTCGTCAAGCAACGACATTGCGCAGGATGCCGATGCCTTCGACCTCGACCTCGACACGATCTCCCGCCACCATCGGCCCGACACCAGCAGGCGTTCCGGTCAGAATCACGTCTCCCGGCTCCAACGTCATGATCGCCGTGATGAACTCCAGCAGGAAGTCGCAGGGGAAAATCATGCTCGAGGTTCTCCCGTTCTGCCTGGCCTCTCCATTCACTCGCGTCATGAGAGCGAGATCGGCCGGGTCGATCTCCGTCTCGATGCAGGGGCCGAGCGGCAGGAACGTGTCGAAGCTCTTCCCACGGGTGAACTGCACATCCTTCTTCTGCAGATCGCGGGCAGTGACGTCGTTGGCGCAGGTGAACCCGGCCACGTAGTCGCGCCACCGCGCCCTGGCCACATTCCGCGCCCTGCGGCCGATGACGATGGCCAGTTCGCACTCGTAGTCGACGCGCTGGGACTGCGGCGGCCGGATGATCGTCCCGCCGGGAGGGAGGACTGCGGTGGGAGGCTTGAGGAACAGAATGGGCTCGGTCGGCGCCTCGTTCCCGAGCTCTTTGGCATGCTCGGAGTAATTGCGGCCAACGGCCACGACCTTCGGCGGAACGACCGGGGCGAGCAGCTTGGCGCTGTCCATGGCCATGGAGTCTTTGGTTGGACTGCCGAGGTCGTATGCGCTGGTGCCGCTGTAGCGGATGATGCGCTCGCCATCGGCGACGCCGACGGAGGGAGTGTTGTCGTAAGGGAACCGGTAGATTTTCACGAGCGGGATTCTATCGCTGCGCGCAGCCACAGGGGACGATCGCTTTTCCTCACGGATGCTCCAGTTCCACCAATCCACTCACAATCCCGCCCACCTTCTACGCAGGCGCGCTCTGGCGCTGGTCGTAGATCAGCCACAGCCCGCTGAATCCGCGGAGGAGGCGGAAACGCGAGCGGTAGAGCTGGTGGAGCACCCGGCCGCTGCTGGCATACACCGCCTCGTGCAGGAAGCCATTGAACAGACCGTCGAGCTGCTTGGCCAGATCGAGGCTGGCCCTGGCGTGCTCCAGGAGCTCGGGATCCGCGGGCAGCGCGGCGCCCCGGGACGCAGCGAGGTTGCTGGCCTCCTCGTCAATCTTCAATCGCAGGGCCGCACCGCGGATGAAGACCGTCCACAGCTCCTCGGTGTCATCCTCTCCGCCGTCCGGAGAGCGTCGATCGTAAAGCTTCTGCCACGCGGCGATTTCCCACGGCTCCAGCCGGAGCTCACGGATCGACGGAAGTTCCACCGCCTCCTCCGGGATGAGATCTGCGGGAACGGCGGCCATCGCGCCGGCGAGTCGCAGCAGTTCCCGATGCAGCAGAGGATCGTTTCCGAAGTGATCGGCGACGTGCTGGCGCTGCTCGGCATCATCCAGCAGGGCTCGCGGCATGTCTGCGCCGTCCTCGTCGTCTTCGATGGCCAGCCCGCGATCGAGCTGCGCCAGGATGTTGGTCATGCTCTGCTTGAGCTGGGTGATGACGTCGTGTTTGACGTTGGAGTCCGCACGGGAGCGGTCGAAGAGGGCCTTGCAGTCGCGGAAGCGGGCAATCTCCGCCAGGAGCCCGGGATTGGTCTCCCCGAAGTTGCGCTCGATGGCCGGACCGTGATCGAGCAGCTTCTGCGAATCCTCGATGATCCGTCGCTCCTCGTCGTGATACAGCTTGAGAAAGCGATTCTTGGTGCTGACGTTGAGCTCCACGATGGACATCAGGATGTCGGGGTGAAAATAGAGGTCGCCCAGCCGGTGCTTGAACGTCCGTGCGTTCTTCAACAGGTTTCGTTCGGTCAGTTCCTCGAAGGCCTCGGCGGATTGAATTTCGTCGCGAAGGTTTCGAACCGTCCGGATCAGCCGGACGATCTCCTCAGCGGGAGCCTCTTTCAGTTTCAAGAGAGAGACCAGGGCGATGATCTTCTCCCGGAACTCCAGCGACTCGCGCGACCAGTATTCGCCGCGCTCGGCCATGAAGTCCTCTCCGATGCGGGTGAAGAGAAAGTCGAGCTTGTCCCGTCGATCCCCGTCCACTGCGTCGGCGTAGAGGTAAAACTTGATGAGGTTCTGGACGATCTGCTCGTCCTGCCGCCTCAGCCGTTCGAAGAATCTCCGGGCCACCGATGGAGTGATCTCGTCGTCGGCGCGCAACATCGTTCCAGTAGCTCGATCCAGAGCCAGCTCCGACATGTCCAGGCTGGCTCCTGCCTCCGCCGCATGTCCCGGATCGATCAGCGTAGCCACCCGCTTGATGCGATCGTGGATGGCCTGGAAGTCGAGCTTGTACGGCACCTCACCGCCGCGAAAATTCTTGAACACCGCCGAGGCGAACTGGTGGTAGGTCCAGACCGACTTGAAACGATCGGTGAGCCGAACGTAGCGGGCGTGAAGTGATCCGATGTCCGCAACCGTCATGATCGTATCGATTCCCTGAGGAACGAGGCTCGCTGTGAGAAATCCGAGCTAGAATTCTCCCACGAATGCCCCAGACGACACTAATCAGCAGAGCGCAGATCGACCAGCGGGTGGCAGAGATGGGCCGCCAGATCACCGAGGATTTCCGAGGCACCGAGCTGATCGCCTGCTGCGTACTCAAAGGCGCGATGTTCTTCTGCAGTGATCTCATGCGCCAGATCGACATGGACGTCGCTCTCGACTTCATCCAGGTCTCCTCCTACGGAAACGAAAAGTACTCGTCCGGGGTGGTCACCATCCTGAAAGAGCCGCAGCTGGACATGCACGGCAAGGCCGTTCTCATCATCGAGGACATCATCGACAGCGGCTTGTCGATGCGCGAGGTGTTCCGGTACATGCAGAGCCGCGGGGCCTCCCGCGTGGTCACTGCAACGTTTCTCGATAAGCCGGCCTCGCGCAAGGTGGAGTTCAAGGCCGATTACGTCGGCTTCCCGATCGATCCGAAATTCGTGATCGGTTACGGCCTCGACTATGCGGAAAAGTATCGCAACATCCCCGAGATCCAGGTCCTTTCGGACTGAGGTTCGCTCCCGAACCCACGCCGTCATCCTGAGCGGCGTGGGTGGCGGGCGGGAAGCGAAGGATCTGCAATCACGATGCTGCTTGCGGCATTTGGGTCGATGCAGATCCTTCGCCGTCTGCGCGGCTCAGGATGACGGGGGGAGGCGACGCCGCTCAGACCAAGCGGTAGCATCTTCCCCGCCACCCTCTACGCCTTCAGATACCCGCTCGCCAACAGCGCGATCATCACGGCGCCGAGGGCGAAGCGGTAGTAAATGAAGACGTTCGTGGTGTGCGTGCGCAGGTAGCGGATCAGGAACCAGATCGAGGCGTATCCGGAGACGAACGCCACCACGATGGCCACCATCACCTGCGTCCATCCGATGGCCGCCAGCTCGTGGCGTTCCTTGAGCAGTTCGAGCACGGCCGCTCCCCCCACTGCGGGGATGCTGAGCAGGAACGAATAGCGCGCCGCGGTCGGCCGGTCGATTCCCCGGAACAGCGCGGTCATGATGGTCGAGCCGCTTCGCGAAGAGCCAGGAATCAGCGCCAGACACTGCCCGAGGCCGATGGCCACCCCATCGCCTACGGTCATCGAATCAAAGTCCTTCAGGTTCCGGCGTTTCGCGTACATCTCGGCGATCAGCATAAGGACTGCCACCACGATGACCATCGTGCTCACGATCCACAGGCCGCGAAATGTGGACTCGATGTGCTTTTTGAGCAGCAGGCCGAGGATCACGATGGGGACGGTGCCGATGATGACCAGCCAGGCTTCGCGGGAGTCGGTATCGGCCAGCGGTTTTCCGGTGGTCAGCCCGCGGAAGAATCCGACGATCAGCCTCACAATATCCCGGAAGAAGTAGATGATCGCGGCCAGCAGGGTGCCGATCTGGATCACCGCCGAGAAGGCGGCGCCGGGATCTCCCCATCCCATCAGGGTGGGGACGATTTCCAGATGCGCGGTCGAGCTGACCGGGATGAACTCGGTGAGACCCTGGACCAGGCCAAGGACGATGGCTTCGATGATCGACATGAGTGCTACATCTCCCAGATGACCGGCAGGATCATGGGCCGCCGCCCCATGGCCTTGCGGAAGTACCGCTTCAACAACGCCCGCATTTTCTCCTGCATCACCTCGGCGTCACGCAGCTCGTCGGGATGACACTGCCCGATCAACTGCACGAGTTGTGCGCGCACCTCGGCCAGCAGTTCCTGACTGGCATCTACATGGACCAGTCCGCGGGTGATGATCTCCGGGTCGCGCGCCAGCGCTCCCGCGGAATCCACCACGATGACCACGATGACGAAGCCGTCCTCGGCGAGGTGTTTGCGGTCCCGGACGACCACCTCAGGCACTTCTTCCGCCTCGCTGTCGATGAAGACCTTGCCGTTCGACACGCGATCCGCAAGCACCCGCAGAGTGTCCCCGTCGATCTCCACAATCTGCCCGTTGGTGATGACCGCACCATGCGCGATCCCCACGCTCTGCGCCAGCTTGGCGTGGTGCATCAGGTGACGCAGGGTGCCGTGGATGGGAATGAAAAACTTAGGTCGGGTCAGGTTGCATCAGCTTCAGCTCTTCCTGGCAGGCGTGTCCGGAGACGTGAACGTCCGCACTGTCGGACGAGAGCACCTCGGCGCCGCGGCGATAGAGGTTGTCGATGACATGCGAGATGGCGCGCTCGTTCCCGGGGATGGCGCGCGCGGAAATGATCACCAGATCGCCCCGCCCGATCTCCACCTGCTTGTGCTCGCCGACCGCCATGCGCGACAGGGCCGATGATGGCTCTCCCTGGGTCCCCGTGGTGATGATGACGACCTCGCGATTCTCGAAATCGCTGGTGCGCGCGTTCACTCCCGGACGCAGTTCCCTCGGGAAGGAAACGTACCCCAGGCGCTCCGCAGTCTCCATGTTGTCCACCAGCGAGCGACCGACCAGGAAGACCTTCCGGTGATGCTTTCGCGCGAGGTCGAGGATCTGCTGAACGCGGTGGATGTGCGACGCGAAGGTGGTCACGATGATGCGGCCGCGAGCCTCCGCGAAGAGCTGCCCGAGCGCTGGAGAAACACTCTTCTCCGAGCCTCCGTGACCCGGCACCAGCGCGTTGGTGGAGTCGCTGAGGAGAGCGAGCACGCCTTCCTCGCCATACTGCGCGAAGCGGCTCACGTCGGTGGTTTTGCCATCGACGGGGGTGTGATCGATCTTGAAGTCGCCGGTGTGGATGATCGTTCCCGCGGGGGTGCGGATGGCGAAGCCAAGGGCGTCGATGATGGAGTGCGTGACCCGGAGCGCTTCCACGCGGAAGACTCCGGTTTCGATCATCTGACGGGGAGCAAGCTCGCGCAGATCGATCCCTTCGATGCCGAACTCTTCGAGCTTGTCGCGAACGAATCCGAGAGCCAGCGGCATTCCGTAGACGGGGATCTTCAGCCGCTCGACTAGAAAAGGGACTGCGCCGATGTGGTCCTCGTGACCGTGGGTCAGAAACAGTGCCCGGACCCTGGCCCCGTTGTCGAAGAGGTACGACATGTCGGGGACGATGACGTCGACGCCCATGGTGGCAGCGTCAGGAAACATCATTCCGCAGTCGACGACGATGGCCTCGTCGCCGTACTCGTACACCATCAGGTTCATCCCGATCTCGCCGAGTCCGCCGAGCGGGATGATGCGAAGTTTTTCCATGGTCGGGATCGAGGTCTTGGCGCCACGGCCACAGGCGCCCGCGCGATGTATCACGACAGGAAGCGGGGAAGCAATGATGGAAGAGGCGAGGGATGACCGAAAAGGAGTGATGAACGTATGACCTCGGTGACCGGTTGCGATCAGGATGGCTCTCCATCCTCCCCTCTCCCAGGCGTATCATTGGACTGTGACGGACCGTTCGAACTGGCCAACCCGGAAGCTGCGGCTGGAAGACGATGGAAACGACACCGCTACTCTCACTCCGGCCGAGCGGATCGACATGGTCTGGGAGATCACCACGAGCGCATGGGCGTTCAAAGATCCGGGTTTCCGTGAATCGCGACTTCGCCGAGATATTGCAAGAGTTATCCGCCGCTGAGGCTGATTTCCTGATCGTCGGCGCGTACGCCATGGCCGCGCACGACCAACCGCGCGCGACCGGCGACATCGACATCTGGATCCGGCCCACATCAACGAACGCGCAGCGCGTCTGGTCCGCATTGGTGCGCTTCGGCGCTCCGCTGACCGAGCTGTCGGTGGCCGATCTTTCGAACCCGGGAGTGGTCTTTCAGATCGGTCTGCCGCCGAGCCGCATCGACATCCTGACCGCAATTTCGGGGGTGACGTTCGAGGAGGCCTGGCCGAACCGCTTGACGGTCGAGCACGACTCGATGCGCTACCACGTAATCGGGAAAGAGGATCTGATTCGAAACAAGCGAGCCGCGGCCCGACCGAAAGACCTCGTCGACGCAGACGTTCTCGAGTCGGAGTAGCCCTCATGCCCGAGACCGCCCTGGCCAGAAAACTCAAACTAACTCATGGTCCGCCTTCGCCATGAGGCCGTATAAAGAAGGCGAAGCCAGGTGGCGCCGGCATCCTTGCCGGCGGGAGCTCGCCCGGAGCCCCCGGGCTGGATCCCGCGTTCCGAAACGTTCCTACGGATAGATCCGGTTGATCATCCGCGGATACGGAATGGTCTCGCGCAGGTGTGGCACGCCGCTGACCCAGGCTACGCAGCGCTCGATGCCCATCCCGAATCCGGAATGCGGGAACGTTCCGTACTTGCGCACGTCGAGGTACCACTGAAAGGCTTTCAGCGGCAGGTTGTGCTCCTGGATCCGCTGCAGCAGCAGGTCGTGGTCATGGATGCGCTGCGAGCCGCCGATGATCTCGCCGTAGCCTTCCGGCGCGATCATGTCAAGACCGAGAACGACCGACGGGTCCTGCGGATCGGGCTGCATGTAGAAGGCTTTGATGGCGGTGGGATAACGCGAGATCATCACCGGCCGGTCGAAGGAGTTGGCGATGATCGTCTCTTCGTCGCCGCCGAAGTCATCGCCAAACTTGACCGGCATGCCCTTCGAGGCCAGCAGCTCGATGGCATCGCGGTAGGTAATCCGCGGAAAAGGTCGTTTCACGTTCTCCAGTTTCGAAAGATCCCGCTCCAGCGTCTTCAGTTCTTCCTGACACCGCTCCAGCGCCCTCCCGACCAGGTACTCGACAAACTCCTCAGCCAGTGACTGCAGGCCTTCGAATTCGAGGAAGGCTACCTCCGGCTCGATCATCCAGAACTCGGTCAGATGCCGGCGCGTCTTCGACTTCTCGGCCCGGAAGGTCGGGCCGAAACAGTAGACCTTTCCGAATGCTGCGGCCGCCGGCTCGAGGTAGAGCTGCCCCGACTGCGACAGGTAGGCCTTCTCGCCGAAGTAGTCGGTCTCGAACAGCGTCGAGCTTCCCTCGGCTGCGTTGGCCGTCAGGATCGGCGAGTCGATGAGCACAAAATCGCGATCGTAGAAAAAATCGCGACAGGCCTTCTCGATCTCGTTGCGAATGCGCAGCACGGCATGCTGCTTCGACGAGCGCAGCCACAGGTGCCGGGAGTCCATCAGGAACGCCGTTCCATGCTCCTTCGGCGTGATCGGATACTCCTCGGTCAGATGCATGACCTCGAACGACTCCACGCCGAGCTCCACGCCCCCCGGGGCGCGCTCCTCGGCGCGGACAGTACCCTTCACGCGAACCGTGGACTCCTGCGTGGCCTGTTCCGCCGCGTTCCAGGTCTCTTCAGAGACTTCTTTCTTGAAGACGACGCACTGCAGGTAGCCGCTGCCGTCGCGGACGATGGGGAACTGCAGCTTGCCGGAGCTGCGCTTGTTGTACAGCCAGCCGTCGATGGTGACGGTCTCTCCGACATGCCGGGGAAGCTCTTTGATCCGAAGGTCGCTCATCAGGGCTGGCGATTATAGGCGAGAGGGGAATGGGGGGACGGCACAGTCAGGATGAACGTGCGCTCCGTGATTCTGAGCGAAGCGAACGTAGCGCCGGCATCCTTGCCGGCCGTGGCGTCGGCTTCCAGCCGGCGCTACTGGGCGAGCTCCCGCGGGCAGGATGCCCGCGACACGGCCGGCAGGGATGCCGGCGCTACGAAAGTCACTCATTTCCCCAGCGTCGCGACGCTGCGAACGCGCCGTTCCTCAGCTGAAGGATGCCGGCCTCACCCCATGCGCGACAACGCCGCTGCGATCTCGCGCGTTTCGCCGAGAATCGCGGTCAGCTTCGTGTCGAAGCGCTGGACCTTGTCCCATTCTGCTTCGTAAAAGCGCTGGTAGGGCTCGAAGGCGGAGGTGATGCTGCGGAGCATGCGGTCGATCTCCG
>JBKJQB010000180.1:0-12604 GCA_046594105.1 Thermoanaerobaculia bacterium
TTTCCGGCCCATACCGACGCTCCTTCTTACGGTAAGCCGCCCGACATAATCCGTGGTCCAGTTTTCGGGGAGCAGACCAGGAAGCCGGCGCTCCCTCGCGAGCTCCCGCGGGCAGGATGCCCGCGACACTGCCGGCAGGGATGCCGGCGCTACGAAGGCGCCTGATTGAAGATCCTTCCTTACCGGCTACTGGCGCTTTTTCAGCCCGGCCACGATCTCGTCGATCTTGGACTGGTGAAAGTCGTTCACCCACTTCTGCAGATCGGCTTCCGGGACTTGCGAGGCGTCGCCGGTGTAGACCTTCTTCACCGTGCCGGCCAGATACACCTTGGTTTCAACGCGCCAGGCGGGATTGGGGAAGAACTCCGTCTGCAGGGTGAGCTTCTTTTCACCGACATCGAAGGCGTCGAGCCGGCCCATGGGCAGGCTGGCGGGATCAGGCATGGCGCCTATCGTACCGAAAAACCGCCGTGGCGCGCGCCGCGGGGGTCAACGGCGCCGCACGCTGCGCCTGCATTTCGCTTCCGCCCGCGACTCGATCTGCCGGACCCGCTCGCGGGAGAGATTGAGGATCTCCCCGATGTCCCGAAGGGTCAGCTCATCGTCCTGGAGCACGCCGTACCGGAGTTGCAGCATGGTCCGCTCTTCCAGCGGAAGCGATTCGACCTTCTGCTGCACCGCCCCCTGGCGCTGCAACGCCTGCAGCACAGGAATGCGCGCGCCCTCGATCTGAGGGGTCATCCCGTTGCGGTGGTCGCCCAGCTCGTACCAGAACCGCCACCAGCCTCGCGGATTCGGGTTGGTATAGAGCAGAAGCTGTGCGAGCTCGCTCTCGCTCAGTGCCAGTTCTTCGCAGACTTTGCGCTTGGCCGAATCGACGATGGCAGTGACATCCTCCGTCTCCCGATTGAAAAACTGGCCAAGCTCGACGAAGGTCCGCGGCACGTTGTCCGAAACCCCGTGGCGCAGCGTGAGGACCAGCCGCTCTTTTGGCGAGAGCTCCGACATGTGCGCCAGGAGCTCCTCCCGGCGCGACGCTTCCTGCATCTCAACCTCGACCGAGGGGATGGTGGTCTGCTCGATGACGTCGGCCAGTTCGGAGTGGGACTCGTCGTTGATCTCAGCATTCAGCGAGAAGTTGTCGTTGTTGGCCTGCAGCAAGGTCTGCACTTCCTTGACCGTCACCCCCAGCAGCACCGCCAGCTCCTCGGGGGTGGGCATGTGGTTGCTTCCGGTGATGGCCGCGCTGATGGCGCGCTCCAGCCGGTACATCAGGTTGGCCCGTTTCGGAGGCAGGCGAAAGGCCCCTCCCTGCTCGGACAGCGCGTGCAGGATCGACTGGCGGATCCACCACACGGCGTAGGTGATGAACTTGACGTTCTTGTCCGGATCGAACTTCTTCGCCGCGTGGATCAGCCCGATGTTGCCCTCGTTGATCAGATCGAGAAAAAGGACATGGCTGTTCCGGTACTTCTTGGCGTAGGAGACCACGAAACGAAGGTTGCCCTTGACCAACTCCTCCATGGCGCTGCGATCGTTCTCCTGGACGCGGCGGCCGAGCTCCTGCTCGCGCTCCGGGGTGAGCCGCGGGATCTGCGCGATCTCATGAAGGTACTGGTTCAGGAGATCGACTTCGTCGCGATCTTCATGACGGGCCATGATCGGGCGCCGATTGTACGCCTGCCGTGTGCCACACCAGGCCGGCACGGCCGGCGGCGCTGGTTGCCCAAGGCTCCGCCAGGATCACGCTCCAAGACGTTCTGCCGCGCAGGCCTAGAGCGAAGAAGGCGGCGGGGGCGGCGGCACACCGACCGGCTTGCTCTCCTCGACCGCGGGCACCTCCGGCTCGAGGTGGCCACGGTGGCAGGTGATGCAGGCCACTCGATCCGCCGCGTCGCCGGGCTTGTCCAGCTTACCCACGTATTGGCCGTTGATGGAGTCCACCATCCGCATCATCAGCCGCGCCGTGGTCTTCTCCGGTTTGGCGTCGGATGCGAAATCGAGCTGGGCCTTGGCGCCCTCGACGGCGGGTGCGGCCGCATGGCAGTGATCGCACTTCGTACCCAGCGCGCGGGCATGCTCCCGCATCGTGGCCACCAGCTCGTCGTGAGAGATGTTGTTCGGGAGGACCTTCAGGTTCTTGAACTGCCCCTGATCGGCGCGGATCTGCGACTTCTGCTGTTGCATGGCCGCACAGGCCACCCCGAAAACGACCGTGGCCACCGCGAGTAGATGCAAGGCACGATTCATCGATCCTCCCCTGTTTCGCATGAGTTGAAATTCGCTCAAATCATAGCGGCAATCATCGATGGCGCAGATCGACGTCTACGAAATGTCACCAGCCGATTCCGTAGTCTTCGCCGTGGTTGCTCGATCCACCCCACAGCGATCCATGCGCGCGATCGAGAAAAATCGCGTTGATGGGGCCCGAAGTCCGATCTTCGAAGACGGCGGTGTAGCCCATCTTCCGCAACTCGCTGCGCGTCCAGGGGGGCATGGCGTTGTTCAGCAGGATGCGTCCCGGCTGGATGTCGTGCGCGCCGAAGGAACTGCGCATCTGGAAGGTGTTGAAATTCGCCGCTTCGGTCGCTTCCTGCACGGTCATCCCGAACTCGACGACGTTGAGGAAAAACTGCAGCAGGTTCTGATCCTGACTGTCGCCGCCCTGGACCGAGAACGCCAGGTAGGGCGCTCCATCGCGCAGCGCCAGAGTCGGCGTCAGCGTCACCCGCGGACGCTTCCCCGGCTCCAGCACGTTGTAGGGCCCCTCCGCAGGATCGAGCACGAAGCTCTGCATGCGCTGGCTCAGGCCGACTCCGGTGCGCCCGGCGATGACCGCCGGCACCCATCCACCGCTCGGCGTAACCGACACCACCCACCCTTCCGCGTCGGCAGTCTCCACCGCCGTGGTCCCGGCGTAGAACGAGTGATCAGTCGTCCACAATGAAGAGGTCGACGCGGCGGCCACCGGGCGCGGAGTGTGGGCGCTGGCTCGGTAACGCTTGAGCAGATCGAGGTAGGGATTCGTTTTGCCGGCAAAACCGAATGGGTCTCCCGGCTGCTGGTTCGGATCATTGCGTTCCGGATTGATCAGTTTCGCGCGATCCTTCGCGTAATCCTTCGACAGCAGTTCCTTGACCGGCTCCACCGGCGGCAGGTAGATGTCGCCGTAATAGAAGTCGCGGTCGGCGAAGGCGAGGCTCATGGCCTGGTACACCGTGTTGATGTACCGCGGCGAGTTGTAGCCCATGGAGCGCAGATCGAAATTCTCCAGGATGTTCAGCGACTGCAGCATGGCCGGACCCTGCGTCCAGACGCTGAGTTTGTAGACGTCCACACCTTTGTAGTTCGTCTTCACCGGTTCTTCGATGCGCACTTTCCAGTTGGCCAGATCCTCCATGGTGAAGAGTCCACCCTGCTCCACCGTACCGCGCACGATCTCCCGTGCGATGTCTCCTTTGTAGAAACGGTCGTAGGCGGCGTACAGCGCCTCCTTGCGCGACTTCCCTTGCTTCAGCGCCTCCTGCTCGGTATCGACCAGCTTGCGCAGGGTCGCGGCGAGATCCTTCTGGCGGAAGATTTCACCAGGCTCCGGAGCTTCCCGTCGTGCGGCGCGCGGTGCTTCCGGCGCCACCTGATCCTGCGCCGGAGTCGGTCCGCTCGCGGAGGATGGTCCCGCCGGCTCCGTGCCGCTACCAGCTTGAGCGTGGGTCAGAAAGACCGCGCGTGAGTACGGCCACTTCTTGATCCAGTTCTTCTGCCGCTCGATGGTGTTGGTCAGCTCCGCTTCGATGGCGTAGCCGTCCGCCATCTCGATGGCCGGAGCGAGCACTTCCTTCAGCGATAGCTTCCCGTACTCCGCGACCATGGTGATGATTCCGCCGGGAGTGCCGGGGGTGACGGCGGCCAGCGGACCGAACTCGGGGGGATACTGCATGCCCTTGCTGCGGTAGAACTCAGGAGTGGCGCCGGTCGGTGCGACGCCCAGGGCGTTGATGCCGATGACGCGCTTCGTGGTGGGATCGTAGATCAGCGCTTGTGTCTCGCCGCCCCAGGAGAGCGTGTCCCACATGGTGCAGGTGGCCGCAATCATGGCCGCCGCGGCGTCGACGGCATTGCCCCCGCGCTGAAAGATCATCGACCCCGCCGTGGCCGCCAGAGGCTTTCCGGTCACCGCCATCCAGTGACTGCCATGCAACGGAGGCTTCTGCGTTTTCTGAGCGAAGAGCGGGAGGGCGGCGAGGAGCAGGAGGGCAAAGGCGACGCGTCGAGTCATGCGCGCATTTTATGGCCGGACCGTGATCGACCGCATTTTCGTAGCGCCGGCGCCCCGTTCGCGCGGTCAGTGCGCGCTCACCGGCATGTCCAGCCGGCGGTAGCGCTTCGTGCCCGGCAGGCAGCTCTTGTGCTCGACGTGGTAGAGGTACTCGTCGCGGAACTTCCTCACGCTGGAGATGACCGGGCCGATGGCGGCGTCACCGAGGGCGCAGAGCGACTTGCCACCGATGTTGTCGGACATGTCCAGGAGCAGGTCGGCATCCTGCGGTCGCCCCTCTCCCCTCTCCATGCGATCCAGAATCGATTCCAGCCAGTTCGTTCCTTCGCGACAGGGCGTGCATTGCCCGCACGATTCATGGGCGAAGAATTTCGACAGGCGCCACACCGCGTCGACGATACAGACCGACTCGTCCAGCACGATGATCCCGGCCGAACCGAGCATGGAGCCCGCTTTCGCCACGGCGTCGAAGTTTAGCGGCAGGTCGATCTCGGCCGGCAGCAGCATCGGAGCCGACGCACCGCCCGGAATCACCGCTTTCAGCGCGCGATCCCCGGTGATGCCGCCGCAATGCTCGTAGATCAGTTCCTTGAGATTGACGCCCAGGGGGAACTCGTACACGCCCGGCTTCTTCACGTTTCCGGAGACGCAGTAGAGCTTCGGTCCGGTGTTCTTCGGCGTTCCGAATCCCTTGAACCACTCCGCCCCTTTGTCGACGATGAAGGGCACACAGGCCAGCGTCTCCACGTTCTGCACCACGGTCGGTCCACCGAACGCGCCGACCACCGCCGGGAACGGCGGCTTCACGCGCGGCTGGCCGCGATGCCCTTCGATCGACTCGATCAGTCCCGTCTCTTCGCCGCAGATGTAGGCCCCGGCGCCGCGATGCACGGTGATGTCGAAGTCAAAGCTGCTGCCGAGAATGTTCTTGCCGAGGAAGCCCTTGTCGCGCGCTTCCGCCAGCGCGGCCTCCAGCACCGTCGCCGCGTAGTAGAACTCCCCTCGGATGTAGATGTAGCCCATCGGATTGGAGCCGATGGCGAAGGCGGAGATGATCATCCCCTCGATCAGCAGGTGAGGATCCTTCTCCATGATCACGCGGTCCTTGAAAGTTCCCGGCTCCGACTCGTCGGCGTTGCAGAGCAGCCAGGTCGGCTTCGGCGCGTTCTTGGGCACGAAGCTCCACTTCGTTCCTGTGGGAAAACCAGCGCCACCGCGACCGCGCAACTCGGAGTCCTTGACCAGCTGGATGATGGCGTCGGGGGTCATCTTCAGCGCCTTCTCCGCCGCCTGGTAGCCGCCGGATTGCTGGTAAACGCCGATGGTTGTGGAGTTCGGCTTGTCGATGTTCGCGGTAAGGACTCTGATTGGATCCATGATCGCAGTCCGTCCTAGCGCAGCTTGCCCAGCAACTCGTCCATCTTCGGGACGTTCATGTTCTCGTGATAGTCGTTGTTGACCTGCACCACCGGCGCCGTGCCGCACGATCCGAGGCATTCCACCTCGGCCACCGTGTAGAGGCCGTCCCTGGTGGTCTGGCCGGGGTTGACCGACAGCCGCTCGCAGAGATGCTCGTAGATGTCATACGCGTTGTTGACCATGCAGCTCAGATTCGTGCAGACCTGCAGGTGGTAACGGCCCACCGGCTTCTGGTTGTACATGTTGTAGAAGGAGACCACGCCGAACACCGTGGCCGGCGACAGATCGAGCAGCTCGCCAACGTAGTACACCACCTCCGGCGAGATCCACCCCCACTCTTCCTGCGCCAGGTGCAGCACCGGCAGCAGGGTGGCCTCCTTGTTCGGATAGCGGGTCAGCAGGTGATCGAACTTCTTCCGCGCTTCGGGAGAGAACTCGAGGTGTTTCGCCGGATCGGGAAAGCGATCAGGCGCGTACGGATTGTCGGGGTGCAGGTCGGCCATTGGTTTGCGATTCCTGAGATTCCGTGACGCCTCGGGGGACGTCCGGTGGTTACCAGTCGAAGGTCTTCTTCTTCCAGACGTAGACGTAGCCCACCGCCAGCAGCACGATGAACACCAGCATCTCGCCGAAAAGAAACATCCCGGAGGGCCCCCGGGCCGCCGAGCGGTAGATCACCGCCCACGGATAGAGGAACGCCGCTTCGATGTCGAAGAGGATGAACAGCATGGCAATCTGGTAGAAGCGGACGTTGACCCGCTTGCGGTTGCCATCGAGCATCGGCACACCGCTCTCGTACGGCGCCAGCTTCGCCGGATTGCGCTGGTGCTTGCCGAGAAACCAGCTCAGGCTGAGCATGATCGCCCCCATGCCGGCGGCAGCGATCAACATGAGCAGAATGGGTAGAAACGAGTGGGTCATCAGCGGCGGGCAATCCTAGTCGCAAACCAAGTGTGCAGCAAGGCACGATCGAGTCCCTTCTCTCCGCCGCAGCGGGGAGAAGGTGGCCGAAGGCCGGATGAGGGGTCGCACACTAATGCGGGAGAGACCCCTCACCCCCGCTTCGCGGACCCTCTCCCCGCTGTGCCGGGGAGAGGGAACTCGCGTGAGGATGTGTCGCGCTTTCCTCAGCTGAGGTGGGATTGCGCTTTTACGCCGCGGAATCGGTCAGATAGCCCATGGCCGACTCGCGCGAGTCGAAGATCTTGAAGACCGTGTCCAGCTTGGTGATCTTCAGGAGGGCCAGGATCCGGTGGGAGGGTTTGACCAGGGCCATCTTCCGCTGGCGGTCTTCGAATTTCTGCAGGTAGCCGATGAGCTCCCCGAGCCCGGTGGAGTCCATGTAGTTGATGGCTTCGAAGTTGATCATCACCGGGCCGGTCTCTTCATTGAGGACCTTCTCGAGGTAGCTGGAAAACTCACGCGCGCTCTCGCCCAGCTTGATCACGCCCTGGATGTCCAGCACGGTGACGTCGTTCACTCGATTTTTGATGATGTTCAAACGGAAGGCTCCTTGCGGGCCGTAGTGTACGCAAACCGCTGCGGGGCGTCTAGGTTATCGCTCCCGCGCGGCGCCGATCCTGCTGGTGACCCACGAAACGATGGTCAGCACGATGGCCCCGATGATCGCTGCCACGAACGAGTCGATGCGGAAACCGGGGACCAGCCAGGCCGTGAGCTCGATCATGATCGCGTTCAGGATCAGCAGGAACAGTCCCAGGGTGACCACGGTGATCGGCAACGTCAACACGAACAGAATGGGCCGCACGATGGCGTTGAGCAGCCCCAGAACCAGCGCGGCGATGGCCAGCGTGATCAGCGAGTTGGTGTGGAAGCCTGGCACCAGTTTCACCACGATGAAGAGGGCCAGGGTGTTGAGGAGCCAGCGAATGATCAGATGCATGCCCTGCTCCCTTGAAAAGCGCGTGCCCGTTCGGACGCACCTCCCACAGGATCATTGACTCTGCACCATGCGAGGCCAGTTGATCACCACGTGGAACGGCGTCTCGCGATTTGCATTCGCTTTGGTCACCACGAGAAACCGCTGGCCATCGTGGCTGACCGCCACAACGGGTGAGGAGATTCCCTCCGGCATCGCCGAGCTGTCGCATCGGAAGAGTGCCTGAGGCGGATCCGACGTCAGCGACTCGCCGAGGCGCACGGGAGCCATCATGAACATTCCATCGGGCGCAACATAGAAAATCGTGTTGCCGTCACGGCCCCACTTCGGGTCAACGCCGCCGGCCGTCGAGATTTGCCACTGCTCTCCACTGTCCGGGAAGCGGCGCACGTAGATTTGGCCGGCGGACAAATAGGCGATCCAATGGCCGTCGGGCGAGAACGCAGGCTCCCAGTCGTTCGTTGGAGTCCGCAGAAATACTGACTCGCGGTGGTCGGCCAGGGAAATCAGCATCAGGTCCACACCGGACTGGGGAAATTGCTCGCCTGTGACGACATACCTGCTGTCGGGCGAGACATCAAACGATTCCTTGAAGTTGTCCGAAAGGAAGACCGTCTCTGCCTTTGCGCTGCCTGTGACCGGGCGGCTGTACAAATCGGCGACTCCCGATCCAGCATGCGCGTAAAAGAGCCGCTTACCATCGGAGGACCATCGCACCACTCCATAGTGCCCATCGAAGGTGAAACGTGAGGTTGCCGACGTGCCGATATCATGGAGCCAGATATCGGCATGCTGCGGGTCGCCGTCTTCGGCCTGGGTGATGGCCAGGCGCTTTCCGTCAGGCGAGATGCTTGCGGCAATGAAGTAGCCGGGCTCCGCTTCGGATCCGATGATCTTGCCGCCGCGATCGACCCATTGCATCTGCACCAGCGGACGATTCGGAGGGAGATAGACCAGAATCCCATTCGTCGAGGTGCTGTAGTACGCCATATTTCTGTCGGGGTAATAACCGACTTTCCCAATCGGCAACCCGATCGCCTCGCCAGTGATCCGGAGATTCTGCGCGTCGAAAGGGACCGCCATCAGCAACTCACCCCGACTGAAAACCAGCCACCCGGGAGCAACGTAGGACGCATTGGAAGCGTCCTCGACGATCAGTTTCGGCGTGGGCGAATCGAGCGACGCGGCAAGGACAGCCGAGTGATCTTTGTTCCGGCTGACGTACAGGAAGTGCCGGCCGTCCGGCAGAAAGGAAGGCCAGCGCTGCGCGCGGCTTCCATCGAGGGAGGTCACCGCGACCGGCGTGCCGCCCGCCGACGAGACCTTCGCGATGCTCGAATAGAAAGTGGGAGCCAGAAGGATCGTGCCGTCGCGATTCCAGGTGCCGCCTCGTCCGCTGGCGGCATCGCAGATCACCTGAACGGGACCGCCGTCAGCGGGGATCTTTTTCAGTTTTCCCGCGGCAAAGAATCCGATGGACTTCCCGTCCGGAGACCAGAATGGATACGCCGCGCCGTTCGTCTCGGGCAACGGCGTTGCGTCCATCGAGTCGAACGATCGAAGCCAGAGTTGCCGGCCCGACGTCACCGTGCGCAGAGCCATGACCACTCGGGATCCGTCCGGGGAGACCGCCAGGCCGCCATTGTCGAAACGAAAGGTGTCGGTGTTTGGAGGAAGCGAGATCGGGAATCGCATCAACGGTGGCTTTCGCGACGCCGCGCGCCAGTACAGCGGAGCGACGACAGCGAGAGCGACGGCCAGGGCCGCGGCCGCCGCCCACGCCATCCGCTCGCGCACTCTTCGCCGCATCGTGAGCGGGGTGGCCACACCGGCCTGCGATCCCGCTTCGCCAATCCATCGCAGTTCTTCGGCGATGTCGCTGGCGCTCTGCCAGCGATCGTCAGGATCTTTGGCCAGGCATTTCTTCACCACGTGCTCGAGCGCGGGAGGAGTGAGCGGCTGAATCTGCGTCATCGGCGCCGGCTCCCCGCTCACGATTGCGGCGATGAGACTGGTCTTGTTCTTTCCCTCGAAGGCGCGCTTTCCCGTGGCCATCTCATACAGCACGCAGCCGAAGGCGAAGATGTCGGTGCGTGCGTCCGGCTCCTCCCCGGCGAGCTGCTCGGGAGCCATGTACTGGAACGTGCCGACGATGGTCCCTTCCTGAGTGAGAGGCTTGTGGAGTGTGGGGCTGCCTTCACCGCCCGGCGAGGGCGGCGCAATCCCTTTGGCCAGGCCGAAGTCGAGCAGCTTCGCGCCAGCCTTGGTGATCATGATGTTGCCCGGCTTCAGATCGCGATGGACCACCCCTCCCCGATGCGCTTTCCCGAGCGCCTCGGCGATCTGCGCGCCGTACTTGAGAATCTCGTTCACCGGCAGCGGCCCGCGGCCCACTCGATCGGCGAGCGACTCCCCTTCGAGCAGCTCCATCACCAGGTACCCGTCCCCGACATCGAACAGCGTGCAGATGTGCGGGTGGTTGAGCTGCGAAATCGTTCTTGCCTCGCGCTCAAAGCGGGCCTTGAACTGCGCGTTCTGCGCGAATTCAAGAGGAAGAATCTTGATGGCCACGCTGCGATCAAGCCGCGTGTCGCGCGCCTTGTAGACCTCTCCCATCCCGCCCGCCCCGATGGGAGCGAGGATCTCGTAAGGCCCCAGGCGGGTACCGGAACTCAAGGTCATGAAGATGGCAGATTATAGGAGGCCACGCGCATCACAGGCGAGCGAACGTACTCCCAGAGAAGTTTTCCAGGGTCACCCATTGGGCGTCTGAGTCAAGTGGGCGATGCGTTTGGGCGTGGGCGGATTCAGGCGCGCATTGCCATGGTCAAGCCCTCGTAGATAGCAGCTCCAAGCCCGCGAACATCATCAGCTTCTGCGGCTGGTGAACATGTACGCACGGGCGCCGAGTATGAATAGGAACTTCCGTGTCGACGAGGGGGGGAAGGCCTTCGTTTTGTGATGAAGCGATCATTGACCCCCGGCCGCCGCGCGAACACCGAAGGTCTGACGCCGATCAGCCCGTCCCATCCTGGATCTAGCTAAGTACGTTCCGAAGCGTAACCTCGCGAGGCCCATGATTGTCGCCGGTTCGGCGCTGAATCATGTACATGCCGTCCCCTCACCTCCCGAACGCCCCCACCACCCGCCTTCCCGTCGCCAGATCCACGAGCGCGCGTAACAACACGCGTTCGCCGCGTTCGAGGTCGGCGATGGGGGCTCTTTCGTTGACGTCGTGGCCCGGGTAGGGCTTGTCGGGGAACCACATGCCGAAGGCGATGGAGTTTGGGAGTCGCTTCGCGTACGTTCCGCCGCCGGAGATGGCGGGCTTCGGGTTCTTTTCGCCGGTGGCCGCTGCGTAGTCTTTGAGGAGGCGTTTCACCAGCTTGCCTTTGGGGTCGAAGGCCAGGGGTTCATCCGCGTAGAAACCACCGGGGATCAGCATCGCGCCGAGTTGTTCGTTGAACTCGGCAACCTTTCGTTCCAGCAGCGCTTTCAGTTGCGGGCCGGTTCTTGGGGGGATGCGTCTCACATTGATTGTTAACGTGCTGCGGTCGGCGTGGTCCGTATCTCGCTTGATGGTGGCCACGTTCACCGCGTACGTGCCCCAGAGCGGGTCGTAATCGGTGATGCCGAGGGCGGTGCCGGTGAGGTCGCGACCAGCCTGGCGGGCGAAGGCGAGGAGGTCGGCGGCGCCGCCGGGGTTGAGTTGGCCTTCCATCACGATGGCCAGCGCTACCAGCGCGTTGCGGCCGCCACTCAGGTTGACGCCAGCGTGTGCTGATTGTCCGTAGGCCACTACGCGCAACTCATCGGCCTCCGCTTTGGTGACCAGCCTTGTTCCTTCCGGCAGCTTGATCGCGCGCAGTGCTTTCTCCAGCGTCTCCCACGCCGCCGTTCCTTCCGCCCATCGCAGCTTCGCCTCGGCGCGATCGGGAACGATGCTCGTGGCCAGGCCGGCGTCGAGCGTGCTGACGAGCCACGGCTTTGCGTCCTTCTTCGTGGTAAGGATGCGATCGTTCATCGTCGTGGTGACCGTGAGGGAGTTCCAGGCCTTCTCCCCCACCACCACCGGGAAGTTGGAGTCGAGGACGAGTGAGTAGTCGGGGGCGGCATGCGTTTTCAGATACGTGCCGATGTCGGTGGAGCCCGACTCCTCGTCGCTGCCGACCAGCAGCCGCACGGTGTGCGTGCGTTTGATGCCGCTCGCTTTCAGCGCGTGCATGGCCAGCAGCGCCTGCACCAGCGGACCTTTGTCGTCGGCCGCTCCCCTGCCGTAGACGAAGCCGCCCTCGACCTTGCCGGAGAAGGGCGGGAAGGACCAGGCGTCGGCATCGACCGGCTGCACGTCGCCGTGAACGACCAGCCCGAGGATGGGGGCGTTTTGATCAGCCGCAGTCAGCTCGATCTCGGTGACCGGGCCTGCGTCGCGGAAGGTGAGCCCGAGGGTTTCGCTGGTGCGCTTGAGCCAGGCGACCTGTTCTCGCCGTGCGTCGTCATCGCCGGCGACCGTCGGAAAGTGCAGGACTTCGACAAGGAGGGGGACCAGTCTTTTCGCGTCGTCCTTCTGGTAGGCGCGCTCGACGGCGCGCAGGTTGGAGGAGAGGGTGGCGGCGAGGAGGAGCGGGATGAGCATGGAGTGATTGTGGCCGAAAATCCGCCGGCACGGCGGCCGGCACGGCCGGCGGCGTTGGTGCGCAACGCGTCCGCCACGATTTCGTCTCGGCCGCGCTCACTCGATCGCGTGATTAGAAGCGAGGGCACTGCGCAGGAGAAGTGAGCGCACAGCGCAGGATAAGCAAGGGCACTGCGCGGGACGAGCGACGGCACTGCGCGGGAAACGCAGCGATTGATGGTGAGAACGGGAGCCTCCCGATCGAGTGTCCTTCTCCCCGCGCACGGGGAGAAGGTCCCCGAAGCGGGGATGAGGGGTCCTGTTTGGTGGCGTGAGCGCCCCTCATCTGCCTTCGGCCCCTTCTCCCCGTGCGCGGGGAGAAGGACGCTCGATG
>JBKJQB010000016.1:0-27658 GCA_046594105.1 Thermoanaerobaculia bacterium
GGCGTCCTATACGTGACATTCGAGACATGTTGGTCTACATTCAAGTTTGTGCAACGCAGCTGCCACGCTGCGCCGCTCTCTTGCGAAAATTTCGATCTTCCCCCTGTAAGTTTTGAAAAGGAGAAACCGAATGGCAGCGTCCAGGAAATCGTCCAAGAAGTCCTCGAAGAAATCCTCCGGTCGTAAAGCATCGAAGTCGTCCAGGCCCGCGAAAAAGTCCGCGAAGAAATCCGCGAAGAAATCCGCGAAAAAGTCCTCGAAGAAGTCCTCCGCCGCCAGAAAGCCGGCGAAGAAATCCTCGAAGCGCGCTCCCGCCCGCAAGGCCTCCAGGAAGGCGTCCCGTCGTCCGGCCGCGGCGAAAAAACGCAGCACCGCGCGCAAGTCCACAGCGAAGCGTGGAGCTGCTGCGAAGCGATCGACTGCCCGCAAGAGCGCCAAGGCGACGCGCAGCACCGCGAAGCGCCGTCCCGTTGCCCGAAAGGCAGCAGCGCCTCGCGCCGCGAAACGTACCGCTCGGCGCCGGTCCGCCCCGAAACGCTCGACGGCCAAACGCACCGCCGCGGTTCGCCCCACCCCGTCGCGCACCGCACCATCGCGTCCCAGCCCCGCGCGCTCGACCCCGAGCCCCCAGCCTGTTTCGCGTCCCACGGGAAGCGTGATCAGCCGCGTGGTGGAGCAGGTGAAGGAGAAGGCCACCGACTTCGGTCATGCCGTGCAGAACGTGCTGCCCGGCGGATCGAGCCACAGCGGCAGTAGTTCCTCGCAGTCGTCGTCTCAGCCGTCATGGAAGAGCAACCCAAGCGGTCGTTTCGACGACGACCCTTCGAGCCTCTGACGCTCTGGTGATCCCGCAGGCGAGGGATCTGGCGACGCTCCGCGTCCCGGATTCCTCGCCGCAGTTCTCACTTCCCTACTTCACGGCAGTCTGGAACGCCGCACGGATCCGGCGTGAGAAGTACTTTTGCGGCAAGCCATCCTTGAAGCGTCCGAACTGCCGGGCCTTCCGGAAGGACTCCATAGCCGCCGTCTTGTAGCTCTCATCCGCCTCAAAGGCCCATCGGGAGTACTGGGACGCCCCGAGGAATGCGTAGACCCATCCATTCCGTGGCAGGTCTTCCGAGAGGCGCTTGAACGCCCGCTCCGATTCGTCGAAGTCTCCTCGGAAGTAACTCTCGAGTGCGGGCCGGAGACGCTTGGTGGTATCGGCCAGAATCACGGCGCCCGCCGCCGCTGGACGAGTCGGAACGGGAGCGATCGAGGGCCCCGGCATGTTGGGTGCGGTGGCCGAGTCCGCGAGGAGCACTGCGTTCCGGGCCGAAGCGAGGGCGGCGTTGAGGTCCTCATTCGATCGCGCGTTGCCCGATCGCTGGTTGGCCTCGACCAGAGCCTGCATGGCCTGCTGGTATTGAGGCGAGCTGTTGGCTCTGCGGTTTCGGGCGTTGGCCAGACTGGAGTTCGCTCCTGTGATCGCGCTGGCAACCTGTTGCCGAAGGCCCGGATCGATAGAGGGACCGGCTGGTTGGACCGGAGCCGGGAGCGGAACCGGCGCCGGACGTGGTTGTGGTGCCGGAATGGGCGGAGCCGGCTGGGGCTCGGGCGACGACGCGGATTCCAATTTCGATTTGGCCCGCTGCATCAGCGTCTCGACGGAGCCGAGGTTTTCCTCGCCGGCACCACTGGCCTTTTCCAGATCGCTGACTGCCTGTTCGTACTTGCCCAGATTCAAATTCGCGACCGCGCGGTAGTAGTACGGGTGATAATTGATGAAGATGGCACCGTAGGTTCTGGTCCTGTCGTTCTCTTTCCCATTGCCACTGATCGCAGCGCTCATCTTCTGCGCGGCGACCTGCCACTGTCCTTTGCGGATCGCGACGATACCGGCATCGTAATCGTCGTACCAGGACGCCTGGGCCACACCAGCACTGACGGCGACGGCAACCAGGATCAGGAAGAAGTCTCGGGTCCGTTTCATTGGTTCGACATTTCCTTCTCGATCGCTCCGATGTCCACCCCGCCAAGGTTTTCGTGGTGGGATTCCCGCTTTCCCTGACTGATCTGGACATCGAAGGTCTTGGGACCGTCCGGCCCCTTCAGCGTGACCTTGTACGTGCCTGGGTCGAGATCGACGCGCGTCGGAGTCGATCGTTTCTCATCGCTCAGATCCACTGATTTCTGGTTCTTCTCATTGACGATGCCCTCCAGCTCGCCCCAGGGTGACGCAGACAACAACAGAGCGCCCTGGCCTGCAGGAATGGGAGCCATTCCCAGTGCGGCAGTCGTGGTGACGCTGGCGGTCGAAGAAGCGACAGGTGCTGGCACCGCGGTAACAGACTGCTTCTGGTGCAGCAGGAACCAACCCCCACCGGCAAGGACGATCACCGTCGCGGCGATGGCCGCCATCATTCCGACGTTGCTTTTTTTCGCCGGCGGCGCCATCTGGCGCTCCAACACTGTGGCCTCGGCGGCGGAGCCGCTCGGAGCCCACTGGCCCTTGGACTCCAACACGGTCGGAGCCGACTGCGTCCCCAGCCGTTCCAACACCGTGGCCTCGTTGCTTCCGGTGGACTGCGTGAGTCCACGCTCCATCACCGTGGCTTCATTCGCGGCGTTGCCGGCTCCGGCCCGCTGCGAGGGCATCGTTCCCCCGACCTGCGTTTGCTGCGTGGGCGCGGCGCCTCCCATGGTGGGCGACTGACCGGTGGTGAATTTGGGAAGATCGGCGAGGGTCTGCGCACCGGAGAGTGTGACCATGCGCTCGCCCAGACCATACTTCTGATCGGGCGGGATGGTGACGCGAATGGCCTCCAGCGCCTGAGCGAAGTCCGCCGCCGTCGCGAATCGATGATCGCGGTTCTTCTCCAGCGATTTCATGATGATCGCTTCGAGCTGGGCCGGAACTCGTACTTCCGGATTCAGATCGTGAATGGCAGCCGGCTTCTCGGTGACGTGTTTGAGGATGTAGCCGTGTGGATTGGTGGCCTGAAACGGGGCCCGTCCGGCGAGCATCTCGTACATCAGGATTCCGAATGAGTAGAGATCGCTGCGCGGATCGAGATGCTCGTTGTCCTTGAGGAACCCGGCCTGTTCCGGCGAGGCGTACTTGAGTTTCCCCAGGAACATGCCGGTCTGGGTCAGCCCCTGTCCCGACTCCCCCTCGTTCAGCGACTTGGCGATCCCGAAGTCGATCACCTTGACCAGCAGCTTTCCGTGATGGTCCTGCGACAGCATGATGTTCTCGGGCGAGATATCGCGATGGATCAGCCCCATGGAGTGAAGATGATCGAGGCCGGTGAGCGCCTGGATGGCGATTTCCGTGGTCAGTCGCGGGGGCATGGGACCGGTCTGGGCGATCCATTTCTGAATGTTGGTCCCGTCGATGAACTCCCAGACCATGTAGTAGGAACCGTCGTCGAGCTGGGCGAAGTCATAGAGCATCGCCAGGTTCTTCTGCTTGATCATGGTGGAGGTGCGGGCTTCCTGGAGGAAGCGCTGCATCCCCTGATCGTCGGCTGCCACGTTGGGGCGCATGATCTTGATCACGCGCAACTCGTTCAGATGGATGTGCCGGACCTTGAAGATTTCTCCCATGCCGCCGATGCCCAGGCGATCGAGGATCTGGTACTTGCCATCGATCAGGCGCGCGGCGTAGGTGCGCTGGAACAGCGTGATTTTCTCGCTGCAGTGGGGGCACTGATCGAGCTCGGATTCGATCGGCGCCTTGCACTTCATGCAGTTGATCTGGGTCATCGGTTCCTCTCAAATCGAGACATCAGAGAAGGGGAGGGAGTCCATTGCATCCTGGCCGCCCGCATCAGTGGTCCCGCAACACATAGGTGCATGCCGGGTCGGCTCCAAAGCGAACGACATCTCCCGGCTTGATCGTTGCTCGTTCTACCCGCGTGTTATTGACGTACGTTCCGTTGGCCGACTTCAGGTCCTCCACCAGGCAGGTTGCTCCGCTCAGAGTGATCTTGGCGTGACGACGGGAGACGGCAGGGTGGGAAAGAACGACGGAGCAGGTCCGATCCCGCCCGACCATGATGTTCTCGCCTTCCAGCGAATGCTTTTCGTTGGTCTCCGCCTTGACGTTCACCAGCGCCCAGTTGGCCGGCACCGCTGTGGCAACGGGAGCGGCAGCTGCCGCAGCGACCGCCGGTGATCCCATGGTTCGTGCGCCCGGTCGCGAGTTGTACTCCTCGAGGGCTTCGAAGAACTCCCGGGCGCTCTCATAACGCTGATCCATGCGCGGATGCATCGCTTTGAGCACGATGGCCTCGAGCTCTGCATCGATCTCCGGACGTACCACCCTCGGTGCCTGTTTCTCGCCGCGATAGATGGCGTCGATCAGCTTCGGCAGCGAGCGGCTGTTGAAGGGCAGTGCCCCGGTGAGCATTTCGTACAGGACCACTCCCGCGGAATAGACATCGCTCTTCGCCCCGGCATCCTTCGGCTCGCGGATCTGCTCGGGGGACATGTAATGCGGAGTGCCCAGGAGGAATCCCGATTTGGTCAGGATGGTCTGGCCGGTGCCCGCCCCTCCCTCCTTGATCTTGGCGATCCCGAAGTCGGTGACCTTGACGCTCCCGCCCTTTTCCCGGATCAGATTGGCCGGCTTGATATCGCGATGCACGATGCCTTTGCCGTGCGCATAGACCAGAGCTTCCAGCATGCACTGCGCCACTCCGATGGCGTCGGCAAGGGGAAGGGCTCCCTGCTCCGCCAGCAGAACGTCCACCGGCGTGCCCTCCACATACTCCATGATCAGGACCGCACTCTGCGGGTCGTTGATGAATTCGTAGAACCGGGTGATGTAGCGGTGGCGCAGCTTCGACAGAATCTGCGCTTCCTTCACGAACCGCTTCCGCGCCGTCACCTCTCCCGCCAGTTCCTCGGTCATCACCTTCAGAACGATCGGGTATCCCTCCGGCAGCGTCTCGGTCCGGGCCAGAGTCTTTCCGACGAAGACCTTGCTCATCCCGCCTTCGCCGATCTCCCGCTCGATCTTGTAGTTGCCGACAACGTTTCCGATCATTTCAGAGCACCCTCGTCATCCCAGAAAAATCCCTCATCGCAGAGGGGGATGAACAGAAACTGGTGCCCGCCTACACGAACGACGTCGCGGGCGATCAGATCGCGGCGCGGCTCGATCTCCATCTCGTTCACATAGGTCCCATTGGTGGAGTTGTGGTCCATGAGGATGAACCGCCGCTCTTCGGGCCGGAAGACCAGATCGGCGTGATGGGATGAGGCCTGATCGTCATTGATGGAGATGTCCGAGCGCTTGTCGCGACCGAGAATGTTGCGGCCGATGCGGATGCCGTAGGACTCGCCGCGGGCAGGCCCGCTCAGCGCGACCAGCCAGCCCACCACGTACCGCTTGGCCGGGGCGTTCAAGTCGATCTTCTGCACCGCCACGGTGCGCTCCATGAGAGGCGGCTGCGAGAGCGGCGTGGACGGCGGTTCCCGCCGCGGCGCCTCCAATGGTGGAGGGACCGCGGTCGGCCGTCGCGGCTCCGGCTGCGCCACCGGCCGAGGTTCCACTCGAGGTTCCGGACGCTTTTCAACTCTCGGCTCGGGACGTTCCGGCCGGGCGTCCGAGCGGTTGTCGGAATTGGTAAATCGCGCCGGGCGAATCACGGGAATCTCCGCATCGGAGGATACGGGCGGACAGTAGGGACAGAGATCCCACGATTCGTCGATGAAGTGCCCGTTCTCACACCGCTTGTCGGCCACGAGGGTCCTCACGCATGGAAGGCGACCGCCACCGCATTGCGGCCGCCGAAATAAATGATGTCCCCGTCGCTCAGAAAGCGTTTGTCGATTTTCTGATCGTTGACGAAGGTGCCATTCGATGAGTTCCGATCGATCAACAGCACTTTGCCGTCGATCGAGACCACTTCTGCATGCAGCCGGGAGACCTTTGGATTCTCCAATACGATCTCACAAATCCCTGATTCGCGCCCGATACGGATGCCCGATCCACCGAGGCCCAGCTTTTCACCAGCCCGCGTCCCGTTGAGGATGGTGAAGCGTCCCAGCAGCCGGCTCTGGCCGGGCGGGAGACTCGATGGGGAAACCACCGTTTCTGTGGTGGCCCGCATGAGGTCGGAAGGAAGCCGCGGCCGGCGGATCGCCGGCACCACGATCAAAAGCAGGACGGCGATGGCAGCGATTCCGATCGCCGAGAGTGCCACGGGATGCTTGCGCCAGAAGGGCATGGCCCGAGCGACGCGCTCGGCGTCATGTTCGAAACGGATGACGTCAGGAGAATGCGGAAAAAGCGCGCTGGCGCGCTCGAGCTGGGCCGACGCCAGCGTCCAGTTGCCTTCCGACGCCGCATCGAGCGCGGTGCGATACAACCGGTCGAACTCTCCCTGCCCATTCAGTTCGATCCTCGCTGCGGACAGAAACGCGCGCGCCACGTTGATGGGTACGAGAAACTTGATCTGTTCCGCATCGGCCCGGCCCCAGGTGGAGATGGCGATGACCTCTCCCTCCCGATTCACGGCCGGACCGCCCGAGTTTCCCCGGTAGATGGCCACGTTCGATTGGAAGACCGGCGTATTCGCGGCATTCCGCTTGATGGCCGTGATCGTTCCCGGATTCACCGTGGCCTCGAGGTCGCTGTCGCGCGACAACCAGCCTCCGATGACTTCGTCGGTGCTGCTGGCCACGGCCGGATAGCCAACCGCCCAGATGGACTCGCCAACCCGCACTGCGTCAGAGTCGCCCAGCGTCAGGGAGGGCAGATTCTTCCGCGGTACACGAAGGATGGCCAGATCGCTTCCGCCCGATGCGAGGTCGGGCGAAAATCGTTCGATCCGGAACGGCAGCTTGTCGCCGTTGGACAGCTCCACTTCATTGACGATGTGGATGTCCTGCAGGTCGCCGGCAGCGACCACTCGCTCGATGTACCGTTCCAGAACCTCACTGTGATAGAGGCTTCGCAGGCGATCGACCGGGATGTTGCTCACCAGCGCGGCAATCGCACCGTTGCGCAACAGGTCACGGCGCAATGCCTGGCCATCGCGCGTTCTGGCCACCACGTGACCGCTGGTCAGGATGATTCCGTCGGGATGAACGACGAATCCGCTGCCGGAGCCTCCCGCGCCGGTGTCGAACGTGAACGTTCCTCCGCGCGCCAGCGACGGGATGCCCATCCCGTTGCGTCGAAGTTCATCGCCGACTCCGGCCACCACATCGCCGGAACAGACAAACCGGGCGGTGGCATAGGCGTTGACCCGAGCCACCGCCGGTTTGGCGATGTAGGCCATCTTCTGCACGTCGTCGAGATGAGAGGGATCACGCCTGCATGCCGAGGCCGCCAGAAGAATCAGAAGAAGGATCCATCGGCGACTCGCGGCCATGGACTAACGCGAGCGAGGTGCGGAGGATGGCCTCGGCCCAGCGGCCTGCTGCTGACTCCAGAACATCCATGCGCCCGCCGCACCTGCGGCCATGACCAGCGCGATGAGAATCCACTTCCAGCCAGCGCCAGTGGACTCCTGCGGTTTGATCGACATCGCCGACCGCTTCTCATGTGCCGGAGCAGGCCTGGAGGGTTTCCGCGCTTCGTTCGATCGAGCCGCCGCAGTTTCGGGGAGAGCCGGAGAAACCGCGCGGCTGTCCCCTGCCGGAGCGGAAGCTTTTTGATCGATGGGAGAAGGTGCCCCGGGAGAGGGTGCCCCGGAAGAGGGGGTCTCGACCGCGACCGGAGGATTCATGGCCACTGGCGCTTCCGGAGGAGGTAGCGGCGGTTTCACGGCAACGGCCGGGCTGCTGGAGAGCGGAGTGATGGGAGCGGTATCTGGATGGGTCTCCTCGAGCCTGCCAACCTCGCTGAGCGTTTCCCTGCCGGAATCCGTCAAGGTCTCATCGCCCATCTCGTCTGCACGGATCACCTTGGCCACGATCACCGTCACGTTGTCGGGTGCCCCCCGCTCCAGGGTCCGGCGCACGTATTCGTCAGCAGCCTTCTGGATGGGAAGCGCGGCGATCTCTCCCAACTCCTCCAGTTTGACCAGCCCATGCAGACCATCACTGCAGAGGATGAACAGATCTCCCTCCAGCACATCGAAGGGACCGCGGACATCGATCTCCACCTCTTCGCCGACACCCATCGATCGCTGCAGGACGTTCCGTCGCGGATGGGTCTCCGCTTCCTTCGGAGTGAGCAGCCCCTCGCGAACCATGGAGGCCACCAGAGAGTGATCCTCGGTCAGTTGCTCGATGACCCCGCCCCGAACGCGGTAGATCCGCGAGTCTCCAATGTGTGCGAACCAGGCCTGGCTGTTCTTCAGCACCAGAGCCGAGGCGGTGGTTCCCATGCCGCGAAGATCGGGGTTCCCCTGCGCCTCGGAAAAGATCCTGGCGTTCGCTCGCGTCAATGCGGCGCGGAGCGCTTCGCCTACATCGACCGTTTCGCTGTCCAGGTACTGCGCCTTGACCGTCTCGGTGGCCAGCCGGGACGCAGTGGCGCCGCCCCGGTGTCCTCCCATTCCGTCCGCAACGATCAGCAGGCGGCCGCCTGGATGGCTCGCGCGCTCTTCCTGCGGAGAGGTGAATGCGCCGAAATCCTGATTCTCGGTGCGGACCAGGCCGACATCCGTGCGCAGGACCGCCTGCACCGCGAGGGGTGGATTGGAGGTAGCGGTTTGTTCAGCCGCAGCTTGTTCGTTCATGGAGGTGGACGGCGCGAATTATACAGGGTTCTCGAACCCGCGACTGAAGGGGGGTCAAGAATTGGTCCGCCTCAAGTCGCTCGCTGTTCGAACGCATCCTGCGATTTCCTGCGGGTCGGGGAGCCTGGGGCCCGGGCCCGAGGCGATCCCTTTCCACGACCCGCAAACGAGGGCGGCTCAAGCCGCTATAATCGGCGCTTCCATGGAGCAGATGCAGATCCATTACGTCGATCTCGGTGTGGCCAAAGTGGTCGACGTGCGGGCCGACATGAGCATCGGGAGGACCGAGGGCAACGACCTGATCCTCAACCATCCGTCCGTTTCGCGAAAGCACGCCAAGCTGGAATCGAGAGACGAGCATTGGTGGCTGGTCGACCTCAAGTCGACCAACGGGGTCAAGGTCAACGGAACTCTGGTCACCGAAGCGCAGATCACCACCGGGGACAAGCTTTTGATCGGATCGGTACAGATCGAGTTGAAGTCACTTCCGTCGGTGAACTTCACCGGCGAGTCGATCTTCGACAACCCTTCCGGGACGGTCATCCGGCGCATCTCCGACTTCAACTCCGAGTTTGGACTGGACGTTGCGGAGGCGGCGAAATCGGCCACCGCGCGACCTCCCTCCGAGCCCGGACTGACTCCGGCGCCGGGGGTCTCTCGCGAGAAAATCTTTCAGGTTCTCGTTCAGGTTGCCAAGATCCTGCTCCAGTCGGAGGAGTTGAACGACGTCCTGAACACGGTGATGGACATCATCTTCCGCTACCTGCCGGTGGAGCGCGGCCTGATCATTCTTTTCGACGCCGAGGGCAACCCGGTGCCCAAGCTGACGAAGTTCATCGACGGCGCGGACGCCCAGGACATTCCGATCTCCCGGACCATCCTGAAAATGGTCTCGGAGCAGCAGGTCTCGCTGATGACGTCGAATGCGCTCGAAGACGCCCGGCTTCTGGGAGGCAAGTCCATCGCCATCCACGGCATCCGCTCGGCGATGTGCGTCCCGCTCTGGAACCGGCAGCGCGTGATCGGAGCGGTGCAGGTCGACTCGCCGATCCACATCGGCCGCTTCACCGAGGAAGATCTCGATCTGCTGACCGCTCTGGCAAACTTCGCCGCGGTGGCCATCGAGCGGGCGCAGATGGCCGAGAAGATCGAAGAGGAGCGGAAGATCCGGGCGCGCATGGAGCGCTATCACTCTCCCGCCGTGGTGGACGAGATCGTGCGCGGCTCAGTCTCGGCGGATGAGAACGAGATCCGGGCGATGGAAGTCACCATCCTGTTCGCCGACATCTCCGGATTCACCACCGTCTCCGAGACCAAGGCACCGGAAGAAGTGGCGGAGTTTCTCTCGCACTTCTTCTCCTGCGCGGTGGAAGCGATCTTCGCCTACGGCGGAACGCTCGACAAATTCATCGGCGACGCGGTGATGGCGTTCTTCGGCGCACCGATGGCGCAGGACGATCATGCCGATCGGGCCGTCCTGGCCGGCCTCATGCTGCAGCGGCTGGTGGGCGACTGGAACGACGAGCGCGCCAAGACCGGATTGGAAGTGGTCAAAGTGCGCGTGGGCATCAACAGTGGACCGGCCGTGGTGGGCAACGTGGGCACCGAGAAGCGCGTCGACTACACCGTGCTCGGCGCGTCCGTCAACATCGCCTCGCGTCTGGAGAGCGGCGTGGCAAAGCCGGGTCAGGTGGTCATCTCCTCGCACACCCTCGAGCGGGTCATGGGCAGCTTCGAGACCGAGTCGCTGGGCGAATTTGCTCTGAAGGGTCTGCAGCAGAAACTCCCGGTCTACAACGTGCTCGGGAGCGCCTCCTCCAAATCGGTGCCGGGCGCCCGAACGCTGCAAGCCACCATCACGCGCTGAGCGGCGCGCCTCGCGGACCGTTTTCGAAATGCTGTTCGGCCGGTCGCGGTTGGAAGGTCGCAGTGAGCACGCCCTCCATACTCCGCACCATCCTCCAGCCCATCGGCGTGGCCTTGCTGCTCGCTGTGCTGGTGCGGGCCTCGCTCTTCCGCATCTACGCCATCCCTTCCTCGTCGATGTCGCCGACGCTCCAAAACGGCGATCGCATTCTGGCGACGCTCTACCACGGTCTCGGGAGTCTTCCGCGGGCCGAACGCGGCGATGTGGTGGTGTTCCGCTCGCCCTCTCCCGGACCGGAAGAGCTGCTGGTCAAGCGCGTGGTTGCCCTGCCGGGCGATCTGGTCGAGCTGCGCGAAGGCCATCTCGTCATCAGCGGTCACCCACTCCCGGAGCCCTACATCGGCTTGCGATTCACCAGCGGCACGATCGTTCCGCAGATCATTCCGGCCGATTCCTATTTCGTCCTGGGGGACAACCGGCAGAATTCGTTCGACAGCCGGAGTTGGGGCGTGCTTCCCGCCCGATTCCTGGTCGGCCACGCCCGATTGATTCTCTGGTCGTCGGCGAACGACACCGCCGGGGCGCGCGCCAAAGCCGCCACCCGTTTCATCCACGCAGCGCGCGCCGGCTCGGGAAACCGCTTCTTCCAGCCCATCCGCTGAGGCGCCGGCTGCGCGGCGATCGCCCGGTCTGCCACGCCATGATTCCCCTGGAATGCCTGACCGCGCCCGGCCCGACGTCAGCATTTCGCTATACTCACCTCACATGGAGGGGCGTATGCGGACCAGGCGTCATGAGCGCGGCGAAGGGAACTTAGGATGCATTTTCGGCCTCATCCTCATGGGAGTGGCTATTTTCGTGGCTTGGAAGATGATTCCGGTGAAGGTCCGAGCCGCCGATCTCCGGCAGACCGTAGTTGACGAGGCAAAATCCGCCGGCACTCATCCCGACGAGCGCATTCGTGCAGGAATCCTGGCCAAGGCCCGGGAAGTGGAACTGCCCGTGACCGAAGACGACATCAAGATCTCCCGCGCCGGCAGCGAGATCACCGTCGAAGTCAACTACGTGATCCCCATCGAGTTCCCCGGTTACACCTACCAGTGGCACCTCAACCATCGCGCACAGAATCCCATTTTCTAGGAACCCGCCTTTAGGAACCCACCTGATGACCGTATCGATCAAGATTCGCGACAACGGCCCCTTAATCGTTGAAGGGGAATTCACCCTCACAGACGCCAACGGAAATGACGTTCCCGTCAAAAAAGCCGCGCTCTGCCGGTGCGGCGCCTCGATGACCAAGCCCTTCTGCGACGGGACGCACTCGAAGATCGGCTTCCAGGCCGCCATGGCCGCCGTCGAGACGACCGAGAAACCGTAGCCTTCAGGGGCCGGCGTCCGCCGGCCCCGCTTCATCTTCCAGCTCGAACACCACGGTTTCCCAGCCGGTCGTTGCCGGGGCCACGGCCGGGCGCTCTGCGTCTGCGGAATCGATGATGAATTCATAGTCCATGGGTGAGCTGCAGATCAATGCGCGTTCCCCATGGCCATGGCGACGTAACTCCTGCGAATGGAGTCGATTGAGAGCTACCGTTACCACTGCCATGCGTCAAGCGGACGCCAACCGCACCCAGCGACTGACAAAGATTTTGACGCAGGCCTTCTCTCACGGGAGCGGCGGACTCGACTTCGACCGCACACCGGTGAGGGCCAGTGGAGCGTATTGGATGAATTGGTACCACCTGACTTGGTCTCGACGCCATGAGCGTTGTTGCGCCTCCTCAGCATAGGACCCGCTATGCCTGCGTCGGCGCGGCTGGGAGCCTACGCGGCGGAACGTCTTGGAGCGTGATCTTGGCGGAGCCTTGGGCAACCAGCGCAGCCGGCCGTGCCGGCCTAGTGCCGGTTCTTCGAGGCCGCGAGGAACATCGGGCCGTTCTGCAGCTCGCCGACGACATGCTCCAGCGCCTTGTCACTCTGCAGGGCGACGTGCTGGGCGTACTCATCGCAGACACTGCACAATCTTCGGTGCAGTTCGTGAGAGGGAACGGCAGCTCCGCAGAGGCGGCAGTTCTCCGATTCAGGGCTTGCCGGCATGGCCCTTCATTGTAGCATTCGCCCCCTATGCCCCCTCGAATCTGGAAGAAGGTCGTCATCATCGGCCGCCCCAATGTCGGGAAGTCGACCCTCTTCAACCGCCTGGCCGGCCAACGGCGAGCGCTGACGCATGACCTTCCGGGGATGACCCGCGACCGGCTCTCGGACATCGTGGAACTCGATGACGGCCGGCGTTACGAGCTCACCGACACTGGAGGGCTTGAGTACGGCGACAGCCCGATGTCTGCTTATGCCGGGGAAATCCGAGAGCAGGCCAGGCGCGCTCTGGAGTCCGCCGACTTCGTGCTCTTCGTGGTCGACGGCGCCGCCGGAATTCTCCCGGAGGATCGGGAGATCGCCAGCGACCTGCGATCGGCGGCCGGAAGGACGCTGCTGCTGGTGAACAAGGTCGATCGCAAGGATGCGGAAGCCAATGTCTCGGAGTTTTACGAGCTCGGCTTTGAGAACGTGATGGGGATCTCCGCGGAGCATGGCGCCGGGACCGACGACGTGATCGACGCCATCGAGGCGATCGTTCCAGCCGATTCCGCGGAAGACTCCGATGAGGAAGAGGACGCGCCGATCCGGGTGGCCATCATCGGGCGTCCGAATGTCGGAAAGTCGTCGCTCTTGAACCGCCTGACCAACGAAGAACGAGCGGTGGTGTCGCCGATCTCCGGCACCACCCGCGACGCCATCGACTCGGAGATCGAGCGGGGAGGGCGGCGCTATCTGCTCATCGATACGGCCGGCATCCGCAGACGGGGAAAGACGACGGAAGAGGCAGAAAAGCTCGCGGTCATCTCGGCCCGAAAAGCCATCGAGCGCTGCGAGATCGCTCTGGTGATGATCGATGCCACCGACGGGGTGACCGGACAGGACGCCACGGTGGCCGGCTATGCGGAGGACGCAGGCAAGGCGGCCATGCTTCTCATCAACAAGTGGGACATCGGCCAGCACACCCAGGAAGACTCTAAAAAAGTGGAAGAAGAGATCCGCTTCAAGCTCAAGTTCCTGCCGTACGCGCCGGTGGAGTTCATTTCGGCGAAGACGGGCAGGCGCGTGGAGAAAATCTTCCAGAGCATCGACGAGATCGTGGCGGGATACCGCCGCCGCTACCAGACCTCGGTGCTGAATCAGATCCTCGAACGCGCTGTGTCGGCGCACCATCCGCCCGCAGTGCGCGGGAAGCAGCGGCGCTTCTACTACGTGACGCAGTTGAAGACGCAGCCGCCGACCTTCGCCCTCTTCTCCAACATGGACGATCCCATCCACTTCTCCTACCGGCGCTACCTCGAGAATCAGTTCCGCGAGGCCCTGACGCTCACCGGCTCACCCATTCACCTGGTGGTCCGCGCGCGGACCGGCATGAAGAAAGTGCGGCGCTGAGCGGATCATCAGCGCAGATGCAGAACGGTGCCGCGGGCCGTCACGCCATCATTGGCGCATCGCGCCGTTCCCCAGCTTCCCAGAAACTCCCAGGTTTTATGCGGATTTGCGAGTCCCGTAGGGACGATTGAACTTAGCCCAGGACTTCAGTCCTGGGTTTGATGCCTCTGAAAAGTGAGTCCCGTAGGGACGATTGAAAATGTCGCAACGAAGCATCGTCAATCGTCCCTCCGGGACTCGTATGGGGGAGCCCCTCAAGTCCCAGGACTGAAGTCCTGGGCTAAGGTCAATCGCGCCTCCGGCGCTTTGCCTCCGCGCCCGTTTCTTTCTCTTAGGCGCAGCGTGCGCGCTGTCCATTGCCCAGGATGACGCGAATCATCGCGTTGCCACTTCGATCACCTCGAACGTTCCCGGGATCATCGGAGGGCGCGGGTGAGGGCGGTCGGCGCGGCGCATCCGCCGGCCAGAACAAGACTCAGAGACAGCGGCAACAGGCTAAATCGCATGGGGACTCTCCTTCTCGGTCGCAGAGGAAAATCCTCCGCGGATCATGGCGTAAATGGCCGGGGTCACAACGAGAGACAACAGCAGCGCGGAGGCCAGCCCGCCGATGACGCAGATGGCCAGCGGCTGGAGCAACTCCGAACCGGATCCCAGGGCCAGCGCCAGCGGCAGCATCCCCAGCATCGCGGCCAGAGAGGTCATCAGGACCGGACGGAAGCGGCGGCGACCCGATCGGAGCAACGCGGTCACCAGATCTTCTCCGCGATGGAGATGGTCCTCCACGGTGTCCAGCATGAGGATGCCGTTCTTGGAAACGATGCCCACGATCATGATCAGGCCCATCATCGACACGACGTTGAGCGTGGTCCGGGTCACCAGGAGAGCGAACAGGCTGCCGGACAGCGCCAGCACGGCGCCGCACACGATGGCGATGGGGTGCGCGAACGAGCGGAACTCCACCACCAGCACGACGAAGATCAGGGCCACCGCCAGCGCCAGCGCGGCGAGCAGTTCGCGGAAGGAGGACTGCTGTTCCTGGTACAGCCCGCCGTACTCGATGCTCACGCCGGCCGGCGGCTTGACCTCCCGCCCCAGCCGCGCCTGGATGTCCCGCATCACCGATCCCAGATCGCGATTCTCCAGTCGCGCGGTCACGGCCACCGACTGCCGCAGTCCGTCGCGCTCGATCTCCGCCTGACCGGCATCGTAGGAGACCGAGGCGATCTGGTCGACGCGTACGAACGCGCTGGTCACCGGCGAGCGGAGCGGGAGCGCGCGCAGATCGTCCAGCACCGGCCGCGGCCCTGCCAGCATGACCCGCACCCCCACCGGTCGTCCCCGCTCCAGAAGAGTGGAGGCCACATCGCCCCCCAGCGCCGTGGCGATGGTCTCGGTCACCTGTGCCGCCGTCACTCCGTAGATAGCAGCCCGCTGCGGATCGATCGAGAACGTCACACCCGGGCCGCTGATGATGATTCCGTTGAAGACATCGACGGCCCCTTGGACCTTTGCCACCGATGCCGCGATCTGTTTCGCCGTGCGCTGGAGGGCGGCGGTCTCCTCGCCGAAAATGCGGATCTCGATCGGAGCCGGCGCGCTGGTCAGATCGCCGATCAGATCGGTGAGAATCCCGGCAAACTCCACACGCAGGGCTGGCTCGGAGCTCTCGATTTTGTGGCGCAGATCATCGATCACTTCCTCCGTCTTCCGTCCACCACGATCGTGGAGCTTGACCAGAAAGTCGCCGGTGTTCGGCTCGGTGATGGCCAGGCCGAGTTGCAGTCCGGTGCGCCGCGACTCGCTCTCCACTTCCGGCGTCTCCCGCAGCAGCCGCTCCACGTGCCGCAGCATGCGATCGGTCTCCTCCAGCGAGGCGCCGGGCGGTGCGGTGTAATCGAGGACGAAGGCGTGCTCGTCGAAGCCCGGCAGGAACTCGGAGCCGAGCGAGCGGTAGACCACGAAGGTCGCCAGCGCCAGTACGCCGATGGCAAGCAGCACTCCGGCACGGTTTCCCAAGGCCAGCTGCAGCAACCATTCATATCCTCGCAGCAGTCGCGAAAGCAGAGGACCCTGCGTTTCCTCTTCTTCCCGAAGTTCCGTCCGCTCGACTTCAGCGACGGTGGAATTGCCCGGCCCTGACCGTCCCGAAGAATCGCCCGCGGCCAGCGCCTTGTCCTTCCTGCGAATCCGGATGAAGCGCTCCGCGAGAACCGGAGTGAACGTGAGCGCCAGCACCAGGGAGGTGAGCAGTGCGACGCTCATCGTCAGCGCCAGCGAGCGGAAGAAGACGCCGGTCACACCGGTCAGCAGCGCCAGCGGAAGAAACACCACCACCGGAGTGATCGTGGAGAAGACGATGGGACCGGCGATCTCTCCGATGGCATCGTGAACCGCGGCTCGTCGCGACGCGCCGCGCACCAGGTGGGAGTAGATGTTCTCCACCACCACGATGGCATCGTCGATGACCAGACCGATGGCCGCGGCCACCCCGCCCAGGGTCATGAGATCGAAGCTCAGTCCCACCATCCACATGGCCAGGAACGTCACCAGCACGGTCACCGGGATGACCAGCGTGGCCACCAGCGTGGTTCCCCAGTTACGCAGAAATCCGTAGAGGATCAGCACCGACAGCACCAGCCCGATGAGGATGGCATCGCGGACCGACGACACCGAGCTGCGCACCAGGACCGACTGATCGTAGAAGGGTTTGACCAGCACGTCCTTCGGCATCAACTTCTGCAGCCGGACGATCTCCGCCTTGATGCTGTCGGCCACGGCGATGATGTTCGCGGCCGGCTGCCGCAGCACGTTCATCAGCACGGCGGGATGGCCGTCTGCGGTGACGATGGTGAACTTCGGCTCCAGTCCTGGAACGACGGTGGCTACATCGCTCACCCGGATGGGAACGCTGTTGACCGTGGCCACGATGATGTTCCCGATGTCGTCCGGCGAGGTGGCCTGACCGGTGACCAGCGCGAGCTCCAGCTGGTGGTTCTCCGCGATCAGCCCCGGCGAGTCGATCACGTTCGATTCCTTCACCGCCGCGGCCACCTGCTGGAGCGACAGGCCCCGCGACTCCAGACGGGAGCGCTGCACCAGGATGTGGTACTCGCGCCGCTGCCCGCCGGCGACCGAGACGCTGGCCACGCCGGGCAGCCGCGCCAGGCTCGGACGCAGAGTCACATCGGCCAGATTGCGCAGCGTACCGGGATCGCGTTTCGGGGAGGTGATGCTGTATCCGAGGACGGGAAAGACGGCGAAGGTCAAGCGGTCCACGCGCTCGAAGGTTGTTCCGGCCGGCAGCGTGGTGGCCAGTTGCGAGACCTTCGCCTGGACCAGTTGCAGCGTCTGGCTGATGTCGGTCTTCCAGTCGAAGAACAGGTTCACCTCGACGCTTCCCCGCGCGGTCGTCGATTTGATCCGCTTGATCCCCGGGATGCCGCTCATGGCCTCCTCGATGGGACGGGTCACCGAGACCAGGGTCTGCTGCGCAGGGGCGACGCCGTTGCTGGCGATGATGATGATCCGCGGAAAGTCCGTCTGCGGAAAGAGTCCGCGCGGAATCCGGATCAGTCCGGCCACCCCGCCGATCGCCAGCAGAACGATGACCAGCATGATGGCCCGCGACTGGCGGGCCACGACGCTCCCGAGGCTCATGGAGGGGCCGCCGCCCTGGCCACTTCCACGCGCGTTCCATCGGGCAGGCCGTAGTTCCCTTCGATGACCACGGTCTCGCCACCGCGCAGGCCAGAGAGGATGCGGGTGCGCTCGCGGGTGTGCGACCCGGTGGTGACGTGGACTTCGTGAGCCACCGACTGCCCGTCCACCACCATCACCGTCCCCGCGTTCGCGTTGGTGGCATCGAGGGTGATGGCGGCGGTGGGGACCACCACCGCATCAGGAACGCTGCCGCTGGCAACGAGGATCCGCGCCGTGCCATTGGCGCGCAGCTGGCCGCCGGGATTGGGCAGGCTGACCCACAGCTCCACGGAATGGCTGAGCGGATCGGCGGAGCGACCGACCAGCGTGACCTGCGCCCGCAACGTCGACCCGGGGAGGTCGTCCGGCTGGACGGTCACCGCATCTCCGGCGCGGACATGGGTCGCCGCTTCGTCGGAGATCGGAGCCTTGATGATCACGTTCGACGCGTCGGAGATCGTCAGCAGTCGCACGCCGGGAGCGGCGAAGTCACCCTGGCGCAGGAACTGATCGGTGACCACGCCGTCGAACGGCGCGCGGATGGTGGCGTAGCCAGCCTGCGCGTCGAGCGCGGCCAGGCGGTCAGCTGCCTGCTGCGCCTTGCTCCGCGCCGTGGCCAGGTCGCCGGGGCTGGTCGTTCCGCGATGCAGGGCAGCCGACTTCTCCGCGAGACGGACATCATCTTCCGCCTTGATCACGTCGAGCTGCGAAGTCTCCAGATCTTTTTTCGAGATGCCGCCGCTCTCATACAGCGTTCGCCTGCGCTCCAGAATTTTCCGGGCGTTGACCAGCGTGGCCTGCGCGTCGCGCACCGCCCTGGCATCCTGCGCGTCCGTCAACGGAATCGTTCCCTCGCTGGTGGTGGTCACGCCGATCTGCGCCTCGCGGGCGGCGCCGGCTGCTTCCGCACGCTGGGCCCGGAGGTCGCGCGCTTCCAGTGTGACCAGAACCTCTCCGCGGCGGACCATGCGGTTCTTGAGCAGAGCCATGCCGGTGATCTGCCCGCTGATCTTCGAACTGAGCGTGGCCTCCTGGCGGGCCTGGATGATGCCCGTCGCCTCGATCGGTTGAGCCATGGAGGCCACTTCCGCGTTCGCTACCTGGACGCTGACCACGATCTGCGTTTCTTCCGGCTGCGCGGAGGCGCGACGATGCCAGCACCAGCCGGCTGCGACAAGGACAAGCAGCGTGACCGCGACGACCTGAGCGGAGCGCCGCCGCCACCACGGCTCCGTGTGGAACGCCTCGTTCTCGTCGATCATGAATGGCCTCTCATCGATCCCGGGTTCCTGCATCCCGGGTTCCTGCATCCCAGATCCCTGCCGCTTCCCGCAGATGAGAGCGCGCGATCTCGAAGTCATAGAGGGCCTGTTCGCGGGCGGCGCGTTGCTGGGCCAGGGTGGTCAGCGCGTCGGTGACCTCCAGGATGGGCGCCTCGCCGGCGCGGTAGCGGGCGATGGAGACCTCCACGTTGCGCTGGGCGTCCTGCAGCGCCATGCGGGCGTGGCCCGCGCGGGCGATCGCCGTCAATGCTTCCTCGCGCGCACCGACGAACTGCAAGTTCAGGTCGCGCTCTACCAGTGCAGCCTGATTCTCCGCCGCCTGCGCGCGGAGTTCTGCCTGACGCTGCCGGCTCCGGCTGACGCCCCAGTCAAAAATCGGGATGTTGAGATTCGCGATTGCCAGATACCCGGAGTGCTGACGAATCTCGTTGTGCCGAAGCGACGGCGAGTCGAAGCCTTCGTCGACTTCATACGTCAGCGAAGGCAGCCGCTCCGCGCGTGCCAGGTTGACCTCCGCGCGCGCCGCCCTGCGCCGGGCCTCCAGCTGTGCAAACTCGGGACGCCTGCGCCCCGTGTCGGCGGTGAATCGTTCAATCTCCTCCGCGGTGCCTTCCGCTGTGAGCTCAGAAACCGAGAGAGGCTGCTCCCTTCCGTATCCGATCAGCACCCGGAATGCCGCCTCGGCTGCCAGCTGCTGCAATCGCGCAAGCTCTGCATCGTCACGGCGCTGTGCCACCACCAGCCGGGCACGGATGGCATCCACCTCCGGCACCTCTCCTGCCTCGTTCTGCAGCGCCGTGACCCGGGCGAATTCCTCCGCGGCCTGCAATGCCTCCTCGGCGCTGCGCCGCTTTCCATTAGCCAGAGCCAAAGCAAAGTACGACTGGTGCACGCCGCGGAGAAGGGCACGGCGGGCGATCTCGGTTCCCGCATGCGCCGCCTCCAGCAGCGCGCGGTTGCGGGCGATGGCCGCGTGCACGCCGAAATCGAGGGAACCCAGCACGCCCACCAGCTGCTGGTATTCGCGCGTGGCGTTCTGGGCGATGAACGACGGGTCTACGGTCCCGGGGTGCAGCGGCTTGTTGATCGAGGCGGTGGAGGCACTCCGCACTCTCGGCAGAAGCGTCGCTCTCGACTGCAGCAGATCCATTGCGGCGGCCTGCTCGTCGAAGATGGCCTGGCGAAAGGCTGAGGCCTGCTGCAGGGACAGCAGCGAGGCCTGATCGAGCGACATCGGCCGCGGCGTCACGGATTGCAGTCCGGATGTGGCCGCAGCACTTGATGACGAAGACGTGACGAGGGGCAGCGATGACCTTGCGGGGCCGGAGGGTGCAATCAGCATCGAGCCCTTTGCCGTCCCATCAGGAACGAGAGACTGAAGCCGCTTCGAATTCTCAGCCGCGACCGGGATGGGATTCTGCGCGCAAAGCGGAGGGGCACCCAGCGCACCCATCGTCAGCAGCACCGTTCCGGCGATCACAGCTCTCGACAAGCACTCACTCCCCGCCCTCCAGCTGGCGCAGTCTGTGGTGAAGCGGATGACCATTCCATCAATGAGAACACAGAGGCCTCAACTCTCTCGTGAGCGAACAGGGCGCTTCATGGCCCGTTCATGCCACCGCATCGCATGGGTGACCCGCGGCGGCGACGAGCTGCACCTCACCACCGATTCGCATCGTCCGAAAGGGTTCCTGCCTCACGAGCAGAGATCGATGCACACCCAGACCCACCCGTCCCGGACCTCTGCTGGCAGCTCCTTTTCCGAGGCCACCCCGGGCGATTTCTCGGTCAGGTCGAATACTTCGGCGCCATCGCCTTTGCGGAGCACTTTCAGCCTGGTTCCGCCAGTTTCGAAAATGGAGTGCGCGCCGTCGGCGATCGCCGCGAGCTCGGCGATTTTCCGGTACTGACGTTCGTAGAGGCTGCTCATGGGAGCGCGATTCTACATTCGTTCGAATGTTCACTGTTCCGTCGGGGGATCGGATGAACCGTTCATGAACCTGACCAACGGCCGTTCATTCATCCGGCGGTTATGCAATGCCCGACACCGGCGGACGGTTTGGGATCGCGAACGGCATGCACCGGTTTCGATTCGCGCCGCTCGAAAAGGAGAAACGAATATGAATCAGAAAGCCACCGCAGCCATCGTTTTCGCCGCAATTCTGGGCATCAGCGGAACCGCCTCCACCGTCTTCGCGGAGGAAGGGAACGTGCGGACGAGGAAGGTCGAAACGAAGACCACCGTCAAGCATGTGAGCCAGGCCTCCTCACAGTCCGACCTGCAGAAGCAGGCGAAGATCACCATGGCTCAGGCGCGGACCCTCGCTCTGAAACGCGCGCCAGGAACGATCAAGAGTGAAGAACTGGAGAACGAGCACGGGAAGCTCATCTACTCGTTCGACATCGCCACGGGCGGCAGCGGCATCACCGAAGTGAACGTCGATGCGATCAACGGAAAGATCGTCGCCGTCCAGAAAGAGAACGCGGCAAAGGAAGCAGCGGAGAAGAAACAGGAAGCAAAGGAAGCGAAGGCCAAAGCAGACAAGCACTGACGAGACAGCGATGGGCGGGCGGAAGGAAGGCGCGATCGGCGAGCGTCTCCATCCCTCCTGGCCCGCTCATCGCTTCGGTCCTTCTCCGCGGGCACCGGAGAACTGGCCCCGCACGCGAAGTAGCCCCCATCAAAATCCTACGGCAGGTGGATCCAACCTGGATCCCGGCTTGCTCCCTGCGACCAGCAATTGACTGTCCTGCAGCATCCAACGGACGTCGCCGACCGTAACGCTCATCACGACATGAAGGCGCTTCGCTCCACCGTCACCTCAATGGTCACTGCTCTCGTCTTTGTGACGGGAACGGTGGCCGTCCCGACGGTTCACCTCGCCCTGCACTCCCTTCCGCACGATCACCAGGGCGGCGGGCTGGCCTATCACCTGTCCGGCGAAGCTCCTCACCTTCAGGTTGCTCTGCCTCCAGTCCACCACCACGATGGCCACGGCAACGATGTCGTCGAACTCGCCGATCAGAGCCAGCCTCAGGATCGGCACACCCATCCGGTGGACGACGACGGGACCGAGGAGCCGCAGCGTCGCGATCAGCCTCAGGGACGCCAGCCGTACGATGCACACCACGGCGAAGGCAGCGCAGCACACTTTGCCGTCGCCGTCAGCGACGGACCCGCGCAGTTCATCGTTCTCCTGGTCAGTGCAGACGTTCCGACGCCGCTCCTTACCGGCTGGCCCGAACGCAGAACCTGGATCGAGCGCTCCTCTCCGCAGTTCGACCGCGGCCCTCCCCCTCTCCACCTGCTCTGAACCTTCCGAACGTCCGGATCGGAACGCGCTCTCCCAGCGCGTTGTCGGCTCGGAACCTCTCCAAGCCTGCGCCGCGAGAGCAGACCGTTTGCCGGCACTCTCTGCGGAACGGGAAAGGGGTTCCCTCTCATGCATCCATCATCGGTCGCCGCTTCGTGGCGACGAAGTCTCTCTCTTTTCGGACCACGATTTCGCGTTTCACTGATCGCCGTTCTGGCCATGACCGCCACGTCGTTGATGGCACAGCCGGCGGCATCCATTCGGGGCAAGGTCGTCGACACCAACAACGCGGCGCTTCCGGGAGTGACCGTGGAAGTGACGCCCCTCTCCGGCGGTACGACGCTGGTTGGCGTCACGGGGACCGACGGCACCTACTCCATCCCCTCGCTGCCGCCGGGTCAATACAACGTCTCGTTCCGGCTCCTCAACTTCGCCACTTCGATCCGGCCCAACGTTTCCACCTCGGTTGGCGAGCCAGCCATCGTCAACACGCGATTGCCGCTCTCCGCAAATTCCGAGATCGTGGTCACCGGCAAGAAGACCTTCAGCAACCTGGTCGACCTCAACGAGCCGATCAACGGCTTGATCGGAATTGCTGACGCGGCCAACGTGGGCGTGGTCACCGCCGCGGAGATCGAAGTTCGACCGACGCAACGGTCCGGTGATGTTTTCGAATCCGTCCCTGGAGTGATCATCAGCCAGCACAGTGGTGAGGGAAAAGCGAACCAGTACTACCTCCGTGGCTTCAATCTCGATCATGGCACGGACATCGCCATCACCATCGCCGGCGTACCGGTAAACGTTCCCACCCACGGTCACGGGCAAGGCTATGCCGACGCGAACTTCCTCATCCCTGAGCTGATCAGCGGCCTCCAGTTCCGCAAGGGTCCCTTCTCCGCGGAGGATGGCGATTTCGCCGCCGCCGGTGCCGTCAACGTCAATTACGCGAACACGCTCGAGCATGGTCTGGCATCCGTGGAGGGGGGCAGCTTTGGCTTCCAGCGGGCCCTGCTCGCCGACGCGCCACGACTGGGAGCAGGCCACCTGCTTTACGCGCTCGAGCTGTCGCACAACAACGGCCCCTGGGTGAATCCTGACAATTTCCGGAAGCTCAATGGGGTCCTCCGCTACACCCAGGGCAACGAGCAGACGGGATTCAGTCTCACGGCCATGGGTTACAAGGCAAGTTGGAACTCGACCGATCAGATTCCTGATCGCGCCGTGTCCGAACGAATCGTCAGTCCCTACGGAGCGATCGATCCAACCGACGGCGCGCAGACCCATCGCTACTCACTGTCAGGCGCCTGGCAGCAGACGCGCCAGAACTCGTTGACGAAAGCCGAAGTCTACGCGATCGATTACGGGCTCAGGATCACTTCGAACTTCACGTATTTTCTGGACGACCCGGTCAATGGTGACCAGTTCCAGCAACGCGACCGCCGCAGCGTCGAGGGGTTGAAGCTCAGTCAGCAGTGGCTCTCCAACTTCGGCTCGCGCTCCTCGGAAAATCACGTGGGCCTGCAGATTCGCAACGACAACATTCCGCAGGTAGCACTGTTCAAGACCAAGGCGCGGGAAATCCTGAGCACGGTCAGAGACGACAGCGTCCTGCAGACCAGCTACGCGCTTTATTATCAGAACAGCCTGCAGTGGACGCCCACCTTCCGCACCGTGCTCGGCGCGCGCGGCGACAGCTACCGCTTCCGCGTGCACTCCGACATCACGGAAAACTCCGGCAAGGCTCGCAGCTCGCTGTTCAGCCCCAAGCTCACCGCCATCCTTGGTCCCTTCAACAACACGGAGTTCTATGCAAACTACGGATACGGGTTCCATAGCAATGACGGACGAGGAGCGACACTGACTCGCGACCCCGTGAGTGGCGAGCCTGCCGACCGCGTCAGCCCGCTGGTGCGCGCAAAGGGCGCCGAAGTCGGCGCTCGCACCACGGCCATTCCCCATCTGCAGAGCACCCTCTCCTTGTGGGGTCTCGACGTCGCTTCGGAGCTCGTCTTTTCCGGTGACGCAGGAACCACGTCCCCCAGCCGCCCCAGCCGGCGGTATGGAATCGAGTGGTCGAACCGATACCACCCGCTCTCGTGGCTGACCTTCGACGGGGACTTGATCCTGTCTCACGCAAGGTTCACAGAGATCGATCCATCCGGCCAGTTCATCCCCGGCGCGCCGGGCACGATCTTCTCGGCTGGCGTGGTCGCTCATCCAGAGGGAAACCCGTTCGTAGGCGGCATCCGCTTCCGCTACTTCGGCGAACGCCCGCTGATCGAGGACAACAGCGCGCGCTCGAAACCTTCGAAATTGGTGCAGGCGCGGCTGGGCTACGAACTGCCCCGCGGATTCCGCGTCGATCTCGAGCTCTTCAATCTCCTCAATGCGAAAGTCACGGACATCGATTACTTCTACCGATCGCGACTCCCGAACGAACCGGCCGAAGGAGTCGACGGCGTTCACAGTCATCCGGTGGAGCCGCGCTCAGTGCGGATCGGAATCGGGAAAACGTTTTGAACTCCCGGGAGACACGCCGCCTTTCGTAGCGCCGGCATCCTGCCGGCCGTGACGCGGGCATCCTGCCCGCGGGAGCTCGCCCAGTCGCGCCGGCTGGATGGTCTGCCCCAAAAAACTGGTCCAAGCATTATGCCGGTAGCGGCGCTGTGGGAGCTGTGGGAAACGGCGGCGGTCGTTGGCCGGCGTTTTCCAAGTCCTGGGGAAGGCGCGGACTCATCGCGGCTTTCCTCAGGACGGCAGCTTCCTCAGCGTTTCTGTCGCCCGCTGCTCGGGCTCACTTCTGACTGGGCTCCGCAATCCCCCGGCTGGCGCCGGGGGCTACATTCTTGCGCTCGCTGACGCGGGCTGATCACGGACAGATTTGAGGGCGGCATAATCCGTGGTCCAGTTTTCGGGGAGCAGACCAGGAAGCCGACGCCACGGCCGGCAAGGATGCCGGCGCTACGATCGCTTCGCTCGCTCCAGCCGCGAACACCTCGATGCTGAAACGAACTTCTGAAATAGCGGCCTTCAATCGGGGATTAACAGTTATTCAGTGAAGCTCGCCCTCTCGATCCTGCTGGTCACTCTCGCGGTTTCCCCGGTTCGGGCTACCTCGACCGAGGTCGTCCGCAGGAACTTCGTTGATTACTACAGCGGGGCGATGGCGTCGCGCGACGCGCCGGCGATGCGCGACTCGCTCAGCGGTCTGGAAGACGGCGTGCGGCGCATCACGGCGCCCGGATTTCTGCGATCGGACGGGAGCTGGAGCGACATCGACTACAGCGACACGCCGAGCGGCAGCTGGTCACCCTGGGCACATTTTCAGCGGCTGACCATCCTCGCCCGCGCCTACCGCACTCCCGGCCAGAGCTTCTACAGCGACCCGCAACTGCGAACGCAGATCGAAGCGGCTCTTTCCTTCGTTCCCACGTTCTACGGACCGTTGACCTGGCCTTCCGGCAACTGGTGGTTCTGGACCATCGGCGCGCCGCTGGACCTGGGCACCACTCTGGTCCTGATGCGGGGCGACCTCAGTCAGAAAGTCCAGGACGATTGCATCCGCACCCTCTCCGTGCACATCGGATCGTCGGCGTTCTCGCGCGGACTGGTGGGCCCCACGCCGGTCGGTGAAAACCTCGTCTGGTCGGCCTACACGCACCTCTGCCTCGGGTTGCTCCGCGACGACCTGGCCATGCTGGCCACGGTCCGCTCGGCCATGGCCACCGTCTGCGCGCCGACGCTCGACGACGGCATCCAGCTCGATCACTCCTTTCATCAGCACGGTCCGCAGCTCTACACCGGTGGATACGGCGGATCGTTCGCCAACGATGTGGCCAGGTACGAGGCGCTCACACGCGGAACGGAGTACGCACTGCCAGCCGATGCGCTGGCAAACTTCGCGTCGTACCTGGTGGATGGTGTGGCCTGGTCGTTGCGCGGGCAGTTTTTCGACGTCTCCGTGGTCGGCCGGGAAGTGGCCCGTCCCACCACCAGCGGCTACAACGGGCTGGCCGCTCTGCTGCAGGCCGCGCAATTCGATTCGCCCCGACGCGCGGAGATCCGCGCTCACGCGGCGAGCTTGCTGCAGTCGTGGCCGGGAACGCTTCCCATTGAGCTCACCGCGTTCGCCATCGACCTGCGGCAGTCGGTTCTGACTCCCTCCTCCCCGTCCGGACATCGCCACTACTTCACCTCCGACTACTCCATTCACCGTCGTGCCGGCTGGTACGCCTCGGTGAAGATGTTCTCCTCACGCACCAAGTCAGGCGAGCGCACCAACGGCGAGAATCTCCTCGGCTCGCGGCAGTCCGACGGACGCTTCTATCTGGTCAAGGACGGAGGCGAATATTTTCAGCGCGACGTCTGGCCGGCGCTCGACTGGTCGCGCCTTCCCGGCATCACCGTCGAGCAGAAAGCGGACGCTGCGAACGACACCTACGGCATGGGGACGCGAACGCTGGTCGGCGGAACGGGCGACGGCCGCAGTGGAGTTTCTGCCATGGACTACGCGCCGCTGAACTCCACGCTCACTGCGAAGAAGTCGTGGTTTTTCTTCGACGACTGCATCGTTTTTCTCACCAGCGGCATCACCTCGCCATCAGCGAATCGCGTGGAGACGGTGATCCAGCAGTGGCCGCTGGCCGATCCTGCCGCGCCCGTAATCCGAGGAACCAACTGGCTGTTCAGCGACGGGATCGGCTACTACGTTTATCCGCAGACGGCTTCGCTGCAGGTGAGCCGCAACACCCGAACCGGAACCTGGGCGGCCCTCGGCGCCTCCACTGATGGCACGCCACACACGACGACGTTCCTGACCCTGTTGCTGGATCATGGATCGTCCCCGATGAATGCCGAGGCGGCGTACGCCATCGTTCCGGAAGCCAGCGCGGAAACGATGCGCGCATGGGTGGCTCCCTCGATTCTGGCCAACGGTCCCGCCGGTTCCGCGGTCCGCTCCGGCAACGTTCTCGGCGTGGTCTTCTGGACTCCCGGCGCGGTCGCCGGCGTTCAGTCCACGTTGCCGGCAGTGATCAGCCTGACCACGTCGGGCAACACCATGCATCTCGCTGCGTCCGATCCGACCAACGGCGCCGGCACGTATCAGGTAACGGTGCCGGGAGCGTGGACCTCGACCGACGTTTCCGCAGTCATGCACGATCGCGCCACCACCCTCATCCTCGCCCGCAACGGCGGTCGAACAGTGGAGGCGACGCTGGTCGCCGCCGCGGGACGGCGAAGGTCCGTTCGCTGATTCGGAAATCCTAGGATTGGGCCGTTCGTAGCGCCGGCATCCTGCCGGCCGTGTCGCGGGCATCCTGCCCGCGG
>JBKJQB010000325.1:0-8144 GCA_046594105.1 Thermoanaerobaculia bacterium
AGTCCGCGCCTTCCCCCAGGACTTGGAAAACGTCGGCCAACAACCGCCGCCGTTTCCCACAGCTCCCACAGCGCCGCTACCGGCATAATGCCTGGACCAGTTTTTGGGGGCAGACCAGGAAGCCGACGCCACGGCCGGCAAGGATGCCGGCGCTACGTTCGGGCCCGCCCTTCGCGGCCTCACCCGTGCGAAGATGCGTCGCCATGCGATTGGAACATCTCGCCGAGGAGGAGGAAGATTTCTGGCGGGGCGAATTTGCCGGAGAGAACTGGATCTTCGGATCGCTCGGTCTGAGCGTCACCCTTCCTGAATTCGCAGGCGGGGTTCCCGCGCTCCGGCGCATGCATTTCGGTTATTACCTGCAGCCACTGCATCTGAACGCGGACGATCGTGAGGATCTCCCGCGCAAACTGCTCTTCGTTCTGGCCCGTCGCAGGCCGCCGCTCGATTTTCTGGAGCTGAGCGGCGCCGGCATCCGCATCCCTCATTGCTTCCCGACCGGTTTCACCCTCGGCAGCGTCCTGCGGATCACCCTGCAGGAGATGCGGCGCGTCCCGCTCCGTGAGCCGTTGCCGACCACCACCGCTCCCGCAGAAAAACCTTCCGAGTAACGGCGAGAATGTTTTGCCGCCCCTTCGGCATTTCGCTTCCGTAACCTCATGACGCCTTTCCGCCGTCTCCTCCACTACTTCGCCCTGCACAAGACCGCGCTCTCACTGGGAGGACTCTGCGTGGCCGGCTCGGCGCTCTTTTCGCTGCTCAAGCCCATGATCATCGGGAGCGCGGTGAACGAGCTGACCCAGGCCATCCATCAGCGCTCCCTGATCCGCTACGGATTGATGCTGGTCGGCGCGGCGGCATTCGAAGGGCTCTTTCTCTACCTGCAGCGCTCCATCATCATCGGCACGTCGCGACGGATCGAGTTCGAGATGCGCAACGACTTCTACGGGCATCTGCAGTCGCTCCCGGTGCGCTATTACCAGGAGCAGAAGACCGGCGATCTGATGTCGCGCGGGACGAACGACCTCTCCTCGGTGCGCATGCTCATCGGCCCCGCGGTGATGCACTCGGCGTCGTCGCTGCTGGTGGTCACCGGCGCATTCATCATGATGCTCCGCATCGACCGGTCCATGGCCCTCATGGCCCTGATCGCTCTCCCGCTGGTGGCAGGGGCCACCAAATTCTTCGGCCAGCGCATCCATGTTCGATTCAAGTCGGTGCAGGACTATTTCGGGGACATCTCGGCCAGGGTGCAGGAGAACCTGTCGGGGATCCGCGTGGTGCGCGCGTTCGGTCAGGAGGGGCGCGAGATCGAGACGTTCAAGGCCATGAACCGCGAGTATGTCGATCGGAACCGCGCGCTGATCCGGCTGACGGCGACGTTTTATCCCGCTCTGCACGGCCTCATCGGCGTCATGTTCTGCGTGATCTTCTTCATGGGCAGCCGCAAGATGATCGCCGGCACGCTCTCCATCGGATCGTTCGTGGCCTTCCAGTTCTACCTCGGGCGCATGGTGTGGCCGCTGATCGCTTTCGGCTGGGTCATCAATCTCTTCCAGCGGGGCATGGCCTCCATGCTCCGCCTGCATGAAGTGTGGTCGGTGCAACCGGATGTCCGCCTGCAGGAGGGCAAAGCGATGGACTCCGTTCGCGGCGATCTGGAGATCCGCGACCTCAGCTTCGCCTACGGGACCTCCCCCGATCGCCAGGTGCTCCGCCACATCGACCTCAACGTCCCGCACGGACAGACGGTGGGGATCGTCGGGCGGACCGGGAGCGGCAAGTCCACGCTGCTTTCGCTGATCACGCGCACCTTCGAGCCGCCTCCGGGAACGATCCGCATCGACGGACATCCCATCGAGACCCTTTCGTTACGCCAGATCCGCGACTGGATCGGCGTGGTGCCGCAGGAGACCTTCCTGTTCTCGGAGTCCATCGAGGAGAACATTCGTTTTGGCCGGGCATCGGCCAGCAACGACGAAGTGGGACAGGCCGCCGATCTGGCCGGTCTGGCCACCGACGTGGCCACCTTTCCGCAGGGTCTGGGCACGGTGATCGGCGAGCGGGGGATCACGCTGTCCGGCGGACAGAAGCAACGAACGGCCATCGCCCGCGCGCTGGTGCGCAACCCACGGATCCTGATTCTCGACGATTCGCTGAGTGCGGTGGACACGGCAACCGAAGAGAGGATTCTGCAGTCTCTGCGACAGATCCGGCAGGGGCGCACCGTGCTCATCGTGTCGCACCGCGTCTCCTCGGTGAAAGACGCCGACCACATCATCGTCCTCGATGAGGGGCGGATCGTGGAGCGGGGATCGCACCTCGCACTCATGGAGCGCGACGGCTACTACGCCGACCTCTATCGACGGCAGACGCTGGAAGAAGAACTGTCGGAGACCGCATGAGAGGGTCGGCCTGCTCCGCATTCAGCAGCGCAGACAGGAGTGTCTGTGCTGCCGGCACGACGAGGGAAAAACTGAACGGTGGAGGCTTCAGTGGCTGACGCCGAACGTCACGAAGACGAAGGGGCCAAGGCCTTCGATCCTCATCTGGCGCGCCGCCTGCTGCGCTATCTGGCGCCGTATCGAGTGCGGGCCACGATCTCGGTCGGGCTGGTCATCCTCTCGTCGATGCTGGAGATCGCCGGACCGGCCATCATCGCCGTGGCCATCGATCTCTACGTCAAGCCGATGCATGGAGCGACAGCGATCGGCATCTCCGAGAAAGTGGGGATCTGGCTGGCAGCCCACGGCTGGAACCTTCCTCCGCTCACGGGGATCGATGTCGCAGCAGGCCTCTACTTCCTGATTCTGATCGGAAACTTTGCGGTGCTCTATACCCAGATGGTGCTCATGAACCTCATGGGTCAGTTCATCCAGTACGATCTGCGCAAACAGATTTTCGAGCATCTGCAACGGCTGAATGTCCAGTTCTTCGACCGCAATCCCGTGGGGCGGCTGATGACGCGGGTGACCACGGACGTCGACGCGCTCAACGAGATGTTCACCGCCGGATTCGTGGCCATCTTCGGAGATATCTTCGTGCTGGCCGGCATTGTCGGCGTGCTTTTCTGGATGAACTGGCGGATGGCGCTGGTCCTGTTCTCCATCACGCCGCTGATCGTCCTGGTGTCGATCTGGTTCCGGCGCGGTGCGCGGATCACCTATCGTCAGGTGCGCTCGCGCATCGCGGCGATCAACGCCTTCCTGCAGGAGCACATCTCCGGCATGGCCACCGTGCAGCTCTTCAACCGGGAGGATCGGGAAGCGGAGAAGTTCGACGAGCTCAATGTCCGCCATCGCGACGCCAACATCGACTCGATCTATTACTACGCGATTTTCTATCCGCTGATCGAGCTGATTCAGACCGCCGGCGTGGCCCTGATCGTCTGGTACGGCGGAGGGCAGGCCCTGCGCGGGACGCTCTCCCTCGGCGCCCTGATCGCCTTCTTCACCTACGCCCAGCGCTTCTACGAGCCCATCTCCGACCTCTCGGAAAAGTACAACATCCTGCAGGCCGCCATGGCCGCCAGCGAGCGCGTATTCAAGCTCCTGGACACGAAGGTGCGCATCCCCGACGACGGAACCCGCGAGGTGGGAGAACTGCAGTCGATCGAGTTCCGCAACGTCTGGTTCGCCTACCACGAAGAGGACTGGGTGCTGCAGAACGTCTCTTTTTCGGTGGCCAGCGGCGAGCGCGTGGCGCTGGTTGGCCACACCGGAGCAGGCAAGACCACGGTGACCGCACTGCTGCTCCGTTTCTACGAACCGCAGCGCGGCGAGATCCTCATCAACGGCATCGACATCCGTGAGTATCAGCTGGCCTCTCTGCGGGCCATCTTCGCCATCGTGCAGCAGGATTTCTTTCTCTTCAGCGGAACGGTTGCCCAGAACATCTCGCTGGGCGATCCGGCCATCGGCGAGGAGCGGATCCGGCAGGCGGCCATCCGCGTGCAGGCCCATCGCTTCATCACCCGTCTGCCGGGCGGCTACGAATCGGAGGTCCGCGAGCGCGGCGCCGGGCTGTCGGTGGGGGAGAAGCAGCTGCTGTCGTTCGCGCGCGCCCTGGCCTTCGATCCCCCGGTGCTCATCCTCGACGAGGCCACCTCCTCCATCGACACGGAGACCGAACTGCTGATTCAGGAGGCCATCCACACACTGATGAGCGGGCGGACCTCACTGGTCATCGCCCATCGGCTCTCCACCATCCGCAACGCCGACACCATCCTGGTCTTTCATCATGGTGAGATCCGGGAGCGCGGAACCCACGAGGAACTGATGAAGATCAGCGGCTTGTACCGGAAGCTGTACGAAATCCAGTACCGCGATGGCGCCCTGCCCGCGATCCCGCCCGTTTCCCAGACCGTGCCTCTATAATCCGCGGGCTCGTGTTTCGATCGCCCGACCGCCGCGCCCTGGCGTTCCTCGCCCTCCTGATCGCGGTTCTCTACGCCGATATTCTGTTCTTCGGCCGCGGGCTCTACCTGCAGGATCTAACCTCGTATCACCTGCCGATGAAGTGGATCGTGCGCGATGTGGTGGCCCACGGCGAGTTCCCGTACTGGAATCGCTTCTACTCCGGCGGGCAGCCCCTGGCGGCGAATCCGGCCTACGAGGTCTTTTATCCGCCGCAGTGGCTGATCTGGCTCCCGAGCTTCGCTCTTGGATTTCAACTGCATATCCTGGTGCACTTTCTGGTGGCGGCGGTGGGGATGTACTGGTTGCTGCGCGGGCTGAGGACCGGCGTGCTCGCAGCAACGTTCGGCGCTTCGGTGCTGGTCCTGAGCGGCCCTTTCCTGTCGCTGTCCACGCGCCTTCCGCTGCTCTTCTCGCTCTCCTGGATGCCCCTGCTGCTGCATCTCGTCCGCCGGGCCCTGGCCGACCGAAGCCGAGGCTCGCTGATGCTGGCCGCAGGAGTGGCCAGCCTGCAGTTCATTCTTGGTGAACCCACTGTGGCCATGCAGACCTGGCTGCTGATCGTGGGGGTGGTGATGTGGCGTGCAGCGGATTCCGGTCGCCGATCGCTCCGGTCCGACGCAGCGCGAACTGGTTCGCTGTTCGTGCTGGCTGCGCTGATCGCAGCGGTGCAACTCCTGCCGGCCGTCGACCACGCCCGCGACTCGGTGCGATCGGAGGCCTTTCCCTTCGAGGTCGTCTCCAACTGGAGCATGCCCCCCATCCGCGTCGCGGAGATGGCCGTGCCGTCGCTGTTTCGTCACCTGGCTGACGAGCGCGGCAACGCAGCCATCACTTCGATGTATCCCTTCCGCACCGAGCCATTTCTGGGCGAGCTCTATCTGGGTGCTCTGGTGGTGCTATTGGCCGCGGCGGGACTGGCCATCGGTGCGCCGGGATCGGGGGCGGTCGTAGCGGCCCTGATCGCTTCGACGCTGCTCGCGGTGGGAGATCACACGCCGTTGCTGCGGATGCTCTACTCCATGCATCTGTTTCGAGCGATCCGGTACCCCGAGAAGTTCGTGCTCATGGGTGCTTTCGCGCTGATCGTCTGGGCGGCCATCGTGCTGGACCGCATCCTGTCGGGCGATCGCCGCCTGGCCCGCGTTGCATTCGGACTGGCGGTGCTGTGGGCGATCGTCTCCCTGCTGATGGCGCTGGGGTCGGGCTCCGGTGGGGCGTTGCAGACGAAGGGACATTTCGTCTGGAACGCGCTCCGTGCCTGCGTGGCCGTGGCGCTGCTGGCCGCGGCACGGCGGAAGGCGATTCCCTTCGCCTGGGCCTTCGCCGTGATCGCGCTGACGCTCTTTGATCTCTGGGCCGCCACGCGATTTCTCGTTCCGCGCATGCCGGCGTCCTACTTCCAGGCCCCTCCGCTGGCTTCGTCGATTGCCAAGGAAGCGCGCGGACATCGCGTTTATCCGCAGGCCTACTGGCAGACGTGGGATCGGGAGCCCGAGTCGGCCGCATGGTTTTCCGGGCGCTCGGAACCGGCGTACTGGTGGATGGTGCGCAACGCCATGGGCGAACATCTCCCTGCGCGGTGGGGACAGGAGATCGTGCTGGAGGACGATGTCGATCGCACCTCGCTCCGGAACACCGACGCGTTCCGGGAGGCCATGAAGCAAGCCAGACAATCGCGGATCGCCGGTGCCGAGGAACCATTTCTGAAAATGTCAAACGTCGGGGTACGTCTGGCTTTTCGTTCCACCGAAGGCAATCCATCCGTCGATTCGAATACCACTCCGGTCGAAGGCCTGCCCACCACCCCATACCCGCGGTATGCCTTTGCTGACGCGGTCGAACATGTTTCGACGACCGGGGAGTTCCGGGGAAAGCTCGATCTTCAGCGAGGACTCAAAAACATCGCGTTCGCCGATCTCGACTCCTTCGTGCCCGCGGGAGGGGTGATTACAGGTGTCCGCGAAAGCGCGAACGCGGCGCGGATCGCGGTCCGCGCGGAGGGCCGCGCGTTCCTGGTGATGAGCGTGTCCGGCCACAAGGGATGGTCCGCGACTCTCGACGGCAGCCCGATCGCGCTCATCCCCGCCAACATCGCCTACCAGGGAGTGATCGTTCCGGGTGGCCCGCACGTTTTGGAGATGCGCTATCGGAACCGGTGGGTGCCGGTCGGCGCCGGCATCAGTCTGATGACCCTCGCCGCCATGGCCGTCGTCGCCCGGCGCCGCGCCCGCCCGGTCCGCGCCTCTACGGAATAACGTAGCGTCCGTTTGACTTGGGCCGACATGGAGATTACCGTTTCGGTATTCGTCCAATTGAATAGCCCCCGAATACGGGTGTGAGAGGAGGGGAGGATGACCGTAAGGTTTTTCCCCGGAAGTCGTAAGCAGAAAACCAGCCTGGTGGCCGGTTTCCTGTCGCAATACCATGTGGACCATGAGCTGGCCCGCCCGGAAGATTGCTCCATGAAGAGCATCCATCTGGGAACGGATCCCGCGGTGGAGGTCGATGGACGCCTGTTCGTTGATCCCAACGTCGATGCTCTGAAGAAGATCCTGAAGGTCGGCTGACGACCTGCAGCGCGCGGAGAGTTCCTCCGCGCGCCTTCTTCCCCGGCGGTGCCCGGCGCGCCCTACGCCGTGCGAAACATCGATTCTGCTTCTTTCTCGATGGTGCTCTTGATCCGCGGCTCGAATGGTCTGGCGATCAGCGGCAGCTTTCCGTCGATGATCACCTCAGAGTCGGTCACCTCGACGGAGCCGTGCGCCTTGAATCCCTTTGCCGAGCCTTTGAACAGGAGACGGTCGCCTTCCCAGTGATGCTCCACCTCATTGATGTACTGGCTGTATTGACCCATGAGCGCCTGAAGCCGCATCTCGATCTTCCTGCGGACAGTCTCCCGGTCACCGTTGTGCGGAATGGTCAGTTTCATGGTGGTCAGCTCCTTCGATTCCCGAGTGAGACAAAGATGCGGCCGTGCGCTTCAACCGTCTGAACCTATCACGACGCTTGCCATCGCTTTACCGTCCGAGGTAGCCTCGGCGTGGGACTTCCGCGTGGTCGAGCCACGCCATGCTTTCAAAAGTATGGAGCGCCGCGACGCTCGGGATTGATGCTGTTCGGATTGTCATCGAGGTCGACGCAGGCGGAATGGACGCCCAGCCGGCCTTCACTCTGGTCGGATTGCCTGACGCTGCTGTGCGCGAGGCCTACTCGCGCGTGCGGTCGGCCCTCCACAACTGCGGCTTCTGGCTGCCTCCCCGCCACATCACGGTCAACCTCTCGCCGGCCGACGTCAAGAAAGAGGGATCGGGCTTCGACCTTCCCATCGCCCTGGGGATCCTGCATGCCGCCGAGTTTCTGACCGAGGAGCAACTGGCGGGGAGGGTCTTCGTCGGTGAGCTATCTCTTGACGGGATGCTGTCGCCGGTGCGCGGAACGCTATCGATCTCGGCCACGCTGGCTCACGACCACAGCGTGCGCGAGCTGGTGGTTCCTGCTGCGAATGCGAACGAAGCTGCGGCGGTGCAGTCGGTCCGCGTCATCGGCGCGAACCATCTCCCGGAACTGCTTCGTCATCTGCGCGGCGACCAGTGCATCACACCGGCGGTCTCATCGACGGAGCCGGAGCTCGTCGGAGATGGAGCCGATTTCTCGGAAGTACGCGGCCAGTCCCAGGCCAAACGCGCGCTGGAGGTGGCGGCGGCGGGAGGCCACAACGTTCTGATG
>JBKJQB010000126.1:0-9363 GCA_046594105.1 Thermoanaerobaculia bacterium
TCCGCTTCTTACCTGGACATCACCGCCGACATCCTCCGTGCCTTCGGTGCAGAGGTGCACCGGACCGGCAACGTGATCGCGGTCCATGCAGCGCGACTGCGGCGCGACGAGTACCGCGTGGAAGGTGATTACTCCTCCGCCTCGTACTGGTTTGCGGCGGCGGCGGCCACCGGCGGCACCATGCACGTTCGCGGGCTGACTCATCCCAGCGCGCAGGGCGACGCCCGGTTTCTGGACATCCTGTCGGAGATGGGATGCCAGGTGATCCTCGACGAAGAAGGCACCGTCACCGTGACCGGCACCGATGCATTGCGCGGTGGACGGTTCGATTGCAACAGCTGTCCCGATCTGGTGCCCACGCTTGCGGCGATCGCCCCGCTGGCCAGCAGTCCCGTCGAAATCGTCAACGTCGCCAATCTACGGGTCAAAGAGTCCGACCGTCTGGCCACCATCACCGCGGAGCTGCGAAAACTCGGGGCCACCGTCACCGAGAGCTCCGACGCCTTGCGCATCGAGCCGGGCTGGTCGGACGATCCCGTCACCGTGGAGACCCACAATGACCACCGGATCGCCATGGCCTTCGCCATCGCCGGCCTGGCCCGTGGGGGGGTGACCATCGCCAATGAAGGAGTGGTCTCCAAGTCCTATCCCCGTTTCTGGAGGACGCTGTCGGAAGTGGTGCGGCCAAGGCCTGACGGATGAGTCGATCCCGTGCGGTTCGGCCGGCTTCGGTACAATACCGCGCGATCATGTACACCGACCGGCTGCTCAAAGGTGTGCCCGGCCTGATCTCCACTCACCGCCCGCACGCACTCCCATTCTCCGCCACCATCGGAGATCCCGCTCCGCACCCGACCTGGGGCGCTGCGGACGGGCCGGGCTAAGGAAGTCGCCGTGCCCGCTGAAGCGCTCGACACACCCACCTGGTATCTGCTGCTCGCGCTGCTGTTCATCATCGCGAACGGTTTTTTCGTGGCCGCAGAGTTTGCCTTCATCAAGGTGCGCTCGACACAGCTGGCCGAGCTGGCTGCTCGTGGCAGCTCGCGAGCGCGCATGGCGCGCCGCATCACCAAGAAGCTCGACAGCTATCTCTCCGCGATGCAACTCGGAATCACCCTGTTCTCGCTGGCCCTGGGCTGGGTGGGCGAGCCTGCCTTCGTGCGGCTCATCGAGCCGCATCTCCGGCCGCTCGGCATCATCAGCACTGCCGCGGCGCATACGGTCAGCGCCACGTTCGCATTCATCATCATCTCGACGCTGCACATCATCTTCGGCGAGACCGGCCCGAAGTACATCGCCATCGACAAGCCGGTGGCGACGTCGCTGTGGGTGGCGCACCTGGTGCGCGCGTTCTACGTCGCTATGTATCCGATCATCTGGGTGCTCAACGGCGTGTCCAACTTCGTGCTCCGGATCATCGGGATCCGGCCGGCCAGCGAGCATCAGGCGGCGCACTCCCAGGAGGAGCTGCGGCTGATCCTGGCCTCATCGGAGAAAGCGGGCATCCTCTCCGAAGAAAACCGGGAGATCATCGAAGGAGTCTTCCAGTTCTCCAAACGGACGGCGCGCCAGATCATGGTCCCGCGCACCGATGTGTCGTTCGTATCGACAAAGCTGAGCATCGAACAGAACCTCGAGGTCATCCGCACCACCCGCCACACCCGCTATCCGCTCTGCGACGGCACGCTCGATCAGACCGTGGGGCTGATCCACGTGAAGGATCTCTTCCTGGCGCAGCTCGGCGGTCCGGGACGGCCTCTGGCGGAGTTGAAACGCGAAGTGCTGTTCGTCCCCGAGAACAGCACGGTCGATGCGCTGCTCTCCCAGTTCATCGAGCACAAGACGCACATGGCCATCATCCTGGACGAGTACGGCGGCGCGTCGGGCATCGTGTCGCTGGAAAACATCACCGAGGAGCTGTTCGGCCAGATCCAGGACGAGTTCGATCGCGAGCGTCCGGAGATCGAGCCGCTGGGCAACGGCAAGTACCGGGTTCGCGGCGACTATCTGATCGAGGATCTCGCGGACCGCCTGAAGATCGATGTGGGCGAACCGGCCGAGGAAACGATCGGCGGCTACGTGGTGGCCAAGATCGGGCGCGAGGTGTCGCCAGGCGATCGCACGAACATGAACGACCTCGACATCGAAGTGCTGGATGCGGAGCGCTACCGAGTGCGCTGGGTCATGGTGCAGATGCCGATGCCGGCGACCGAAGAAGCCGACGAGCCCGAGGGCAAGGCAGACGCGGAAGAGTAAGCCCTGGTAGCGCCGGCATCCCTCGTTACGCCGGCATCCTGCCGGCCGTGTCGCGGGCATCCTTGCCCGCGGGAGTTCGCCCAGTCGCGCCGGCTGGAAGCCGACGCCACGGCCGGCAAGGATGCCGGCGCTACGAGAGGCCTCGCGGGCGACGCGGCGCACCGCATCACGCAACGTTACGAGTGGTGGAACAGATTTGTAATCGCCTTCCACGCACGCGTCAGCAAGTTCGTTTTGGGGGCCTCGTGTGCGACATGTTTGCGCGAGAGTTTTGCTTCCTTCAGGATGGTATCCGTCTGCTGAATTCGCATGGAAAACTCCTCCTTGTGACTGCCCTCATTACTGCGAGTCGGGTGCCACTTTCTTCGCCGGCAATGACATGAATCGCTCGATGGAAAAGCCGTATTACGGGATCGACGCCCCCGGTGTCATCCGCAACTTCGTCCTCCTCGCGGCGGGTGGAATCAGGCCGGCTTCAGTCTCCTGAACTCCACCTCGAATCTCCGCGGCTTCGGCCGCCCCTTGCTGACGATGGCCATCTGGTTCGGAGCGACCAGAACGTCTTGGAGCGTGATCTTGGCGGAGCCTTGGGCAACCAGCGCCGCCGGCCGTGCCGGCTAGCCGCCTTCGATGGCTCCGGTCTTGGTCGGTGAAGGGTCGTTGTGCGTCGGCGCGAAGTAGGCTTCGCCCTCGTCGCCGCTGGTGGCCACTGCCTGGTCGTGAAAGGCCACCACGATGTCGAGAACCTCTTCCGGTGAGTCCACCAGACGGATGCTGTCCACGTCCGCCTGCAGGATGTTGTTCTCCGGCAGAACCGTCGATCGCAGCCAGTCGATCAGGCCGCCCCAGTAGGCCTTGCCATAGAGAATCACCGGAAAGTTGGTGATCTTCTTGGTCTGGATCAGGGTGAGCGCGCCCATCAGCTCATCGAGCGTTCCAAAGCCTCCCGGAAAGGTGATGAAGGCCTCGGAGTATTTGATGAACATCGTCTTGCGCACGAAGAAGTAGCGGAAGGTCATGGCCCGGTCGACGAAGGGATTGAGCTCCTGCTCGAAGGGCAGCTCGATGTTGCAGCCGATCGACAGCGCCCCTGCCTTGCGGGCACCCTCATTCGCCGCGCGCATGATGCCGGGGCCGCCTCCGGTGATGACGGCGAATCCCGCCTTGCCGACCAACTCCGCCGTGCGTACCGCTGCGCCGTAAAAGTCATTGGAAAGCTGCGTGCGCGCGGAACCGAAGATCGACACGGCGGGATAGACGCCGGCCAGATGATCGAATCCGGCCACGAACTCGCTGGTGATCCGCAGGACGCGCCAGGAGTCGCTCTGCAGCGCCTCCGCGCGGGTGGGACGGTTGAGAAGGCGCCGGTCCTCGAGGGCCTGGCGCGGTTTGGGTGGGATGTGGAGCTCGTTCGGTGACTTGATGTCCATGAAGGTAATTGTAACGGCTGGCTCGCGCGCGGATGGACCCGCGCGCGAGCTGCGCCACGATTACTTTCTCAGCTTGATGACCGCAGTCTCCACGAGCTTGTCGCCCGGCAGATCGGTCTGCCATGCCGTCACTTTCAGGCTGCCCGTCTCGGACATCGTTCCGAACGCGGTGCGCACCTTGTAGCGGATGGTGGTGTCTTCCGCCGGCTGCACGCTGCTCATGGTGTAGTGATAGACGTTCGTGCCGGGATCGTGCATCGGATTGATTCCGCGACCGTGGGTCTCGTCCAGCACCACCAGCTGCGAGGGCAGCTCCACATCCACCATCACGTCGTGAACCGTCTTCACGCCGCGGTTGCTCACGATCACGTCGAGGTTGTCCTCGCCACCGTCCGGCAGGTCCATCGGATGGGTGATGTTGATCTTGAGCAGCTGTCCACGGGAGGTCACGGCCATGCCGCTCGATTTGCAGCCTGCCATCACCACCAGCGTCAGAGCGAGGATGGTGAGCGCAGCCAGGTTCAGAATTCGTTTCGTTCTCATATCGAAATTCTCCTTATTCGTCGATGCTGCCTCGCCGCCGAGACGAGGATCTACGGTTCTGGAACTGCAAGGACCAGTCCGGCCTGATACATAATCGAGTCATGGACGTCTTCCTGGGGGTTGATGGGGGCGCTTCGAAAACGGCCGCGCTCGTCACGGATGAGAACGGCAAGGCCCTCGGAAGCGGACTGGCCGGGCCCTCCAACCACTTGCGCGTCGGCGTGGAGACTGCCGCTCGCAACATCGAGCGAGCGGTCAACAAGGCGCTGGTGGCCGGCGATGTGGCCAGCCGCGAGATCGTCTGGGCCTACTGCGGAATCGCCGGAGCCGATCATCCCGCCCACCGTCAGGAGGTGGTCGATTCCCTCAGCATCTTCTTTCCCCGCGGCAACTTCACGGTCGACAACGACGCTCGGATCGCGCTGACCGGCGCCATCGGTTTCGGCGCCGGAGCGGTGATCATCGCCGGAACCGGATCGGTGGCCTTCGGCCGCAACGAAGAGGGCGTGGAAGTTCGAGTGGGCGGATGGGGCCCCACGATCGGCGATGAAGGCAGCGGCTTCGCCATCGCCCGCCAGGGACTCGCTGCGGTGATGCGGGCCTTCGACGGACGCGGCCCGGCCACTCGCATGACCGAGATGCTCCTCGACCAGCACTCCATGAAACCGGAGGATGTGCCCCGCTTCGTCTACGCGCAGACCACGCACGCCGACGACATCGCGCGCTTCGGCAAGCTGGTGATCGAAGCGGCGTCGGAGAACGACGCCGTGGCTTGCGACGTTCTGGAGCGCGCTGCGCACGAGCTGGCAGCCTCGGTGCTCGCCGTGGCCCGAAGGCTCGATCTCGTGGCCAGCTCGTTTCCGGTGGCTTACGTCGGCGGCGCCTTCAACGCGGGCGCGCCGCTGCTCGGACCGATGTCGAAAGCGATCATGGCCGGGGCTCCGCTGGCGCACATCGGACCTCCCATGCACACCCCGGTCGAAGGGGCCGCGCAGATGGCCAAGCGTGCCGCCGCCAACCCGCGCCCCACCCGCACCGCCGAATTCTCACCGAGTTGAGAAGCGTCGGCACTGCAGACAGCGGGTCCTGCCCCAGAGGCTTTTGAAGAAATCCCCCAACCGTCATCCTGAGCGGCGTGGGTGGCGGGCGGGAAGCGAAGGATCTGCAAACACGAGGATGTGCAGGGAGCAGTTGCCTCGTTGCAGATCCTTCCCCGTCTGCGCGGCTCAGGATGACGGACTCAGGGCTCCACTCAAAAGAAAGTTTACCGGTCTGCTGTCAGGCTGCGATCGCGCACGCCGCGGAACTCGTCGCCCGTTTTCCAGTTCGGCATGGTGACGGCGTTGGCCGCTTCCCAACCGAGCCAGATTCCCAGCTCCGACATCTGCACCGCTTCCGACCAGTCCCATTTCGGATCGAACTCGTCGCTCGGCTGGTGGTAGTGGTTGGCGCGGAAGTCCTTCGACCACTTCGCGCCCCACTCCTTGTCCTTGCCGACGACGTCGTGGCCGGGCTCGATGGAGAAGGCGGGGATTCCGACCTTGCTGAGGCTGAAGTGATCGGAGCGGTAATAGTGGCCCTGCTCCGGTTCGGGATCGGGAATGATGGTCAGTCCGAGCGCTTTGGTCACGCGCTGCACGGTCGGGTAGAACGTGGTGCGCTCCACGCCGTTCATGTTCACGTCGCGCACGCGGCCCAGTTCCGGGACCATGTCGTAGTTGATGTCGAGGGCGATCTTGCCAGCGGGAATCGGCGGGTTCTGTCCGAGGAACGCGGAGCCCAGGAGCCCCTGCTCTTCGGCGGCGACCGCGGCGAAGTAGATCGATCGCTTGGGCACGGGAGTCGTCTTGGACCAGACGCGGGCCATCTCGATGAGGATGGCGCAGCCCGACCCGTTGTCCAGCGCGCCGTTGTAGATCTTGTCGCCGCTGGCGTCCGCCTTGCCCACTCCGAGGTGGTCATGGTGGGCGCTGTAGAGCACGGCCTGGTCGCGCAGATTTGGGTCGCTGCCTTCGATCTTCGCCACCACGTTCGCGGTGTTGAAGGGGCGGATGGTGCTGCCGATCTTTCCGGAGAACTTCACTCCGAGAGGAACCGGCTTGAAGTCGCGCGATGAGGCCGCTCTGGTCATCGCGTCGAGGTCCATGCCTGCCGACTTGAACAGATCGCCCGCGGTCTTCTTCGAGACCCATCCGGCGAACTGGACGGCATGTTTCCCGGCAGGGTTCTTCACGAATGAATTCTCGGAGCCCCAGGAGTTGGAGACGACATTCCAGCCGTAACCCGCGGACTCATCGGTGTGGATCAGAATGACCGCCGCGGCATTCTTCAGGGCGGCCATCTCGTATTTGTAGGTCCAGCGGCCGTAATACGTGCGGGTCTTCCCCTTGAAGAGATCGGGCTCCTGCGCATTTGCCGGAGGATCGTCGACCAGCATCACCAGCGTCTTGCCTCTGGTGTCGAGATCCTTGTAATCGTTCCAGCGGTACTCGGGCGCGACCACACCGTGCCCGACGAAGACGACGTCGGAGTCGATGGTGTCGTTCTCCACCTGAGTGAAATCCTGGCCGACGTAGTCGTCAAGGATCTTCAGCGGTCCCACTGCGGGCGCGCCGTCTTTGGTGAAGGCCAGCGAGGTGCGCTCCGGAACGGTGGCCACGCCGAGCAGAGGAACGCTTTGAAAGTACGTGCCGTTGTCCCCGCCGGGGGCGAGGCCGAACGACTCGAACTGCGAGGCGATGTACTGACGCGCGATCTCATCACCACGGGTGCCCGGACCGCGACCCTCGAGCAGATCGCTGGCCAGAAAACGATCGTGTGCGGCCATCGCTTTCCCGCTCAACATGCGCATGGCCTGCCGAACCGGAGCGGGCGCGGCGGGAGGAACGGCCGCCGCGAAAAGGGGAAGTGCCAGGATCGTCAGGACCACCGAAAACCATCGCAAACGCTGCATGCAGGCTCCTTGAATTGCTGTCGAATCGCGCCCTGAGTACCGGCGGTGAGAAGGGGAACACCGGGGATGGCCGGGAGAATCCTCGGCGCAGAAATGGGCGCGATCACACGCTGTCCGGCGCCGGAGTGTCCGTTGGCAGTGGAATCCACACCCCCTGCCGGAACATGCTCATCATTTGGGAACCGAAGCGTGAAAATCGTGAACAAAAACTTGAAGATTCACCGCGTTCATGGGTAGGGACATCGGCGTGAAAATCACTCCTAGTCATAGTGAACATGATCGACACAGCAGTCTTCGACGAAGAGCTTCTTCCCATCCACGAAAGGGTCGTGGACAAGCTGGCGGACATCCTGTTTGCCAGCGACATGATCCTGGACATGTTGCGCAGCCCGCGTTCTCGAAGTGTGGGCGGCCACCTGACCATCCTGGAGCCATCGGTGCGCCAGGTCTACGACCAGGTCAACAACCTGATGAAGCAGTTGACCGACTGAAGGAAGCCATCGAGCCTCTGGGCCCTAGCCGGCACGGCCGGCGGCGCTGGTTGCCCAAGGCTCCGCCAAAATCACGATCCAAGACGTTCTACCCGCGCAGGCTCCTAGGCCTTCTTCGGCATGGTCATCTTGGCGATGTTGGCCACGAACTGCTCGTAGAATCCCGGCGAATTGTGCGCGAGAAACTCGATGAAGCTCGCGGCCACCTTCTCCAGGTTGGCCAGATACAGCTCGTTCTTCTGGGCCGCGCGATTCGCGGCGACGATGCCGCTGGCCTTCTGCCACACGTACAGCATCTCCAGGTTGTTCGAGCGGAAAAAGAGCTCCGCATTGAGGATGCCGTTCGCCACGAACGACGCGGCCATGTCCCAGTAGGTCGTCACCATCCGGAAGTAGGCGTTCTCCTGACTGCCCGGCGGGCAGGCCGCCAGCCATTGCTCGCGCGAGGTGAACGCCGGCATCGTCCCCATCCACGTCCGACCCGCGCGCAAGGTCTCTTCGCGCCGCAGTTCGTAGAGCTTGAGGATCAGATTCGCATCGTCAAAGGTCGCCTGATTCTTCATGAGTGATTCTCCTTCTGATGATCGTGCATTGTGATGTCTGAAGCGGCAGAACGTCCTGGAGCGTGATCCTGGCGGAGCCTTGGGCAACCAACGCCGCCGGCCGTGCCGGCCTAGCGTGGCTTTCGGGCAATCCCGCCCGCAGGAGGCGCGGATGTGTTTCGTCTCTCGGGGCCGCTCTGTCGTGGTTCGGCGAGCACCAGTTCCACGCCTTTCTCGCCGCGTCGTCCTGCTCCGCCCCGCTTCGCTTTTTCCAGGGTCATGAGGAACCCGAACGCGGGATCCTTGAACTGCAGGTGGCGCAGCATGCTCCAGTGCTTGCGCACGTACTGTTGCAGGAAGTCGAGGACGTGCCCGAGACTGACGATGCGGCAGGGAGGCACGGCGGAGCCGGGAGGGAAGGCGCCGAACGCGATGATGCGCACCACGAACCCTGAGGGGAGCCGCGCCGTTCCGCTGCGCAGCAGATCGGCCACCACCTGATCGGCGTCGGCCGTGTGGTCGCCCAGTCGCCGGACCACCGCCTTGAGCACTTCGGGATCGCGCGCACCGGTGTTGATGCCCACGCGACCCTCTTTCACTTCGCCGATGATCATGTCCACCGCACCGTCGGGCACGCCCAGCCCGGGATCGAGGTCGGTCACATCCAGCCCGGCCGCCGGGCTGTTCGCAGCTGCTGGCGAGAGCATTCCGCTGGGGAAGCGAAACGCCAGGACATCGATGTCCGTCAGCGTTCGGTAGCCGTTCTTTCCGCCGGAGGCGATGATCGGATATTCAGCGGAAGTGAAGTAGCCGTTGAGTTGCAGGTAAGCCTGAACGAGCGACACCGCGTGGTCCATGCGAGCGGCATGATCGCACAGGGGGGTCGACACCCGCGCGCGTCCCAAAGCGAACGACCCTGAGAGAAAGCAACGTGCGATCCCGAGCCGGCGTAGCCGGCGCCAGAATGTAGCCCCCGGCGCCAGCCGGGGGAACCACGAGGAGCCTCGCATGCGAGCCCGCGTAGTGGGCGGCAGAACAGAGCCGGAGTTGGATCGCGGGGCGACTTCGCTGCTCTTCTGTCGCCCGCTACGCGGGCTCGTTTCTGACTGGTTCCACAATCCCCCGGCTGGCGCCGGGGGCTACATTCT
>JBKJQB010000127.1:0-20568 GCA_046594105.1 Thermoanaerobaculia bacterium
CGGCCGGCGGCGTTGGTTCGCAAAGCGTCCCCACGATTTTCGCATCAGCCCGCGGTCACTGACGGTTGGGGGATTTCTTCACAGCCTCTGAGATTGACAACGGCCGGGCCGCAGGGCGCCCGATCAGCGGATGACCACCCCGTCCGGATACGACAGGAACGTGCCGTTGCTGTACACGATGTCGCAGTCGTAGTTGGTGATCGGTCCCGGCACGCCGGCGCTGTCGATCGTCCCGTCCTTCCCGCCGGAGAGGATCACGTATTTCTGCGCCGGCACGGCGTCGCCAACCGCGCGGTCGAGGTAGGTCACGAACGGGTGATTCCAGGAATCGATCGTCGGTACAGACTTCATGTACGTCGGCGAGAGAAAACTGACCACCGTCGCCATATCGGTTTCCTCACCAGCCCCATCGTAGCTGCCGCCGGCGGCGTTGTATCGCGATACCTCGGTGTTCCGCGATTCCCATGCCTGCGCGATGTTCTTGATGTCGAGCATCGTGCGGCGCTGCTTGGCCCGCTGGATGGCCACCAGGAGGTTGGGGACGGCGATCGCAGTGATGATGCCGATGATCGCGACCACGATCAGCAGCTCCATCAACGTGAACCCTGTCGGTCGACGCGCAGATTGCTTCATTTCTCTCAGAACCCAAAAGCCAGTCATCGCAATCGATGGACCACCTGCCATGACTTGTGCAAGTTGCTCAGAATGATTGAGATAAGCGATCTCGCTCGCTTTGGAAGCCCGCTATTTCGGCATTCTGCGGGACCAGGAATGACAAGAAATGTCAGGACAGGCCTACCGCCGTCCCGTCAAACAGGTTGCGGAATCGTCAGCTGCACCGCGGGATCTTCCTGAGCGCCGGCCTTGTACAACTCGTAGCAGGCACGACACCGCGCCTCGTACGACGAGTCTCCCACCTCCACCTGAGCGTTGCCGCCGGCGACACGCTGCGAATAGTGGGCAGCGCCGCGGCAGCGAACGCAGACCGCGTGCATCTTGGAAACGTCCTCGGCAACCGAGAGCAGAGCGGGCATGGGGCCAAAGGGACGGCGCATGTAATCCTGGTCCAGACCCGCCGCGATCACCCGGATTCCGGCATCCGCCAGCTGCATGCAGACGTCGACCACACCATCGTCGAAGAATTGGATCTCGTCGATCCCCACGACCTGAATGCCGATCTCCACGCGCGACAGCAGCTCGGCGCTGGTGCCGGCCGCCGTCGCCTTGAGCCGGCGGTCGTCGCGCGACACGATGTCGTCACTGCTGAACCGGTCATCGATGATCGGCTTGAAAACCTGAACTCTCTGGCGAGCGATGACCGCGCGCCGCAGCCGCCGGATCAACTCCTCCGACTTCCCGGAAAACATGCCTCCGGCGATGATCTCGATCCAGCCGCCTCTAAAACTGTCCAAGGGATTCCTCCGGTGTCTCCGCAGAATAGCAGGAGGGAAAAGCAGAAACCAGAAACCAGTGATTCGCCAGTGGGAGAGCATTTTTCTGGTTTCTGGTTTCTGCTTTTCCGAAGTCTGTTACGCTGATCTCCGAGCCCGTGACGTTCCTTCTCCCGCTTCTTGCGATGGTTCTCGCAGCCTCCCAGGCGAGCGGCCCGGTTGTCCCTTCGCTTCGGGTCGGCACCGTCACCGTGCGTGCTCTCGATGTCTACTCCGGTGAGGAAGCGGCGCGCGGAAAGTTCTACCGGCTGGCGGCTCGCCTCCACATCGAAACGCGACCTTCGGTCATTGAGCAGTTCCTTCTTTTCCGCGAAGGCGACGTATTCCGTCCCGAGGTTCTGGCGGAGACGGAGAGGAATCTGCGCGGTCTGCACTTCCTGAAGTCGGCCTCGGTGGTCGCCTCGGCTCCGCACGACGGATTGGTCGACGTCGCCGTCACCACCCAGGATTCCTGGTCCATCGCGCCGGAGACGCAGGCGGGCAGCAAGGGCGGCAAGAGCACCTTCGGGGCCACCCTCTCGGATAACAACGTGTTCGGGCTGGGCAAGAATCTCGAGGTCGGATGGGATAAGGGCGTGGACCGGACGCGCATGAACATCCTCTACAGCGACCCTGCATTTTTCGCTCCTTACTGGCAGGCGCGCTTCGGATACGCGGTGAACTCCGACGGCTATGACCACCGCTTCAGCGTGGCCCGCCCGTTCTACTCGTTCGCCACCGCATGGTCCGCCGAGCTTTCCTTCACCGGCTATCGTCAGAACGATCATCTCTATGCGGACGGCGTGGAGTTGGACCGCTTCCGCCAGACCCACCGGCAGATCGTAGCCAGCTTCGGGACCGCGCTGCGTGCGAACGACCTGGCGGCGACGCGGCTGATCGCAGGCCTGCGGTTTGTGGACGATGACTTCGGGCCGCGAGCGACCCATCACCGCGAGGTGGCTGAATCGCTGGACCGCACGTTTCCGAACACACGCGAATTCCGCTCGCTGTTCGTCCGCTTCGAATCCACCGAGAACGATTTCGTCACCTGGAATTTCGTGAACAAGGACGTCCGCTACGAGGACTTCAACCTGGGCAGGCAATCCTCGGTCGAAGCGGCGGTCTCCACGCGCCTTCTCGGTGCCCACCGGACCACCCCCGAAGTGCGCCTGCGCTCCTCGAACGGGCTGCGGTGGTCGGATCGCGGGTTCGTCATCCCCTCAGTCAACGTCTCGTCGCGCTTTGATGGCGGGCTGTCCCATACGGTGGCCGCGACCTCGCTTCTGTTCGTCCGGCGCACCGATGCAACGTTGCCGAGGGTGCTGGTCGGGCGGGCCATCGTATCGAGCGGGTGGCGGCTGGATCCGGAGCAGCAGTTCTTCGCCGATGGCCTCAGCGGGCTTCGCGGCTACCGCGCTCACAGCTTCTCCGGAGACCGGGCCATCGTCCTGAATCTGGAGCAACGGGTTTACCTCGGCCGCGAGATTCTGCAGCTGGCTTCTCCCAGCCTGGTGGCCTTCGTGGATGCAGGAAATGCCACCAACGGCGGACTGGCGACGCTGCTCCGGCTCAAGACGGACGTGGGCGTCGGGATTCGTGTGGGCCTTCCGCGAACGCCGAAGAATCTGCTTCGAGTCGACCTTTCGTATGCGCTGAACCGCGACCCGCTGGGACGGAGCGGCTGGATGGTCTCCTTCTCCAGCGGCCAGGCGTTCTAGGCCGGCACGGCCGGCGGCGCTGGTCGCCCAAGGCTCCGCCACGATCACGCTCCAAGACTTCCTGCCGCGCAGGCTCCTAGCAATCTTTCTGTGTGGTCGGCACGGTCGAACACTCACATACTTTCGCTGGGCCCCGGTTTCCCCCCAGGTTCTTCGAAGCGCGCACTGACAGAAGCGCCTGACCCGGCGTCAGACAGGCGGACGGAGGTCGCTGATCCTCGAGCGCAGCTGCTCGGTGACGGCGAGCCCTCTCAGAAGCGAGGCTGTTTTCTCGAACTCGTTCACCATGGCCTGCACGGCGCGCGGGCCATCGCCACTCATGATCCCGTCCAGCGCGTGAAGGAAATGCTTCTCGATGGTCTTGTGAGCCGAGTCGCCGATGAACTCTTCGGCCACCGCGCGGATCCGGGCGGCCAGATCGACTAGCTCGCCATTCTGTTCGTCGGCCCTGCGCTCAGACTTTTTTTTTAGGCTGACCAGTTCCGACGTCACCATGCCGTAGAGAATCTTGGCCACGTCGAAGGAGGCGATGTTGAGGGCCCGGCCAATTTCGGCGATGGAGCGCTGGCCATCGATGCGGGTGATCAGCGTCCACTCCTGAGGATTCAAGGTGATCTGCTCGTGGCGTCCGTCGCGAGCCTGCAACTCCGGCACGTGGTCCACAGACGGGATCTTTTTCGACAGGACGCGCCACTCGTCGAGGCGACGCGCCGCTTCCATCAGCAGGTTGGTGTTCGACTTGGTGATGGTCTGGCGCTCGGGCTCCTCCGCGGGAGTGAACTGGAAGTCGCCCGAATTCCAGATGGCCAGCGCGTAGATGGCCTCTTCGCCGATCAAGTCTCCGATGGTGGCGTGCACCATCTGCCCGTTCTTCAAGTAGATAGACCCGCGATCGGCATCGCGGGAGAGGGTGAACTTGCCGGTCTTGCCCGATACGCTGACCAGTTGAATGATGTCGGGCAGCGGCAGTTCTTTGAGAGATCCCTGGAAGGCCATTTCACTTGGTCGCGGGCGTGGAGGACACGTGTGACCGAAGCGTAACCTACGGTCCCAATGCCGTCAAGATTTAGCAAAGTCATGAGTTTCCACCGATGTCAGGGCCCAGATTCCGAAGGCGATTCCTGCCGCAAATCCAGTAACCAGACGAAGGCCGTTCGTGCTTTCGCGCAATCGTGCGAGCTGCGTCAGCCCATCCAACGCCATCGGCGCCGTGGCCATATAGAGAATGATGCGGGCCGTCTTTTCCCGAACCAGGGGAAGCAGGCGGAACAGCACCGCGGCCAGCGCCAGTCCTCCATAGATCGCCGTGCAGCGGGCGCAGATCGGCATGGGAATCCCCCACAGGATCAGGCACCGCCCGGGGATGCCATGGCAGAAAATCCGGAAGAGCAGCCGCCATTTCATCGACGCTCCGTGGGCGATGGCCCAGCTGCAGACAGTCGACGCACTCAGGATCCCCGCGGCAATCGCAGCGAGCACCGCGGCGACGATCCACGTGTCGCGTTTCACCGGGAAAGCGAGAGGCGGTAGACCTGCCCGAACCCGTACGCGGCGACGACGAAGGACCAGAACATGGTGAAGACCACGCCGACGCAACAGAGCGCCAGACCGAAGGGAGCGACGAACCGCGCGATCAGCCAGACCACATACGCGAGGATGTAATTGCCGACATTGGCCCGGATGAACGCGGCGATCCGGGCGAATTCGAACCCGGCGGAAAAGCGGCCGGCTACCACCGCATGCAGCAGCGCCGCCGGCATCCACACACCCAACGCCAGGCTGAGGGGAAACATCACGCACCACATCCCACCGGTCATCAATCCGCCCGCGGTCTTCAGCGCGTCCGAGTCGGTCATCTCCATCATCAGGCTGGGAAACACCATCATGCCGACCAGGAAAATGATGGGGACGGCATACACCAGGCCTACCGCCAGCAGCGTCAGCCCCTCGACGAAATAGTCGCCCAGATTGTCCCAGTCGGGCAGCGGATGCTCACGGCCCTCGATGACGTTGCGGGTCAGCCGGGCCAGATAGCCGTAGAGGAACGGGATCCCCACCAGGAGAAAACTGGCCAGAGTGAACAGCCCGCCCAGCAGGACTTTCTGTATCCATTCAGGGTCTTCGAACGTAAAGGCTAAGGGGCGGACGAAGTCAAAGGCCGGCGCAGGCGGACGCGGCGGTGGAGGCGGAGGTGGAAGCTCGATGGATGCGACCTCGGACACTGCATCGAGTCTAGCACCGTGAGGTGGAAGAAATCGCGGCGGCGGGCGTTAAGCCGGATGATCCGCGACGTTGGGCCGCGAGGTGAAGGAGCCAGAGGTTGGAACCGAGGATTCGCGATGATGTCGGGAAGTCGGCGTCATCGGCGATGCGTCGAATGGCGAAACCGTCGTCTCACAAAGCAGACCGTCTCGAAGGGTCTGCTTCTGAGCACGATTTCCTGAATCATTTCCGGTCGGGCGAGCATCCTTGCAAGACGAAAAGATCGATTTAGTCCTCGAAGACGCGCCCAGACGCGGCGGGATCAGCCTCGCGGTCATCGTCTCCGTGATCCTGCATTCGTTGCTGATCACCTATGTGGTACTCAGCTACCACCCGGTCACCAGCGACGGTGCTGCGTCTCATGACGCCCGGCTGGTTCAACTGATCCGGCAGAATCCCAGGCAGTTCACCGAGGCTCCCGGACCGAGTGTGGATTCATCCCCGATGACGGCTCCCTGGTCGGACAAGAACCGGCGGGCTGCAACGCCCCAACCGACGGGAGACAAACCGACCAGCCGGCCTGGCGAAGGCGGTCTGTTCACGCCGAGGTCGAGGGCCGCGCAGAACGAGGCTCAGCCCGAAGTGGGCCCGACGGAGAGCTCGTCGCGCCAGCAGCGGGCGCCCGCGCCGTCGACGTCGGCCACCTCGCCTTCGGCTACGCCCACCAACCGAGGGTCCGATCCGGCCAGCCCGACATTCGCCTACCACCCCCCGGCGGCGGGCGCGGCCAATGGAGCCATCAACTGGCGCAACGCCATCCGTGAAGTCGGCAAGGTGGCCTCCCTCGGCGGCGAGCAGCAGAACCTGGACCTGGGCAACGCGGCCGGCGGCGAAAAGGGTTACGCCAAAGACGGCCCCATCTCCTTTGAATCGCAGTGGTACGACTGGGGACAATACGCGGAGTCGATGGTCAGCAAGATCCGCGTGAACTGGTACGGCAACATGCCCCAGCTCATCCAGACCGGGCTGAAGGGCGTGGTCACGATCCGCTTCACCATCCACCGCGATGGCCGGCTGACCGACGTGACGATCCTGAGCAGTTCCGGCGCTCCTCCTTACGACTTCGCAGCGAAGAAAGCGATTCAACTCTCGTCGCCGCTCAACCCGTTGCCGCCCGATTTCCCCAACGCCACCGAGCACGTGACCGCGATGTTTTTCTACAACCAGGAGCCGCCGCAGCGCTGAGAAGGGCCGGATCGCCGCCTTCCTGTCAGCTCCCTTCGTTTCTCGGTTACTCTCTGGCTGGACGAAGCAGACTTCGACGCCGCTTCGCGCTCGCATGTCGGCTCAACGCACGCTCTCCAGACTCGATCTCAACCTGCTGACCACCGCGCTGCTTCTGGCGGCGACCGGTTGCATGCTCGTCTATAGCGCGACCTACGTGGGCCATGACTCACCTCTGTTCCAGAAGCAGGTGATGTGGACGTCGATCGGGATCGTTCTGATGGTCCTCTTCATCATCATCGACTACCACCTGCTGATGGAGATCTCTCCCTTTCTCTACGGGATCGGCATCGTGCTGCTGGTGTACGTCCTGCTGTACGGCCGGCTGACCCGGCACGTGCGATCGTGGATCCACGTGGGGGCCTTCCAGTTCCAGCCTTCGGAGTTTATGAAGATTTTTACGGCGCTGCTGATCGCGAAGTATTTCGATTCCAACGACCGGGCCTATCTAGACCTGAAAAACTTCCTGATCGTCTCCGCCATGATCGGCTTTCCCGTCTTTCTGATCGCCATCCAGCCGGCCCTGGGCTCCGCGGCCAGTTTTTTCCCCCTGGTGGGCGTGGCCATGTTCTTCGGAGGGATCAAGCCGCGGTGGTGGCTGATCATGATCGTCTGCGCGGCGCTCGGCGGGTTTGTGGGATACCACTACTTCCTCAAGCCGTTCCAACGGGAACGCATCGCCATCTTCATCGATCCCGCACGAGATCCGCTGGGATCGGGCTATCAGGTCATGCAGGCCAAGATCGCCACCGGATCGGGCGGAATCACCGGCAAGGGTTTTCTTCACGGAACCCAGGTCAACCTGGAGTACCTGCCGGCTCGGCACACCGACTTCATCTTCTCGGTGCTGGGTGAGGAATGGGGATTCGTCGGAGTCAGCGTGGTGCTGACCCTCTATCTCTTTCTGATCATCGAATCGTTTGCTGTGGCCAAGGCGTCCCGCGACCGGGGGGGAACATTTCTAGTCCTGACCCTCATCTCGTTTTTCATTTTTCACATAGTGATCAACGTGGCCATGCAGATCGGTCTGCTGCCGGTGACCGGGATTCCTCTTCCGCTGATCTCGTATGGCGGCTCGGCCACGATGATGTTCTTCATCGCCATCGGCTTGATTCTCAACGTCGACTTCCGGAAGTACGTCAATGTCTGAGGGGCGGAGCCTGCCGCTTTGACTCAGACCAGCGTGGTCATCCGGAGACCGGTCACCATCCTGCTCCTGCTGCTGGTAACCGGCGGGATCGTCACGGCCACACTCTGGATGTCCGGCAAGAGTTACGGCAAGGTCGATCCGATTCCCTTCGATGACCTGCGCCATCTGGCCAGAAGGATGGACCAGCATCAGGTTTCCACTCACGTCATCGCGGTGATCATCGTTCCGGTGATCGCCAACGTCCTGCTGTTCGTACCCTGGGGATTTCTGATGTTTCTGGCCCTCTATACGGTCCGTCGACCGACCCTGCAGACGTACGTTCTGACCGTGCTCCTGGGACTGACGTTCACCTGCTCCATCGAAGCCTGGCAATACTTCCTGCCCTCCCGCGTCGCCGACATCAACGACGTGATCTGGAACATGACGGGCACGCTGATCGGCGCCATCCTGGGGCACCTTCGGGAGCGCCTGCGGTTCGAATTCGCCTGAAGATCCTGCAGAATCGGGCCCCTCCGCGGCGGGGTCGCTATACTTTCGCGATTCGATGCTCAAAGAACTTCAGCCGCTCGAGCCGAAGCTCAAGCAGATTCTCTACGGGTGTGTGGAGCACGTTCAGGCCACCAAGGCCGCTCTCTACCTGACCGCCTCCCTCGATCTGAATGACAAGACGTACGAGATCGTCACCAGCTACCAGTTCAGCGATCCGGCTCGAAGAGTCGTCAAGGGAATCGACGATGTAGTCGATCGGCTTGCCGTCAAGCGGGACGCCTTCTTCGTCAACGGTCTTGCCTCCGAGACCCGCTTCTCCGAAATGATGTTCCGCCAGGGAAACGATCGGTTCCTGGCCTCCCCTCTGTTTGCACGCGGACGCATGGTCGGCTTCATCGACATGCGCGACAAGGCCGGCCGCAAACCGTTCGAGCCAGCAGATCTGGTCGAAGCGAAAAGCATCGGCGATCAGGTGCTGGCCCTCCTGTCGTCGCACGGCCTCTTCGGCCTCGCCCCCATTCCTGTGGAGCAGACCGAATCACCCGCGTCCCTCCGAGCCTCCATGCCCACGCTGGCCATTCCCCGCGTTGTCGAACCCGCCCCGCCTTCCACGGACGAACGAGGCGAGCCCTCGCCAGAAGCGCGACGGGCCATCGAAGCGGCGCGCGCAACCATGGCCAGGCGTCAGCACTCCCAGCTGAATTCGGGGAAGCGCCTGGTGGGAGACGAGGATCTGGAGGGTGCGCGGCTTCTGCTTCCCGCCGCCCTGGCCATTCCCGGCACGATCGTCGCCGCACTCACGGTGACCAGGGGGGTCTCCGAACCGCAGTCCATCCTCTCCATCAGCACCTTGACCGCGGAAGCCAACGAAGCTCTGCAGAAACACATCCGCAGCTGGCTCCAGCGGGCCAACCAGCCGCTCACCGCGCCGATCGCTCCCCGCATCTCGTACCCCTTCGGCGCTCATGTAGAAGCCATCACTTCGTCGCGCATCGCGGCGCTGGCCAGCGCGGCAGTGAATACCCGGTCGTTGGATGGTCTCGTTCTGCTCACCCTCGGCTTCGACCGTCCCCCCGAGCCTCAATCCCAGCGCGCCATTCGCCTTTTCCTCCGCCAGCTCGAGCAGGCCATCGATGCCTCGGCGGCCTCTCGCGATCGCCAGGCCGTCGCAGAAAAACTCCTGGAGCCCGATTTCCAGAAGTTCCCGGAACTGGCCGATCACACCCGCCAGGTCTCCACGATCGCCCACCTCTTCGCGCTCTCGCTCGACCTTCCCCGCTCCGAGGCCGAAACCATCCGCATCGCCGGACTGGTGCATGACATCGGCCTCCGCCTGCTGGATTACGACCGCCTTTACCGGCGGCCGAACCTCACCGGCGAGGAACTGCGCATGATGGCGGAACATCCCATCATCGGCGCCGCATTGATCGAGCCCCTCCTCGGCAATGAAATCGCGCAGATCGTTCTCCGTCATCACGAGCGCGTCGACGGAAAGGGCTATCCCAGCCGCATGACCGGCAACAACATTCCGATGGGATCGCGGATCATCCAGATCTGTGATGCATGGGTGGCCATGACCGCGCGCCACTCGTACCAGGCACCGTTCAGCGCCGCGGATGCAGCGCACCGGATTCGCGAGGGGGCCGGAACGCAATTCGACGATGCTCTGGTGCAGCGCTTCCTTTCGGTCATCGACGAGCTGACGGCGTGATGCGGCCACATTCCGGAGCGCCTGCATCGGAGCCTGTGAAGAAATCCCAAGCAATCCAAGGCGGCCGAGTGAACGCGACTGAGGCGAAAATCGTTGCGGACGCTTTGCGAAGCAACGCCGCCGGCCGTGCCGGCATCGGAATGACGCGAACCTGACCTCGCCGCCACCGCTCATGCCCTCCCTCTTCCAGCAGCTTCGCACCCTGCCGCGGGCGGCCTGGATTCTGTTCGGCGGGACCTTCATCAATCGCTTCGGCACATTCGTGATGCCGTTCCTCATCCTGTATCTGAAGGAGATCGGCTACTCGACGATCCAGGCGGGACTGGCGGTGGGAGCTTACGGCGCAGGGCACATCGTCGCCTCGGCAACGGGCGGTCATCTGGCCGACCGCATGGGACGCCGCAACACCATCGTGCTGTCGATGTTCGGCTCGGCCGCCGCCATGCTGGCGTTGTCGCAGGCGCGCGGGTTCGGCTGGATCGTCGCGTTCACCTGCGTCACCGGCGCTTTTGCAGAGCTTTACCGCCCAGCCAGTCACGCCCTTCTGGCGGACCTCGTTCCGCCCGAGCAGCGAACGCTCTCGTTCGGCATGTACCGCTTCGCCGTGAACCTTGGTTTTGCTGCCGGGCCGGCCACCGCAGGGTTTCTGGCCGAGCACTCCTTCTTCTTTCTCTTCGCTGGTGATGCGATCACGTCGGTGCTGTATGGCGTGATCGCGCTGGTTGCACTACCGCAGGGCTTGCGGACCTACGTTCCTGGGGAACGCGCCGGAGAAGCGATTCGCGTCGCGCTCCGGGACCGGCCCTTCGTGGTCTTCCTCCTGGCCAGCGTCTGCATCGCCACCGTCGATTTCCAGATGGGCTCCACGCTGCCGCTGTACATCACGTCGCTCGGATTCACACCACGCATTTACGGCCTGCTGATCTCCGCAAACGGCGTGATGATCATCCTGTTCGAATTGATGATCACCAATTCCACGCAGCGGCTCCGGGCCAGGCCGGTGATCGCCATCGGTTTCCTCCTGGCCGGGACTGGATTTGCGTTGACGGGACTGGCCCGCACGGTGCCAGCGCTGCTGGCGACGGTCGTGGTCTGGACGGTGGGCGAGATGATCAGCTCCCCCCTGGCCGCCGCCTACGTCGCCGAGCTCGCGCCGGAACGTCACCGCGGCCGATACATGGGACTCTTCGTCCTCACCTGGTCCGTCGGCATGCTGGTCGGTCCGCCACTGGGAACCTGGGCCTTCGCACACAACCGGGCCCTGCTCTGGGGCGGGTGCGGACTCCTCGGAGTGCTCGCCGCGAGCCTCCTCCTGATGTCGTCTCCGAAAAGCCCGGCGGCGTGACGGAAGCGCCTCGGGGAAGCGAACGGTCGAGGATCACGTTCGGATGGAAAACAGTCCGTTAGACTCTTCGCTTCGGAGGCGTCGCCCACCATGTTTAGAAACTCCCTTTTTGCCCTTGCACTCACTCTGATGGCCGGCGTTTCGTTCGCTCAATCCCGTGGCCGCGCCATCACCCCGGCCCCCGAAAAGGTTAACGTCTCCGGACGTACCGTGAGCGGGATCGTCTCTTCGGTCCAGGGCAACCTGGTGTCCATCGCCGGCGGGCTGGTGATCATCGATGCTTCCACCGCGAAGATCACCGGCGAGCGCGACGGCGGCGGTTCGCTCACCTCCATCACTCCCGGCTCACTCATTTTCGCGGTGCTCAAAGACACGGAAGTTGCAGCCAACGCTCCGCTGCCCGCCGCGGTCATCGGGGTCACCCGCATTGCCGATGCCATTCTCACCGGACCAGTCACCTCGATCGATGTGGCAGGTTCCACGCTGACCATGCTGGGACGGCGCATTCGCATCACCCCTCAAACGACCTTCATGGCCCCCGAGCACGGCACTGCCGCGCGCGGCCTCGGCGATCTGCTCCCCAACCAGATCGTCGCGGTGGAAGCGAACGCCTCCGCAGGCGCCCTGGTAGCGAGCTCGGTCCGCGTTCTCTCGCCAGTGCCGCTGCCAACCGCCATCCTCCACGGCACGGTCAAGTCGATGAGCACCACGTCCTGGGTCATCAGCGACTCGCGCGAGAAAAAGGACGTGACGGTTCTCGTCAACGCCCAGACCAGGATTGCCGGCGCGCCGGTCGTCGGTGATGCCGTCGACGTGATCGCTTCGATCGACTCCGCTCACGCATACGTGGCCATCTCCATCGTGAAGTCGCCTGTGCTGTCCCCTCTTCCCGAGCTCTCGCGCATCGAGGGCCGGGTAAAGAGCATCAGCTCCACTTCCTGGGTCATCACCGAGAACAAATCGCAGCACGACACCACGGTGCTGGTCGATGCACAGACCAAGATCGTCGGCAGCCCGAAGGTGGGAGACACCGTCGAAGTCCTGGCCCGAACGAATGACGCGCATGCCCTCCTGGCCATCTCGATCATCGGCGTGCCCACATTGCCCATCGGCACGCAGATCGCGGTGCGCACCACGGTTCGATCGATCGCCGAGACGACCTGGGTGCTGGGAGACTCGGAGGCATCTTCGATGAAGGTGATGATCACCCGAGACACGAAAATCTCCGGTTCGCCCAAGGTCGGCGACCGCGTCGACGCGATCCTGCAGCCGGGATTCACCGGCTTCACCGCCGTGTCGATCACCAGAGTCGCGCCTTAGAAAATGGGCCGCGGTCGGCCGCGACGTCTAGGGAACGCGTGTCGACGATGTAGATGCCCAGCTGAACGGAGCGGGTGGTGGCGGGCGGGAACGAGCTCCGTTCTTTCGCGCCGCGTTCGCAGCGCTCAGCGCCGGGGAACCAGCCACCGCCGGCCGTCCGACTCGATCGAGCGAGCTTCGAACCCGAACAGTCGCGCCACCACCTCCTCGGTCATGACGGCGGACGGCGGCCCGTCGAGAGCGAGCGTTCCCTGCTGCATCACCAGCATCCGATCGCAATAGGCGGCCGCCCAGTTCAGGTCGTGCGTGGCGTACAGCACGGTCGCTCCGGTGAGCTGCACGATCTCGCGCAGCAGCGCGGAGAATTGCTGCACATGCGCCACATCCAGCGACGCCAGCGGCTCGTCAAGAAGGATCAGCTGCGGTCGTGCCGCGAGCACGCGGGCCAGAAAGACGCGCTTGCGTTCGCCGCCGCTCATCTCATCGAGGAACCGACCGGCCAGATGCAGCGCATCACAAAGCTTCAATGCCCGCTCGGCCTCCTCGTAGTCGTTGACGCCTTCCCATTCGAAGCGACCGAGAAACGGCGCGCGCCCCGACACCACCACGTCCACCGCCAGCATCGGAAACACAGGATCGGGATCCTGTGGCAGGTAGGCCACGTTGCGCGCGTACTGCCGGGGAGACCATTCGTGCAGAGGCTTGCCGTCGAGGCTGATGGTGCCCCCCTTCTGCACCAGAACGCGCGCGAGCAGTTTGAGCAGCGTCGACTTGCCCGAACCGTTCGGTCCGGTGAGGGCGATGACTTCCCCGCTTCCCAGCTCGATGGTGACCTCGCGAACCGCTGCCTCGCCGGAATTCGCTACGCCGACGCTGTACGCAAACGAAACGCCTCGCGCTTCCAGTCTCAACGGCTCCTCCGCAGCAGCGAGAGAAAGAACGGAACGCCGAGGACGGCGGTGAAGGCGCCGACCGGGAGTTCGGACGAGCGCAGAACGATGCGCGACAGAAGGTCGGCCAGCACCACCAGCACTCCGCCGCCCAGTGCGCACAGCGGCAGAAGAAAGCGGAAGTCGCGACGCCAGATCAACCGGATCAGATGAGGCACCAGCAGCCCGACGAATCCGATGATGCCGCTGACCGAGACTGCCGCGCCGGTGATGATCGATGCGGTGAGGAAGCCGATCAACTTCACCCGCTCCACGTCGACCCCTCGCGACTTGGCGTCGTCCTCGCCGAAAGCCAGCATCCTCAAGTCGTTCCCGAACGCGGTGAGGATGGCCAGCGCCACCACCAGCAGCGACGCCAGAAGCAGCACGTCATTCCACGAGGCGCCGAACAGCGTCCCCATCATCCAGCGCAGCGCGGCGGTGAGATCGCTTTGCCGGGAAAGCGAAAAGGCGATGAGGATGATTGCGGAGAACAGCGCGTTGAGAACGAGCCCCGACAGGAGCAGCCGGGTCGGATCGGTGTGCTGCCGCCGTCGCGCGAGAAGAAAGACTGCTGCGGTCGCGCCGCACGCGCCGGCAAAGGCGAGAGAGGGCACCAGACCGGGGATGCGCGCCAGGCCGAACGCGGTCGCGGTGGCCGCCCCGCAGGCCGCCCCGCCCGACACGCCGAGGATGAACGGATCCGCCAGCGAATTGCGGAGCAGGGTCTGGAAGGTCAGGCCGGCGATGGCCAGCGTCGAGCCGATCAGCACCGCCAGAAGAGTTCGTGGAAGCCGGATGTGGAGCAGGATGGCACGAGCCACCGGATCGCCGGCCAGAGCGTCACGCCAGGAGACCGAGGCAGAGCCGAATGCGCTGGCGATCAGAATGGAGATCAGAAGGACCGCCGCCATTGCCAGTACCGGCCCGATCCTGCCGGAGCGCGTCTTGACGGCGTGAGAGCTGGCGTTCATGAGCGGAAGTCTTCGGCGATGGGCGAACGACCGTGATGCCGTCAGCGAGCCGCGCGCGGTGATCGTCTCACGATCGTGCTTTGATCCCACTGATCGGCAATCCGATTCAACGCCTCTGCCGCCTGCGCCACGCGAGGCCCCGGTCGCGTGAACACATTTTCGTCGACGGCCACGGTGCTGGTCGAAACGCCCGAACGCTCCACCAGCGCGGCCACCTGCGCCGGCGTCACCGATCGGTTCGGCACGAGCAGAATGTCGGGGGGCGCGGCCACAAACGCCTCCAGCGGATACTGCGGCCAGCCTCCCGCTTCCACCGCATTGAGCGCGCCAACCAGAGCGAAAAGGTCATCGGCAAAGGAGGCTGATCCGGCAACGTAGAGCGGGTCGGTCCAGACGGCGAGCATGATCCGCGGTCGATGAACTCGCGCCCTCTGCTGCGCCTTCAACTGACGTTCGACCTCATCCGCCGCCGGGCCGGCGCCGGGCGCTTCGATGGCAGCGCCGATGGTGCGCATGGAGGAGGCGATGTCGCGGAGTCGCTCGTTGCGCACGATCAGCAGCGGAATACCCAGCCGCTTCAACGCCGGACCGAGATTCGGCGGAAGTCCTGCCGCGTTGCCGATCACCAGGTCGGGGCGGAGGGCTGTGATGCGCTCCACATCGGGCTGCACGCCGCCCACTTTCGGCAACGATCGGGCAGCAGCCGGAAAGTCCGAAGAATCGTCCGTCCCCACCAGGCGATTCCCGCCACCCACAGCGAAAACCATCTCGGTGACGTTGGGCGCCAGCGACACGACGCGACGCGGCTTCTGGTGTGCGCGTTCAGGCGCGGGGCAGGCGCTCAGCAGCAGCGCACAGGCGATCCACGGAATCACCGACAACCGTGAAGGGGCGGCGAGCGGACGCCCTGAAAACAAAAACCGCGGCGCCAGGCCGCGGTTTCTCGTCAGCGCCAAACGATCACGCTTACGCTTCGCCGCCATCTTCTTCTTCGAGGTCGTTGGTCAGCCCCAGCCGGGCACACGCAGCGGCGTACATCTGCTTGGACGCGTTGATGGCCGTCTGGAGCTCCGCGATCCGATCCTTGACCTTGGAAAGCTCTTCCTCGATCTGGTCTTTGAGGTCGCTGATTTCCGCCTTGGTCACCTGCAGAGTGGTCTCGTAGAACTTCTTCTGTTGTTCTGTAATGACCGCCATGAACGCATTCCCCCACCGACTGCGATTCGCGAAAAGAGGCCGGATTATAACTTAAAGTCCACGCGCACTGTCGCCCACGATTTGACGCGCACGCCGTCCTTCATTCCCGGCGCGAACGTCGATCGCCGAATGCTCTGCTCCGCCGCTTCGTTGAGCCCGGAACCCTTCACCCCGCTGACGATGCGAGTCTCCAGCACCTGACCGGTTTCGGACACCAGTGCGCTCAACGTCACCGATCCCTGCATCCGCTGCATCCGGGCAATGGGCGGGTAGGTTGCGGAGACCTGCCGGGTGATGTGAGCGGGAGTCAACCCGGCAGTTCCCGCGGAAACCAGATCGCCGGTCTGCACGCGAGCAGGGGCCGCCGGTTCCGCAACCGGCTGGGGAGCGGGGCGCGCTTCGTCCACCGTCTCCGTAGGAACCGGTGCCGGTACCGCTGCCGGGACGGGGCGGTTTTCCACCGGCTGGGCGGCAGGCGAGGCCGCCTGGCCCGCCGGCTGAAGATTCCGAGCTGCCTGCGAGGGCGATGGATTCGCCGCCTGCTGCTGTCCGCGCGCCAGCGCATCGAGCTTCGCTTTCTCGGCGGCCAGCCGCTTGCGCACTTCGACATCAACCTTTGAGAGATCGATCGCCGCAGCTGTCGACGTCGAGGCGACCGTGCCGGACAGCGGAGAGATCGTGCCCGGTGCAGCGGTACCCATCGCCGGCGCGGGAACCGACCCGACCGCCAGAGCGGGGTTGGAAGAGGAAGCGGGCGTGACCGTCGAACGCGCCACCGACGGCGAGGTCGCGGTCGAAGCCGGATTTTTGCGGGTCATGAAAAATGCAACCGCACTTCCGATCACCACAATGGCGGCGACGGCGATCGCCAGGAACGGCGACTTTTTCCGCGGCTCCTCCGCGACCAGAGAAGGAGGGGCCTCCCAGGACGGCATGGCCGCAGCAACCGGCGTCTCCACCTGGGGAGCCGCAACAACGACGGCCGCCGGCACCACCACCGCCCTGGCCTTGGGCCGCAGCTCATTCGCCGGATGCCGCGCTTCGACTTCCGGCTCCTCGGCACGCGGATGATGCACGGGCACCGGCTCCATCGTCGAAAGATGGTGCATGAAGATCGCGAGATCGGCGCTGGTTGGGGTAGGGCGAAAGTTGTAGAGCACCGAGTCGAGGTCGCGAGCCATCTCTCCGGCCGTCTGATACCGATCGGCAGGGTCCTTCTGCAACGCCTTCAGGACGATGGCGTCGATCTCCGGCGTTACTTCGTCGTTGAATTGCGACGGGGAGGACACCCTGGCTTCCCGTACCTGTTCCAGGATCGACATCTCGTTCTCACCGCGGAAAAGCTTCCGGTTCGTGAGCAACTCGAACAGAACCGCCGCCAGCGCAAAGATGTCGGAACGCCGGTCGATGCTGCGACCCCATGCCTGCTCCGGAGACATGTACTGAAGCTTGCCCTTCAACGCGCCGGCCTGGGTGTGGGACGCCTTCGAGGCGGCCTTGGCGATGCCGAAGTCGCACAGCTTGATGTCCCCCTCTTCCGAGATCAGGACGTTTTGCGGTGACACATCTCGATGCACCAGCCCGATCTCCTGATCTTCGAAGTCGCGCTTGCGATGGGCGTAGTCCAGAGCGGACGCGATCTTGGAGGCGATGAAGACCGCCAGCTCTGGCGAGACCGGGTGATTTCGCTCTTCGGAGCGCTTGAGGATGGTCTTGAGGTCCGATCCGTCAACATACTCCATGGCGATGTAATACGAGCTCTGGATCTTGCCCAGGTCATAGATGTGGATGATGTTGTTGTGGTTAAGCTGCGCGGCAAACTTCGCCTCATCGATGAACATCTCGATGAAATCCTGATTGTCCGAAAGGTGCGGAAGGATCTTCTTGATGGCAACGATCTTCTGGAATCCTTCTACGCCGCGCATCCGCGCTTTCCAGACCTCAGCCATCCCGCCCGTTGCGATCTTTTCCAGCAGAACGTACTGGCCGAACTTGATTCCATCGACCGGGTCGTCTTCTTCCGGAGGCGCCGCCGCTGCCGCGGGCGCCAGCACAGGTTGCGCAATCGACATTCGTTCGGGCACCAGAGCCGGAATGCGCGCGGTGTCCACCTCGGAAGCGCTCCGGGCGGGAGTGCTGGGTGCAGCGACTGCCGCCGGCGCGGTCCGGTCGGGTGGGGGAGCTGCTGCTGCGGGCCGATCGGCTGGGGGCGCGCTGGGAACCGCCGGGACCGCCACGTTCCCTCCGGAGGTTGTCTTGCGCGTGCTCAGTCCCGATAGCGTGTCCTGAAGCATGCGATCCAGCTCGGCCGAGGTTCGGGAGTGACCTTCAACCCTCGGCGCAGGAGGGGTGACCGCAGGAGCCGCGGCCGGAGCATGAGGGACCAGGTTGGCGGGGAGAGAAGTCGCCGGCGCCGCATCCTTTTTCTTCTGCGGCATCATGCCGCCGAGGGTATCGGCCAGCATCTTGTCGACATCGTCCTTGGGATTCATCGCTCTCCTCGGTGCAGTTTCGGCAGCGGGCGGCTCGCGGTCGAGTAACTCGCCGAAAATCTCGTTCGACGTCAATTGTCCTTCTGTGGCCGGCACGAAGGGCGCCGTCCGAGCGACCAGGTCGGAGCGCGGCTCGAGAGAAGCGGCCGACGGCGGCAGACCCAGAATTCGCTGGACCTTGGCCACGAACTCCTCCTCCGAATAGGGCTTCGACAGAATGTCCGAGACGCCGAAGCGCACCGCGTCCTGCCGGGCGTCCTTCCCGTCGTAGCCGGAGACGGTGAGCAGAATCGGAGTCTGCGCCAGGTGGCTGCGGCTGCGGATTTCCCGGATCAGGTCAGGAGCGCTGACTTTTGCCACCACCGAGGAGAGGACGATGAGGCGAGGGGTGAGCGTTTCCAGAACCTTGAGTGCCTCCTCGCCATCCCCGACAAACGAAGGGATCAGGGGCAGGTTCAACAGCGCCTGTTTCACGCGGTCGGAATAGCGAGGCTCGTACTCGACAACGAGAATGTTTTCAGGCATGTACGATTGGGCTCACAGGATTACAGGAATGTAGTCATTCTGGCACAAGGAAGGAATCGCTGCCAGAGCGGGAAGTGACCGCAGGAGCATCGTGGCAACCCGCGCTGGGAACCCGAACGCTCCTCGCACGCCACCGTGAGAAACAGCTGAATCCGACAGGGGGGATCTCAACCACCGGATTCCCGCGCCGGCCGATTCCTGTTGCAATTGCCGAAAACCTCTCGCATACTACGCGCCGCACCTCGTGCGACGATCTTAGAAATGGCATTTTGCCGGGCGTTTTGAGAAGTTTTTCTCCGCCCGATCGTCGGCTTCCGACCAAACTCGAAGGTGAGCACTTATCCATGTTTGAGGTTGAATGACACCAGATAATCGTCAGCCGCGTAAGCGTCGTCGTCGCAGACGGCGCACGCAGGGCGCAGGGCCGGAACAGAACGGCTCCGCCAACTCCGCCGCGCAGCCGAATGGCAACGTGGCCGCACCACCCGACCAGCAATCCTTCACCGGAGCGGGCGGGCGCCGGCGCCGACGCTCGCGTCGCGGTGGGCGTCCCGGTGGGGCCTCCCCTGGATCCGATGGGATGCCACAGCAGCAGGGCTCTGAAGCTCCCTCAGGTGAGCTGACTCCCGCCTCGGGAGTGCTCTGGATCAAACCGAACGGAGCCGGACTGCTGGTTCAGCCCGGCAACAACTATGTGCCCACCCAGGGTGATGCCATCGTGCCCCGCTCCACCATTGACAAGCTTCATCTCCAGGCAGGCCTCCTCCTGGCCGGCAGCGCACGACGCGCAGGCAACAATCTCGAATTCGTCGGCCTGGAGCAGGTTGAGGGGATGTCGCTCGAGGAGTACCGCGAATCGCGGCGTCCCTTCTCCGAGCTCATCTCCATCGATCCGAATGAGGTCTTCAAGCTGGAGACTGAGCCGGAGCGCCTGACCACCCGCGTCATCGATCTGCTCTCGCCCATCGGCATGGGACAGCGCTGCCTGATCGTGGCCCCTCCCAAAGCGGGCAAGACGACGCTGCTCAAGGACATCGCGCACGGAATCAATCTCAACCATCCCGACGTCACCTTGTTTGTTCTTCTGGTGGACGAGCGGCCGGAGGAAGTCACCGACTTCCGTCGCAGCGTGGCCCGGGGGGAAGTGGTGGCCTCCAGCTCGGATGAGACGGCGGAGAACCACATCCAGATTGCCGAGGTGGTTCTCGAGCGTGCTCGCCGTCTGGTGGAGATGAACAAAAACGTGGTGATCCTGTGCGACTCCATCACCCGGATGTCGCGCGCCTACAACAACGAGCAGCGAGGGTCGGGAAAGATCCTCTCCGGTGGCATCGACGCGCGAACGATGGAGAAGCCGCGACGCTTTTTCGGAGCGGCCCGCAACGGGGAAGACTGGGGCTCGCTCACCATCATCGCCACGGCGCTGGTGGATACCGGCTCGCGGATGGACGAAGTCATCTTCCAGGAGTTCAAGGGCACCGGCAACACGGAGATCGTGCTCGATCGAGGGCTGTTCGAGCGCCGCATCTTCCCGGCCATCAACATCGCCCAGACGGGGACGCGGAAGGAAGAAAAACTCCTGCCGCCGACGGTGCTGGCCAAGGTGATCACGCTTCGCAGAGCGCTGGCGGGAACCGATCCGATGAACGCCATGAAAATGCTCCTCGAGCGACTCCAGAAGTTCCCCTCGAACGACGCATTCCTCAAAAGCTTCTGACGTCATCACTTGTTCACACCAGATTCGCGCACGGATACCCTGGTTTCTGGTAAAACAACACGTCCACAGCAGCTTTGACTTACAG
>JBKJQB010000211.1:0-5267 GCA_046594105.1 Thermoanaerobaculia bacterium
GGGGTGGAGGAAACGTAGGTCGAGTTCGTCGGGAGTGTGCTGGTCAGAACGGTGTTCGTTCCCTGCGACGAACTGGCGTTGAAGACCTGCACCGTGTAGGTGACGTTGCCGGTTCCGAGCGTGATCGTATTGGGTGACCCGCTGACGGACATGACGCGCAGATCGATCTGGGAGTTGACGGTGATCGACGCGCTGCCCGTGTTGTTGGCAGTGATCGGATCGGGCTCCGTTCCCGACGCGGTGGTGGAGAGCGTCAACGATCCGCCGGCCGTGGGCGTGACCACGATGGTGGGGTAGTAGTTGGTCGATGCCGCGATGGACGGCCAGGTGCAGGTGACGGTGCCGGCCGACGGCGTGCATGTGCCGCCGGCGGTGGGGGTGGAGGAAACGTAGGTCGAGTTCGTCGGGAGTGTGCTGGTCAGAACGGTGTTCGTTCCCTGCGACGAACTGGCGTTGAAGACCTGCACCGTGTACGTCACGTTGCCGGTGCCGAGCGTGATCGTATTGGGTGACCCGCTGACGGACATGACACGCAGGTCTACGTCGGTGGATTGGGCGAACAGCGTCGCCGGCAAGGCCGCAAGCAGCGCTGCGGCGATGACAACGATCCGGAGCAACGACTGGGACATGACCTTCTCCTGATCCATGTAACCGCGGACCGGTAGCAGGCGCGCCGGACCCCGATTCGCATGCCCGATTTCTGGACCCGACGCACGTCCCGACGCGGCGAAGCGCGCGTCGACGTGTCCCCTCGCTGGTGTGAAGTGGAAGACTGTACTATATCACTACAAATAACATGACGCCCCGGATCAGACTTACGGATGAGGTGAAAGTGTATCAGAAATCAAAATAACAAGTGTTTTGGCCGCGCTCCACTCCAAGGTAAAGCCTTGACGGCCTATGAGGACGTGATCCCTCTCACGCAATCATGTCGAAGGCGCACGAGTTGGGCAGCGACCTGAGACTGAGTTTCTTGTTACCGTCTTCGGATTGAGCGACATCCTTCGGTTCCCGACGCGAAGCCATATCTACCGAGAACGAGGTGCCGCTCCAGGTATCCGAGGCGGTCTGCCTCGACGAACGGGATGAGATCCGGGTGCTCCCTCTGTATGCTGATCTGCCATGAAGAGCCTAGGCCAACGACGTGGCGATGAATAGATCCGAGAGGAAGCGGCGGTAGCCGTAGGCGTAGGTCTGGCCGTCGGGGGTGATGTGGATGGGCATCACGTCGAGGATGCCGGCGGGATCGCCGGGGCGGATCACCACCCACTCTTTGCGGTCGCCAGTGGCCACGTCGACGCGCATGATGCGCACGACGTTGTGCGTTCGCTCGAGGAGGTACAGCGCGCTATCGTCGTCAGCCCACTCGATCGGGATATCGCCCGTTTTGCTCCCGGGCAGCACGCGATCGGTGTCGCCCGCGACCGAGAGCAGCATCACTTTCTGATCGACGCCTGCGGCGATCACCCGCCCGTCGTGTGAGAGCGCGAAGGAGCCGCTCAGGCCGGCGCTGGTGAGCGGCTTCGCCTTGCCGTCGCCATCGATGGCAAGCTCGAACATCTGTTTGGGCGACCCTTCGTAGTTGCCGAGAATCAACAGGCGTTGTCCGTCGGGAAAGAACTGCCATCCGGTGAGCTCGGCGAGGTCGCACGACACCGAACGCGCGTCGCCTGCGCCGACCGGCAGGAGCTGGAACTGTGGTGGATTGCCGACGACGATGGCCAGCCATTGTCCGTCCGGCGAGATCGGATTCCCCCTGGCCCGGCCTTCGGCCATGCGGATCGCAGGCGCGCCGTCGGTGTAGCGAAGGAATACCGTGTTCACTCCCTGAACCGCGGAGGCCTGCTCCTCGAACACGATGAAGCTTCCATCGTGGCTCAGGCCCGAAAGCCGCGACCAGTCGAACCAGGAGAGGTTGCGCTCCTGAGTCTCGCCGAGCCTGCCCACGACTGCTTCACGCCGCGCGGCTTCCGTCGAGAGCAGCACTCGGCCATCCTCGGCCAGGTCGTGAAGGGTCAGCCGCCCGGGAGCGGGCAGGATTGCGCGCAGTTTCCCGTGGAGGTCGAGACTCATCAGATCGCGTCCGCGTGCCGTCAGCTCGCCCGCGAACCACACCTCGTTTCCGTTCGGCGTCCAGGCAAGCCCGGAGCTGCTGAAGAAGTAATCGCCGCGCACCCGCTCATGGCCCTCGCGGTCGATCACGACGACCAGCCCGGCGTCATCGCCCCAGACCGGATGGAGTATGAAGGCGATGAGCTGTTCGTTCGGCGAGAAGCGCGCGCGGCTGATCCATTGCGGTGTCTTGTAGATCACCTTGCCGATGGGGGACTCGATTCGATACCAGCCATCGACGCGCCGGATGATGAGAAAGTTCTTGCCGTCGGCGGTCCATTGGGCTTCCTGCACGTCTTCGCACACGCGGCGAGGGGCGCCGCCGCCGAGAGGGACGCGCGCCAGCGTGCCGCTGGTGGCGAAGCCGACGCCGATGTACCGCCGCCCGAGGGAGATGGCCAGCTCTCCCGATCTGGAGATGGACAACACGTCCGCCTCGCGCAATCCGAGCGGGCGTGATTCAGGTCCCGTATGGAACGACGAGAAGAGTTCGAGTGGATTGTCTTCCCACGCAGCACCGTAAACGACCGACCCATCGGGCGCAAACCGCGCACTCATGATGAATCCGCGGCGAAAGGTCATGCGCCGGTACGAGGGGAGAAGAGTCTCCCTGGGTTGCTGTTGTGGTGAGGCCGCTCCGTGCCGCACGTCGCTCCCGCTCAGTGTCTCCAGTGCGAAGGCGAAATCCTTGACGGACTGAAAGCGGTCGGCGGAATTCTTCTCCAGCGCGTGGTGGATGACGCGTGCGATTCCGGGGTCAAGGTCCTCGGTGTGGGGCGGGTCGTCGTGCAGGACGGCGTTCATCGTCTCGACGGAGGAAAGGCGGGCAAAGGGCTGCCGGCCGCTGATCATCTCGAACAGAATCACGCCGAGCGAGAAGATGTCGGAGCGGTGGTCGACGGTTTCCGCGCGCACTTGTTCGGGGGACATGTAGCCGGCCGTGCCGACGATCATGCCCGGTTTGGTCAGTCCCCGTTGCTGGGTCTCGTCGTGCTTGCCGTCGTCTTCGGCCTCGCGCAGCTTAGCCAGACCGAAATCGAGGATCTTGATGCGGCCGTCGCTGAGGACGAAGATGTTCTCCGGCTTGAGATCGCGATGGACGATGCCTTTGGCGTGCGCCGCGGCGAGGCCGCTGGCCATCTGCAGCACGTAGTCGACGACTTTTCGGACCGGCAGGCGTGGCTTGAGATGGTCGCGAAGGGTTCCGCCTTCCAGCAGTTCGGTGACCAGGAAGGGCACGCCTTCGTGCGTTCCCGCTTCGAAGACGATGGTCACGTTGGGATGATTCAGCATCCCCGCCGCGAGCGCCTCCTGCTCGAAGCGGCGGATCCGATCCGGATCGCTGGCGAAACTTCCGGGAAGGACCTTCAAAGCGACGTCGCGGCGGATGCGCGGGTCGTGCGCACGGTAGACCTCACCCATCCCACCCGCCCCAATCTGTGCCACGATCTCGTACTGTCCGATGCGTGATCCCGCGTTGAGCATGCGAAGGATTGTTTCATAGAGCCGGCTGTCCCGATTCCAGCAGGTCCTCTCCGTTGCCTTCGCGCGGCTGTCATCCTGAACGTGGTAGAGGGCGCCGGCGAACTCGAGTCGTAGTGGTCTTGCCATGTCACCGAGGATCCCTCGGCGCGCTGCCACCGCCTCAAATCAGTCGATCCGGTGGAGAATCCGCCCGCCGAGGTCCTCGAATTGGAAGACTTCGCGACCAGTGGTGGAGTGGCCAATCGGCGACACAAAGAACGAAGGCCTAGCCCCGTATCATGGTCCGAATGAGAAAGCTCACAATCATGGAACACATCTCGCTGGACGGCGTGATCCAGCACTCCGCCGATGACGGCGCTTTTCCCGGTGGTGGGCTTCGGCGCTCGAACGGCGCCACGGCTCGATGCCGGGTTGCATCGAAGAACTGTGTTGCTCATCGCGCTCTGCATCAATCGATGGCTTCAGCCGTCGGATTTCGCGCTGGTGCTTTCCCTGCGTGATGTCACGACGGACGGAAGAGCGATCACGCTGTCGGACTCGGGGGGAAGGCCCTTCGCTTGGACGATCCGGTTCGCACCCTCTTCGCGGACAGTCAGCGCGACTGAGGGACAGGGCGACGAGGCGCGGCCGCTGAGCACGGCGGCGGTGATGGCGCGGTCGAGTTCGAGCACCACAAAACGGCGCCACGCTTCCGCCGCATTGAGCGATTCGAATCCATGCGAATAGACACCGGCGCGCGCACGCCGGTCCTTTGTGAGTTCGGCACAGCCGTCGGGCGAGCGGCGAATCTCCGCCACGTCCATGGCCGACTGCGTCACCCCTTCACCGGCCAGAATCTCGATCCTCGGTCCGGCGATGAGGCGAACGATGCGTTCTGGCGGATCGTTCACCTCCTTCGCAAACGGGCCCAGCCGCGCGTTCGTGAGAAGACGAACCGCTTCGCTCGACATCGCCGCGAGATAACGCTCACGAATCCGATCGGTTGATTCTGCGGGGACGACGGCGAGCGCGCTCCCTCCACGACGGAGGAGCGCCAGCTGCAGACGTTCGACGCCGACGGCGGTGAACTGGGAGAGCAGCTCCCTCCTCTCCTCCAGCGGGCCGTTCAGCTGCTGCGAGGTCCGAAGCATCCGCACAGCCGTGGTGGTGTCACCGCGCGATAGAGCCAGAAAGGCATGGCCGATGAGAAGTCGATGGAGTGTCAGGTGATCATCGACGTCGAGCGCCGAGCGGTTAGCACGAGGTCCGTGGTCTTCGAGCCAGTGAATGTCGCGATGCGTGGCGACGTAATCGGCGACCGCGTCGAGCGTTCCCGCGCTCCGTTCGATGGAAGAGACAACAGACGGTGAAAGCGCGACCGGCTCGGTCGTCGTGGAGCGGATCGCTGCGCGGAGAGTGTCGCGCAGGTCGCGCATGGCACCGCCGTCGAGTGGGCGATCGCCGAGAGGATTCCGGTCAGCCGATCGCGCGCCTAAGTGCAGGTCAATCGGCTGGAGCAGGGCGTCCAGCGCCCGTCCCTCCTCGCTGTCAGCAAGAGCTGGATGGAGCCGAGGCAGCGCGACGAGATCGACTCCCGTCCGAGACTTCCAGATCGCTTCCGCCTCACTCCCTCTCTTCTCCGCCCGCCGGGTGGCCCCGGAGAAGAGCGCAGTGATCACCATTGCCGCAAC
>JBKJQB010000203.1:0-8337 GCA_046594105.1 Thermoanaerobaculia bacterium
CGGTTCGGTCGTCGCCCTGGAGGCAATCCGCCTCGGATGGAGCGTCACTCTGTTCGACGCACCGGATGCCTCGCTCCGTTGCAGCAACACCGCAGCGGGCATGCTCTCTCCCTGCGCGGAGTTGGAGACCGCCGACTCCGATCTCTTCAACCTCGGCGTGCGCTCGCTGGAGCAGTGGCCCTCGATCCTCCGCTCGCTTCCGGAGCCGGTGTTCTTCCGAAGAGAAGGAAGCCTGCTCACCGCGCACGCCGGCGATGAGCCCTCCCTGCGGCGGTTGCTGGATCTCATGGACCGGAAGACCGGCCAGCGATTTACGCCGGTCGCACCGGAAGCGTTGCAGGCTCTCGAGCCGCAATGGTCGATGCGCGGAGAGGTCTACTACCTTCCGAATGAGGGGCAGATCGACAGCCAGGGATTTCTTGCCGCAGCGACCAGGCTCTTTGCCGATTCGGGAGTTCTGCATCGCGCCGTGGCCTCGCGGGTTGACCCTCATGCGGTCGATCTCCAGGACGGCACGCGTCATCCGTTCGACTGGGTGTTCGATTGTCGCGGGCTGGGGGCGAAGTCCGATCTCGCCGATCTTCGCGGCGTTCGCGGCGAGATGATCTGGGTTCATGCGCCCGGTGTTGGCCTCCGTCGTCCGCTGCGCCTGATGCATCCGCGCTATCGCATGTACCTCGTCCCCCGGCCCGACGATGTCTATCTGGTGGGCGCAACAGAAATCGAGTCAGAAGACCGTTCGCCGCTCAGCGTTCGCAGCGCGCTGGAATTGCTGTCGGCACTGTTCTCCATCCACTCCGCGTTCGCCGAGGCGCGCATCATCCGGTCGGACGTCAATCTGCGGCCTGCATTTCCGGACAACCGGCCGCGCGCGGAACATGTCGACGGTTTGACCAGGATCAACGGAATGTTCCGACACGGCTTCCTGCTGGCGCCGGCATTGGTGATGGATGCCCTCGCGTTTGTGGCTGAGGGACGCAGCATCTCGCCCGTGGCGATCATGGAGAACGCGTATGCAGCGGATTGAAGTCGTGCTGAACGGGGATCCGACCGCGGTCGATCCGTCCACCACGGTGGCCTCCATGCTGGAGAACCGCGGGTTCAATCGGCGTTATGCGGCTGTGGCCGTCAACGAGCAGTTCGTTCCGCGGACGCAGCATCCGACGCAACTCCTGCAACCGGGAGATCGCGTCGAAGTGCTCATGCCGTTCGCCGGCGGTTGACCGGGACCAACGATGACCTGGACCCTCGCAGACGTACCTTTGTCGAGCCGCTTCATTCTGGGAACGGCCGGCTATCCCTCTCCGCAGATTCTGGTCGAGGCGATCGAGGCTGCCGGAGCAGAGGTGGTTACGGTCTCGCTCCGGCGGCAGGTGGCCGGCCGCGACGGTCAGCCCAATGCGTTCTGGGATCTGCTCCGCGGCGCTGGCCGTCGCTTTCTTCCCAACACGGCGGGCTGCCATCGCGCCCACGAGGCCTTGGTGACCGCACAGATGGCGCGGGAAGTCTTCGAGACGCACTGGATCAAGCTGGAGGTCACCGGCGATGACTACAACCTGCAGCCCGATCCGTTCGAGACCGTCGAGGCAGCGACCGCGCTGATCAGGGATGGGTTCGAAGTGTTTGCCTATTGCACCGATGACCTGGTGGTCTGCCAGCGGCTGGCCGACGCCGGTTGTCGCGTGCTCATGCCGTGGGGCGCGCCGATCGGAAGCGGGCGTGGTCTGTTGAATCCGTACGCGCTGCGCACCATCCGCGAGCGATTGCCCGATCTCACCCTGCTCATCGACGCCGGAATCGGATCTCCCGCCGATGCGGTCTCCGCGATGCAGATGGGCTACGACGGGGTCCTGCTGAACTCTGCGGTCTCGCAATCGGCCGATCCGGTGCGTATGGCCCAGGCGTTTCGTCTGGCCATCGAGGCGGGCCGCATCGCGTACCAGGCGGGAGTGATGGAGCCGCAGGAACGCGCCGTCCCCACCACGCCCCTGATCGGTGTGCCGTTCTGGCAGCAGGGGCCTCGTGGGGGCTAGGCGCGTGGTGTGGGCGGTGGGGGGATCCGACTCCTCAGGCGGTGCCGGGATTCAAGCGGACATGCGAACCATCCACAACCTCGGCGCGCATGCTGGATCGATCGTCACGGCGGTGACCGCGCAGAGCGCCCGAGGAGTGAGCGGCGTCTGGCCGGTGCCCCTGGAGACGCTCGCGGCACAGTGGGCGGTGTTGGAGCGTGACCTCCCCCCGGCGGTGGTGAAGATCGGCATGCTGGCTACCGCCGCGCATGTCCGATTTGTTGCCGAGCGGCTGCGCGATCTCGGCGTCCCGGCCGTTCTCGATCCGGTGATGGGAGCCAGTGCGGGAGGTGCGGCGCTGCTGGAGGATGCCGGTCGCGCCGCGCTGCTACGTGAGTTGATTCCGCATGTCTCCGTGCTCACTCCGAACCTCGTTGAGGCCAGCGCGCTGCTCGGGGGCCGAAGCCTTTCGACGAGCGAGGAGATCGAGACTGCGGCGCGGGATCTGGCAGCTCTCGGTCCCTCCACGGTGATCATCAAGGGGGGGCACAGGGAAGGCCCTCTGGCCCAGGACTGTGTGCTGAGTGATGAGCGCCTGGTGTGGCTGACCAGTCCTCGACTGGAGTCGGAGCACACGCATGGAACCGGGTGCACCTTCGCGTCAGCGTATGCGGTAGCCCTCAGCACGGGGATGAGCGCGATCGATGCCGCGGTGGTGGCGAAGAGGTACGTCACCGAAGCCATTCGCAACGGATACCAGGCGGGACAGGGTGCCGGCCCGGTGCAGCAGGGGAGATGGCCGCAGCAGGAAATCGATCTTCCCTGGTTGACCCGCAGCGCCGCTGCAGGCTCGCAACGCCTGGCGTTTGAGCCTCTCGATCGTGCGCCGGGGCTCTACGCGATCGTCGACTCCGCCAAATGGATCGAGCTGCTGGTTGGAAGCGCCGTCGAGACGTTGCAGCTGCGGATCAAGGCGCTGTCGGGTCCGGCGTTGCACGACGAGATCGCGACGTCGATCCGCCTGGCGCGGGAAGCTGGTGTTCCGCTCTTCATCAACGACCATTGGCAGCTGGCGATCGAACTGGGTGCCTGGGGAGTCCATCTTGGACAGGAGGACCTGGACAGCGCGGACCTAGCCGCCATCGCAAACGCCGGACTGCGCCTGGGGGTGAGCACGCATTGCTACGAGGAGGTTGCTCGGGCCCATGCGCTCCGTCCGAGCTACATCGCCCTCGGCCCCGTCTTCGAAACGAAGATCAAAGTGATGCGCTTCGCTCCCCAGGGAGTGGATGCGCTGCGCGGCTGGCGATCGACGCTGGCCAGCTACCCGCTGGTGGCGATCGGCGGAATCGATTCCACGAATGCCGCGGAGGTGCTGGCCACCGGAGCGGACTCCATCGCGGTGGTCCGCGCCATCACGCAGGCCGGCGATCCGCTGCGAGCGGCGGAGGAACTGGCGGTACTGATGCGCGCCCGCGACACTTTCGTTTCCAAATCGTCATCCTGAGCCGCGCAGACGGCGAAGGATCTGCAATCACGAAACTGTCCCAGGCAAGGCTCTCGTGATTGCAGATCCTTCGCTTCCCGCCCGCCACCCACGCCGCTCAGGATGACGGTTTGGGCATTTCTTCACAGCCTCTGAGGTCAGGGCCCTGCGCACGACACGCCGCTTCTAATGAACTGTTTCTCGCGATGCTGGGGAGACGAGCTGCCCATCGCTACGTTCGCTCAGAGACATCAGGCTGCTGAGAATCATCCGGCTACACGGATCAGCACCTTCAACACTCCCGGGCGTTGGGCGTGCTCGAACGCTGCGAGCGCGTCATCGATCGGATACGTCGCATGAATCAGATCGGCCACCTCGACCCGGTGCGCCGCGAGCAATTCCAGCGCAGGCGCGAATGGTCCGCAGCGCGAACCCACCAGCGTGATCTCGTCGACGACCAGCGACGACATGTTGACGCTCAGGCTTCCGGCGTACGTACTTTTCATCACCAGCGTGCCGCGCGGGCGAAGGGCGTTGCGGGCGATGAGGAAGCCCTCAGGATTTCCGGTGCACTCGACCGCGATGTCGAACGTTCCCGGACGGTCAGCGATCGAGGCGACATCCCGTCGCCCGGCGACCGTCAGCCGGCATCCCGTGAGTGCGAGCGTACGGGCGATCAGGCGACCCAGCTTGCCGTTCCCCACCACCAGCACCCGATCGTCGGGCGTGACGGCCACCTGCTCCTGAATCTCCAGCGCCGCAGCGAGTGGTTCGACGAACACCGCCTCCTCGTCGCTGACCTCATCAGGAACGGCGTGGAGATTGGTCGCCGGCAGCGTCAGGAACTCGGCGAATGCTCCGTCGCGTTGGATGATGCCGAGGACGGAGCGCTTCTCGCAGTGCGTGCGGCGTCCGGCACGGCACGCTGCGCAGGTTTCGCATGCCGCGTTGATCTCGCCGACGACGCGCCGGCCGTCCACTTCGCCGACGAACTCATGCCCGGGAACTCCGGTAAACGGGTAGTACCCACGGGCCATCTCGATGTCGGTGTTGCAGATGCCGGCCAGGAGAACGCGCACGGTCACTTCCCCGTCGCGCTGTGGCCTGGGGAGATCGTCGCGAAGACGGAGCTGCTGATTCTCGAGCCACAGAGTGCGCATCAGAACCTTCCCTGAATGAGGAAAAACCTGGTCGGCGGCAGCGCATGAATGCGGCCTGGTTCAGCGGCAGGGTTGGCGCATTCGGGAACGAGCATCGCCACCAAGAATATCGTCAGACGGCAACGCGATGTTTCGCCAGCATCTTCTTCAGGTAGGTTCCGGTGGGGCTGTGGCGAAGCGTGGCGATCTCTTCAGGGGTGCCGGTTCCGATGATCGATCCGCCGCCGTCGCCGCCTTCCGGGCCGAGGTCGATGACGTAGTCGGCCGTCTTGATCACGTCGAGGTTGTGCTCGATCACCACGACGGTGTTGCCGCGATCGACCAGGCCGTGCATGAGGTGGAGCAGCTTGGCCACGTCGTCGAAGTGCAGGCCGGTGGTCGGCTCATCGAGGATGTACAGCGTCCGTCCGGTGGCGCGTTTGGCCAGTTCCTTGGCCAGCTTGACTCGCTGCGCCTCGCCGCCGGAGAGGGTGGTGGAGGACTGTCCCAGCTTGATGTATCCGAGCCCCACTTCGTCGAGCGTGCGCAGGATGTTGGCGATCTTCGGGATGTTCTTGAACATCTCGTAGCCCTGCTCCACGGTCATGTCGAGGATCTCCGCGATCGACGATCCCTTGTACGTGACCTGCAGCGTCTCCCGGTTGTAGCGCTTGCCGCTGCAGACGTCGCAGGTGACATAAATGTCGGGAAGAAAGTGCATCTCGATCTTGATCTGGCCATCGCCTTTGCACGCTTCGCAACGGCCGCCCTTGACGTTGAAGGAGAACCGTCCAGGGCCATACCCCCGCATCCGCGCCTCGGGCGTCTGGGACATCAGGTTGCGGATCTCGGCGAAGAGCTGCGTGTAGGTCGCCGGGTTCGAGCGCGGCGTGCGGCCGATGGGCGACTGGTCGATGTCGATGACCTTGTCCACCAGATCGAGCCCGTCGATGCCGGCGTGATCGCCCGGCGTGTCGGTCGCGTCGTAGAAATGACGCGAGAGCGCTTTGTAGAGAATGTCGTTGACCAGGGTGGACTTGCCGGAGCCGCTGACGCCGGTGACCGCGATGAATACGCCGAGGGGGAAGCGGACATCCAGATTCTTCAGATTGTTCTGCGTCGCTCCGCGGATGACCACGGCGTTCTCGCTGACCGGCCGGCGCACCGAGGGAACGGCGATGGAGACCTCGCCGCGCAGGTAGCTCGCGGTCAGTGAGCTGGGGAAGGTTTTGATCTGCTCCAGCGTGCCTTCGGCGACCACTTCGCCGCCGTGAACGCCGGCGCGCGGCCCCAGGTCGATGATGTGATCGGCGGTCTCGATAGTTTCCTCATCATGCTCGACGACGATGACGCTGTTTCCGAGGTCGCGGAGCTCGAGGAGGGAGTCGATGAGCTTCCGGTTGTCACGCTGGTGCAGGCCGATGGACGGCTCATCGAGAACGTAGAGCACGCCCATCAGCTTCGAGCCGATCTGGGTGGCCAGTCGGATGCGCTGGCCTTCGCCGCCGGAGAGCGACGCAGCGTTGCGGTCGAGCGCGAGGTAGCCGACGCCAACGGCATTGAGAAATCCGAGGCGGTCGCGCACTTCCTTGAGGATCTTGCCGGCGATCTGCTCCTCGCGGCCGGTCAAGGCGATCGTCTTGAAAAATTCTTCTGCGTCCTTGAGCTGCAGGGCCACCACGCGGTCGATGGGCCGGCCGGCCACGGTGACCGCGAGCGCTTCCGGCTTGAGGCGGCGGCCGGTGCAGTCGGGACACTTCGTCGGCGTCATGAAGCGCTCGATCTCCTCGCGCATGTCGTCGGAGTCCGACTCGTGATAGCGGCGTTTGAGCATCGGCACGATGCCTTCGTAAGTGCCGTTGTAGTGATACGAGCTGTCGCTCCCTTCGAACTCGAACTTCAGTTTGTCTTCGGAGCCGTGCAGGATGCTGCTCTGCGCCTTCTCGGTCAGCTTCTCCCAGGGTGTGTTGAGCTTGAACTTGCCGTGTTTGGCCAGCGTCTGGATCTGCTTGAGGCGCCAGTTGTCGGCTCCTTCCTTCCAGATGGCGATGGCGCCGCCCTCGATGGACTTCGAAGGATCGGGGATGATTTTCTTCTCGTCGATCTCCAGCAGCACGCCCAGGCCGGAGCATTTGCCGCAGGCACCGTAGGGTGAGTTGAAGGAGAAGAGGCGCGGAGTGATCTCGCCGATGGAGACGCCGCAGTCGGGACAGGCGTAGTTCTGCGAGAGGAGCTCTTCGCGGTTGCCTTCCGCGTAGAGAATCTTGACCAGGCCTTTGGCCACGCGGGTCGCCGTCTCCAGGGAATCGGCGAGCCGCTGCTCGATGCCTTCCTTGACCACCAGCCGGTCGATGACCACGTCGATGGTGTGCTTCTTCTGCTTGTCCAGAACCGGCGGATCGGCCAGCTCCACCATCTCGCCGTTGACCACCGCGCGGGTGAAGCCTTCCTTCACCATCTGCATCATCTGTTTGCGGTACTCCCCCTTCTTGCCGCGGATGTAGGGGGCGAGGACCGTGAACTTGGTGGACTTGGGAAGCTGCAGCAATCGATCGACCATCTGCTGGATGGTCTGGGGCCGGATCTCCTTGCCGCAGGTGGTGCAATGCGGCACGCCGACCGATGCGTAGAGAAGGCGGAGATAGTCGTAGATCTCCGTGACGGTGCCGACGGTCGAGCGGGGATTGCGCGATGTGGTCCGCTGTTCGATGGAGATGGCCGGTGACAACCCCTCGATCGAATCGACGTCCGGCTTCTCCATCTGCTCGAGGAACTGCCGGGCGTACGCGGACAGCGATTCGACGTAGCGCCGCTGCCCCTCTGCGAAGATGGTGTCGAAGGCCAGCGAGGACTTGCCCGACCCGCTGACTCCGGTGATGACCACGAACTTGTTGCGGGGAACGACGACGTCGATGTTCTTGAGGTTGTGCTCGCGGGCGCCGCGAATGATGATCGATTCCATAGGATTGATTCCGCGGACAGCGGCGGCGCGGGAGGCGCAGCGCTTCGGAAGCTAATCTAACCCCGGGTCCTGCGGGACTGTTCCCGCTCCACGAGCGGTGGAAGCGTCAACTCCTCAGGCCGCGTTCGTCAGGGGCGCTCTCTCGTGTCAGCGCCGGTAGCCCGCCTTGCCGGGCAGGCGGACTCCTCAGCGTGTGGAGTCGGATTCCACGGAGTCAGGCTGCAGTATCGGAGTCCGTCCGGTTGGTCGGATCCCTGCAGGCCAGGTTCCCTACGATGGCTGCGGCGTGGAAGAGTGAATGAGCCATGCGCCGTAAGCCCTCGAGGCCTGGTCCACGTTGACGACGAGAAACTCCGGGAGATCGTACGGATGCCGAGTGAGGAGTTGCCGGCGCAATTCGTCGACGCGCCCTTCCGCGGTTTTGATCAGGAGGAGTTGCTCCCCTTCCTCCTCTACCTTGCCTTCCCACCGATAGATGGAAAGGAAGCCAGGGAGGATGTTGACGCAGGCGGCCAGGCGCATTTCCACCAGCTCGCGGGCGAGGGCGGCGGCATCAAACGCAGCATGGACCGTGGTGAGGACGAGGACCGGCTTCAATGGATGGAGTTCCGCTGAACGGCTGCCGTTCCGCAAACGAATTTTTCCGTGAGGTTGCCGCAGAAGAAGGACAGTCGATTCATGTCCGCATTCTAGGCCGGCACGGCCGGCGGCGCTGGTTGCCCAAGGCTCTGCCACGAT
>JBKJQB010000245.1:0-10542 GCA_046594105.1 Thermoanaerobaculia bacterium
GCATGGCCTGGCCTACTTCGACGGGACCCATCTCTACGAGCACGCCGATCCGCGCAAAGGCTTTCATCCCGACTGGAGCTCGTTCATTTTCAACTATGGGCGGAACGAGGTCCGCTCGTTTCTTCTCTCCAGCGCGCTCTACTGGCTGGGCGTGTACCACGCGGACGGGCTTCGGGTGGATGCGGTGGCTTCGATGCTTTACCTCGACTACTCGCGCAAGCAGGGGGAGTGGATTCCGAACGAATCCGGCGGCCGCGAGAACGTGGAGGCCATCCAGTTCCTGCGCCGTCTCAACGAAGACGTCTACCGCGCCCATCCCGACGTGCAGGTGATCGCTGAGGAGTCCACGGCATGGCCGATGGTCTCGCGACCCACGTACGTTGGCGGGCTGGGATTCGGAATGAAGTGGGACATGGGCTGGATGCATGACGCGCTTCGCTACTTCTCGAAAAACCCCATCCACCGACGCTTCCATCACAACGACCTGACCTTCCGGATGATGTATGCCTTCACCGAGAACTTCGTGCTTCCGCTCTCTCACGACGAGGTGGTCCACGGCAAAGGGTCGCTGATCAGAAAGATGCCGGGCGACGACTGGCAGAAGTTCGCAAACCTCCGGCTGCTCTTTGCGCATATGTACGCGCAGCCGGCCAAGAAACTGCTGTTCATGGGCGGAGAGTTTGGTCAGTCCCGGGAGTGGAACCACGATCGCAGCCTGGACTGGCAACTGCTCGACTACCTCCCGCACGCCACGCTGCAGCGCTGGGTGGAAGACCTCAACAAGGCGTACCGCGATGTGCCGGCGCTCCACGAGCTGGACTTCTCCGGCGACGGGTTCGAGTGGATCGACTGCTGCGACTCCGAGAACAGTGTGGTGTCGATCCTGCGCAAGTCGAAGTCAGGAAAATCGGTGGCCATCGTCCTCAACTTCACGCCGCACCCGCGGCACAACTACATGGTGGGAGTGCCCACCGGCGGCGCGTGGGAGGAAATCCTGAACAGCGACGCGACCATCTACGGCGGAAGTGGCCAGGGAAACATGGGCACCGTGGAGGCTTCTCCCATCCCGCTGCATGGACGCCGCTGGTCGGTGAACCTGACCCTGCCGCCGCTGGGGGCAGTCTTCCTGCTGTCTCCGTCCCTCGAAGAGGCGGAGTTGGCCTCCCTCGCTGATGTGCGCGAACGCGTTGAGCTCGATGAGGTTAACTTTTGACGATCGGCGTGCTCCTCGGCCTGGATCACGCTGCTGATCATCGGCGCTTCCGCTTTTTCACCGGAGCGATCTTGTTTCTGGCGTCAACAGCCGTCTCCTGCGACGACACCCAGTAGCAGGCAAACGGGATGGCGAACATTGCGCCGATGCGATAGACGAACTCCGCGGCCTGCCAGAGGTCCTGCGCCACGCCGGAGTAGTGACGGTCGCCCCATTCCGGCAATCGCACCGCGTAGGTCGCCTCCGTGCCCACGACCACCGCGACGACATGCATGGCCACGACCACCAGAAGGGAAAGCGAGAAACTGCGGAGGCCTCGATCGTGGAACAGATCACGGCGCATAGCGAAGAGCGCCATCAGCAGAACCAGGCTCGCGGTGTATTGATCGGCCGGGATCCGCGCCGGCGGAATAGAGGGCCCGCTCACCTGGATCCACCGTCCGCTCCCGGCGAGTGACGCCTGCGCATAACGGGGATCGAGATGCACGAGAGGCTGCGCTGCGAACGCCAGAAATCGGTTGTAGGCCGGAGTGGCGTACCACCAGAGCGCGGCGCCGAGGAGCAGTCCCGCGGAGAAGCGCAGCGCGTTACGCAGCACGCGGCGTCCCTGCGCGACGGGACCACAGCATGAAGAAGCCGATGGTTGCGCCGAAGATGACGGTCTGCCAGATCACGGTGTGGAACGTCTCGAACGCCGCCGGCTGGTGACAGCCGATCCAGTACAGCGAGACCACCCGAGCCAGATTCAGGATCTGCAACAGCACGACTCCGATGCCCACCGCGGCGAGCTTCTCCTTCCACGGCGCAGGGAAGGCCAGGATCGCCGCGACGAGAAAAAGCGTTGCCTCCAGAGCGTTGCACCCGTTCTTGATCTCCACCGAAAAGCATGGCCCGCTGATCGACATGCCCCTGGTAGTGACGTCCTCTCCCAGCGCATGCAGCAGTCGTCCGGACACCGCCGCAATGCCGGTGGTGATCGGCTGGACGACCGCCGCATCCACCGCAGGGAGCAGCAGCGGCGTCTCGAACAGCGCGAGCAGGACGAAGAAAACAATCAGAAACCGTGCGCGACGCATGAGCGGCGTGCAGTGTCGCACGAGAGTCGTTGCCAGCGTTGCTCACGCGGTTCTCGTGGTGTAGCGAACGACCATTTTTCCTGCGCGCGCCCGCACTCGCACCCGGCTACCCCGTCGGCGCTTACTTGCGCGCGTCCGATCGGCGAAGCTTCGATTTCCAGGTGAGCATGAGGCGGTCGGCGGTGAGAAGCGTTGCTCCATTCAGGAGAGCGGTCGCGGCGATGATCCGGTCCGGGGGATCGCCGTGGAAGTGAGGGAGTTGCGCAGCAGTGATGGCCAGGTCGCCGGTGACGGGGATCTCGATGATGCCGAGTCTCACGACGTCCGATCGCCAAGAGGCAACATCATCCTGGAGTGTGATGCGGCCCTTTGCTCTCAGCATCGCCACTTCCCAGAAGGTCATCGCAGACACAGCAACCTGGTCGGCGATGAACTCGCGGTCGATGGTCTCCTTCGCCCGGCGGCCGAGAGCGGAGTCGGCGGCCAGCAACCAGATGAGGGTGTGCGTGTCGAGAACGATCAGCGCTCGGCCTCCCACTCGTCCTCGATCGGCGCGACGATGTCACCCAGAATCTCAGCGCTGCCGATCAGCGCGCCGAAGAGAGAAGCCGGGCGGTCCTGGACCGTGGTGAGCCTGGATACCGGTCGCCCATTCTTGGTGATGATGATTTCCTGTCCGGTTTTCTCCACCTCATCCATCAGCTTGAGGCATCGAGCTTTGAAATCGGAGGCGGTGATGGTGTGAGTTTTCGTCTTGCTGACCATGGTCATGACCATGGTAACTCAGACCACGATCCGGCCGCTGATCTCCGCCAGCTTGCGCAGTTCCTCGGCGTGCCGTTCACTGAGTGCGCCCGGTGCGCAGCGCCAGGACCAGTTGTCGTCGCAGGCACCCGGGCGGTTCATCCGCGCTTCGCTGCCCAGGCCAAGGATGTCCTGAGCGGGCACGATGGCCGTGCGCGCGACCGAGGTGTAGGCGGCTCGGATCAGCGCTGCGGGCGCGTCCTCCGCCCGGGCGATGCCGAGGTAGGACGAGGCGAACGCGCGCTCCTCGTCGGGGGCGTGCTCGAACCAGCCGCGCGCGGTGTCGTTGTCGTGCGTTCCGGTGTAGACGACGGTCAGCGGTTCGTAGCAATGGGGGAGATGGGGACTGCCAGTCTGACTGAAGGCGAACTGGAGGATCTTCATGCCGGGGACGCCGATGGCTTTGCGCAGCGCGTGGACTTCCGGCGTGATGAAGCCGAGGTCCTCGGCCACCAGCGGAAGTTCTCCCATCTCTTCCTGAATCGCGTCGAAGAGGGCCTTGCCCGGGCCGGGCATCCAGCGGCCGTGAATCGCCGTCGGTTCACTGGCCGGAATCTCCCAGTAAGCAACGAAGCCGCGGAAGTGATCGATGCGAACGACGTCGGCGAATCGCAGCGCCGCGCGGAATCGCGACACCCACCAGCGGTAGTCGGTCGCGTCCAGCACGTCCCAGCGATAGAGGGGGTTGCCCCAGCGCTGACCGGTGGTGGAGAAGTAGTCGGGAGGAACGCCGGCCACGACCGTCGGTTGCCCGCTCGCGTCGAGCTGGAAGATCTCGCGATTGCTCCAGACGTCCGCGCTGTCCCAGGCCACGTAGATGGGCACGTCGCCCAGGATCCTGATTCCCCGCTGCTCGGCTGCGCTGCGCACCGCGGCCCACTGGCTGAAGAACAGCCACTGCACGTACTTGTGAAACCGCAGATCGATGGCGAACTCGCGAAGGGAGAGCGCGATCGCCGCCTCCTGGCGATTGGCCAGGGCAGCCGGCCACTCGGACCAGGTGGCGCCACCGTTCTCGTCTTTCAAGGTTACGTAGAGCGCCCAGTCGTCGAGCCAGAGGTTGTCGCGCTCGAAGGCGGCAAGCTCGGTCCGATGCTCGCTGCTTCCAGCGGCCTCGAACGCAGTGAAGGACTGTCGCAGCAAACGCGTTTTGACCGCGGTGACCCCCTCGAAGTCGACTGCAGAGTGGTTCGGGAATGAGGGGAGATCCGTCAGCAGGGCCGCCGGCAGCAAACCGTCGCTGACCAGCCGCTCCGGTGAGATGAGCATCGGATTGCCCGCGTAGGACGAGAGACATCCGTACGGCGAGTTGCCGTACCCGGGAGGATTGAGGGGCAGAACCTGCCAGATGCGCAGCCCCGCGCTCTTTACCCAGTCGAGGAACTGGATGGCTTCATCCCCCAGATCTCCGATGCCGAAGCGGCCGGGAAGGGAGGTGGGATGCAGCAGGACGCCGGCGGCACGGCCGTCCGGCTCAATCGTCGCGGAGTGGTGAACGTTCATGCGAAGGGGACGGGCTCCAGGGGTGGTGAGCGGCGGGCGGGGGAGGGTGCGAACGGGTGGCGCAGGACTCTCATCCGCGCGCCTCGGGGCTGATCAGCAGCTTTTCTCCGAGGGCATCGAAACGCTGGAGCCAGCGGTTGGCGGATTGCGAGCCGTTGCCGGCATTCGAAGCGATCACCGCGCGCTTCGATCTCTTCAGTTCGTAGTAGTCGTTCTGCGGTTTTCGCAGATCGACGTCGACCCCGGAGTTGCGAACCACGGTGACGATCTCCTCCCAGGTCTCCAGCAGGGAAAGGTCGTCGGAGTCGGCGCGGAACGCATCGGCCGCATGGTCGACGGCGTGCTTGAGCGCGAGCAGGGTCGCTTCGTCGAGGGCCACGCCTTCCGCCTGGGCATCGCGCAGATGCTGCTCCAGCTGGCCGACCGAAAGCTCTTCGGCGCCGGCGAGGCGTCGCAGCTGGATGTTCACGTCGAACTCCGCGGCGGTGCGCAGGACCTTCGGCAGGGGGACGCCCAGCGCGGCGTGGAAACGCATCAGCGGGTCGTAGCGCTCATGGAGCTGGCGAAAGGCGCTCTCCGCCTCGCTGAGAGTGGCGTCGCACAGAATGCTGAGGATGCGCCGCTGCTCATCTTTGAAGAGGTTGCGGATCGACAGCAGCGGTTCTCCGAAGTGCTCATCCAGCACGCGGATGACCGACGAGATCCCGTTGACGCGCAGGTCCTCGCTGAGGGCACGTTTCATGGCCTCGTAGTGATCGGCGGTGGTCGCCGGGCGCACGCCGCCGGTGAGCTCCGTTTCTCCGAGGTGGATGACGATGAATTCGAAGGCCGCCTCTTCGCGGGTGATCAGAGAAGTGATGACGATGGAGCCCACGGCCATCCGGGAGCGGCCGGCGCGATACGTCTCGAAGTCTGTCTGCACGACCCGATAGCAGTAGACCTGATCGTCGTGACCGAAGTGATCGAAGAGCGAGGCCACGGCATAGTGCGCGGCCACGCGCCGGAGGTCGAGGCGTGTGGGGATCACTTCGCGCTCGTAGATCTGCCTCGCATCTCCGTGCGCCGGAAGGTTGCTGCGCGCGCCGGAGAGCCGCTGGAGAAAGTCGAGCTCCAGGCTCCGGCCGGAGACTCGCTCGGCGAGCTGGATGACGCGCGCGGCGTAATGCAGGACCTGCACGGTCTCGATTCCTGAGATGTCGTTGAAGAACCAGCCGCAGCTGGTGAACATCAGCATGGAGTTGCGCTGCATCTCCAGAAGCTCCAGCGCGGTGACCTGGATCTGCTTCACGGAGCGCGACTGAGAGGCCACCGCGGCGGCCACGACGCCGTCCCGGTCGGACGAGGAGCTGTCGCGAATCGTTTCGTCGCCGTCCGGAAGGAAACAGTGGCGGTCCAGAAAGGAGTCGACGGTCTCGTCGGAGCGATCGAGGACCACATCGATGTACTGATCGCGAGCGGCCCAGGGGTCGTGGAGGAGGGCCAGGCCCTGCGTTTCGAAAATGGTGGCGCACTGGTCGCGCAGCCAGTCCAGCGCCGTTCGCAGCGGCTCGCGCCACTGCTGATTCCAGCCGGCGCCCGCGCCGGTGTTGCAGCCGCAGTCGCGTTGCCAGCGGCCCACTCCATGGCTGCAGCTCCAGGCGGTGTTTTCCACCACCTCCACTTCGTGGGTGGGGGGATTCTCGGCGAGGAACTGCGCGTAGTTCGCCACGCGCGAGAGCTTGTGCTCATTGATGTAGTCGATGGCGTAGGCCAGAGCCATGTCGCCATTGCGGTGATGGTGGCCGTAGGTCTCGCCGTCGGTGGCGATGTTGACCAGCTGGGGATGATCGCGGCGCTCCGAGAATGCGCCGAGCAGCCGGTGCGCGAGGTTCTCGCCACGAGCCAGCAGCTGCTCGAAGGCGATGGCCCGGGAGATCGGGCCGTCGTAGAAAAAAATCGTGATGGAACGGCCGGACGGGAGCCGGCAGAGGTAGGGCATGGTCGGATCGATGGAGCCGACATGCCCGTTCCAGTCATCGTCTCCCGTCGCTTTCCATCGCAGGGCCTGATGCGGCTCGAGGATGGTGAAGGTGATCCCTTCCGCTGCCAGTGCCTCCAGCGAGGAGGTGTCCACCGCCGTTTCCGGAAGCCACATGCCCTCCGGTTTCCGGCCGAAGCGAGTCTCGAAATCACGGATTCCCCAGCGAACCTGGGTGCGCTGGTCCCGTTCGCTGGCCAGCGGCATGATCATGTGGTTGTAGGCTTGGGCGATGGCGGAGCCGTACCCGAAACGTTCGCGGCTGACCCGGTCCGCTTCCAGCACCGCGGCGTAGGTCTCGCGTTCGAATTGCGACATCCATGAGAGCAGTGTCGGCCCGAAGTTGAAGCTGATGGAGGAGTAGTTGTTGACAATCTTGGCGATGCGATCGCGGGCGTCGAGAATGCGCGAGGTGGCGTTCGGCTCGTAGCATTCGGCGCAGATTCGCTCGTTCCAGTCGTGGTACGGAGTGGCCGAATCCTGGGTCTCGATGGCCTCCAGCCAGGGGTTCTCCCGCGGAGGCTGATAGAAGTGTCCATGAATGCAGATGAAGCGGATTCGCACGGGTTTCAGATCGTAGCGCAGATGCGGGAGAGCTGCGCCGGGAGCGTGGTGAAGGAGGGTGCGAAGCTTCGCGCCACCATCGGACGGGTCCGCTTTCACTGCTGCTGCGGCGTGTCCCTGCGTATTTCGCACGCCCTTCTAAACGAACAAGGTCGCTCTGGCATGCGGCGGCTGATCGCGTCATGATGGTCCTCCGATGATCAGGGTGGAGCAGGAGGTCCTCAACGATTTCGAGCGCGTGTCCAGGCTGGAGTGGCTGGAGACCAACGGCATCGGAGGATGGGCCAGCTCGTCGCTGGCATTCGCCAACACCCGGCGCTACCACGGACTGGTCGTCTCGGCCTATCCCACCCGGGCGGAGCGATCGGTCATCGTCTCCCGCCTCGACGAAACCGTCGGCGGCGTCTTCCTCGGGTGCAGCCGCTTCCCGAACGTGATCCACCCGCGCGGCTTCGAACATCTCCGATCGTTCCAGAAGGGTGTGTTCCCGGTCTGGGAGTACGACACCGGGGGTGTGGTCCTGCGCAAGACCGTCATCGCCGTGCAGGGCGAGAACACCACGATCCTTCTGTACGAGATTCTCAAAGCACAGAAGCCGTTTCCCATGAGGTTCCAGCCCTTTCTGGCCGGCCGTGACTATCACTCGCTGATGCCGCGCTCCGACGATCCGATCATCCCGTTCGTGAACATCGACATCCCAGACTCGCACTACACCGCAGCTCCCGAATCGTGGCACGACTTTCAATACGACCGGGAGACGGAACGGGGACTGGACGCTCACGAGGACCTCTTCACGCCCGGCGTCTATGACGTGACCCTTCGGAAAGGCGATGTGATTCCGGTGGTGCTGTGCGCGGATGACGATGACGAACGCGATGCGTTCGACCTCATCGATCGGGAGCGCTCCCGTCGGGAGACCCTGACCATCTCCAGCGACGATTTCCTCAACGACCTGGCCACCGCGGCCGATCAGTTTCTCATCGAGCGCGGACGGCAGGAGCGCACGGTCATCGCCGGTTATCACTGGTTCACCGACTGGGGACGCGACGCCATGATCTCGCTGCCCGGGCTCTGCCTGAGCACGGGCAGATTCGAGGAAGCCGAAGGAATCCTGCGCCGCTGGCTGGGAACGACCAGCCGCGGCATGATCCCCAATCGCTTCCCCGATGGCACCTCCGAGCCGGCATTCAACGCCGTCGACGCGACGCTGTGGCTGTTCGTTGCGATATGGCGCTACGTGGAGCAGACGGAAGATCAGCAGCTGGCCGCGGATGCCATCCCCGTATTGCGATCGATTCTCGAAGCGTTCGAACGGGGAACTCGATTCAATATCCACGTCGACGACGACGGGCTGTTGTACGCCGGCGCCACCGGGGTGGCTCTGTCCTGGATGGATGCGGTGGTCGAGGGCGACGTGATCACGCCGCGCTGCGGGAAGCCGGTCGAAGTCAATGCCCTCTGGTACAACGCACTGCGGATCATGGCCTCGCTGACCGGCGAGAGCGCGTGGTCGGTGCGCGCCGACGATGTGAGAACCGCGTTGGAAGCAGCGTTCTGGAACCCGGCGAAGCAGTGCTGCTTCGACGTGGTCGGGCCGACGGACGAGTCGGTCCGCCCCAACCAGTTGCTGACCCTGTCACTCCCCTTCCCGCTGTTTGCGGACCGCCGCGGTGAGTCCATCCTCAACACCTGCGAATCGAAACTTCTGACGCCGGTCGGCTTGCGCACCCTCTCTCCGGAAGACCCTCGCTATCGCGGAAAACTGCTGGGCACTCCCCGCGAGCGCGACTCCGCCTATCACCAGGGAACGGTCTGGCCCTGGCTGCTCGGACCGTACGCAGATGCCGTGCTGCGCATCCGTGGGGAGAGCGGTCGGGAGCAGGTCCGACGCGCACTGAATGGAATGCGGGCGCACCTGCTCGAAGCAGGGGTGGGATCGATCTCCGAGGTCTTCGACGGCGATGCGCCCCACGCGCCACGCGGGTGCATCGCTCAGGCCTGGAGCGTCGCCGAAATCCTGCGGATCTCGGTGCTGCTCACTGACGATGCAGCCTACGCGGACGGCGTGGCCGTGACTGCCGACTCCACTAGCGGAGAGTGAAGGTGGCCGCGAAGAAAAAGGATCCGGAAGAAGGCGGCCGCAAAACGCAGCGCATCAGTGTCTGGTTGATGCCGGAGCAGATCGAGTGGCTGAAGGCCAAAGGCAACGTCTCGGAGAACGTGCGGGCCATGGTCACCGAGGCCATCAGCCTGGACCGGCTGAAAGAGAGCGTTCGTGCTGCCGCTGGTCGCGCACCGAAAGCATCTGGGCAATCGCGCTCACCGCAATCTCGTAAGGGTGGCTCGACCCGATCGCCAGCCCGATAGGGCAGAAGAACGCCTCTTTCGCTTCCGGCGGCAGACCTGCCGCCTCCAGATCGCGCTTCAGGATGTGCGCTTTGGCATCGCTGCCGATGACGCCGACGTACGGAAACTTCCGGGTGCGCAGAATCTCAATCAGGATCGGCTTGTCGGTGGTGTGGCCCATGGTCATCAGAGCGACGAAAGTATCGTCGCGCAGCGTCTCCACCATCGACGGCATGTCCTCGCTGCGGATGGCCGAGAGCTTGGGGGAGACCGGCAGCCGTTCCAGCCACTCCGCTCTCGGATCGATGCAGGTGATCTCACAGTCGAGATGGACCAGCAGCTGAATCAGCGCGTTGGCCACGTGACCGGCCCCGAAGATTGCGATGTGCCATCGCTGCGCGTTGTGCGACTCAAAGTAGAGACGGACCACGCCGCCGCAGGTCATCCCCACATCCTTCGCCAGGTTCCACTGCAGAAATCGAGTGGTCTCCTCGATCTCGTTGGAGAGCATGCGCTGCGCCTCAGCGATCGCTTTGGTCTCCACCTTTCCGCCACCGACCGTTCCGAACTGGCGGCCCGCCGCCGTGACGATCATCTTCGCGCCGGCATCCTGAGGGACGCTCCCCGCGGTGTCGACGATGGTCACCGTTACCAGCGGCGTCTCCGCCGCCATCAGCTCGTTGAGCGCTTCGAAGAACGTCGGCATCGAGGGCATTGTAGACGGGGCGAATTCGCGCAGGGTCATCGTCCTGAGGCATCGTCCTGAGGTGGAGCGGGAGCACGCAGAAACAGTGAGCTCGCCCACTTTCCCAAATTACGTCGCGCGTCTCCGATGGAGAGTGCATCGAGGGCTTGACTGGAGCCGGCGAAGCCGGCAGAAGACTGTAGCCCCCGGCTTCAGGCGGGGGAACGCAGCGACCCGATGCAGCGAAGCCCGCTTCAGCGGGCGACAGAAGGGTTCCGCGTCATTTGGCGAACCACCGAAGAGTCAATCCGCTGTTCTGTCGCCCGCTGAAGCG
>JBKJQB010000166.1:0-8213 GCA_046594105.1 Thermoanaerobaculia bacterium
CGGGCGCGAGCAGCGCCATCACCCGGTCACGTCCGGCAAACAGCATCAGCGCCATTCCCAGAATGACGATGAAGGCGAGCAGCCATCGACCGGGCCGGCACGGCCGGCGGCGCTGGTTGCCCAAGGCTCTGCCAAGATCACGTTCCAAGACGTTCTGCCGTGCCGGCTCCCCCCCCGATTATTCACGAGATTTCGTCGCATCAGCAGGACTCTTCCGCAATCCGGGCCGGCAATCCGATTTTCACCGGTCTCCGAATCGCGTGGAGCTGGCCGTCCAAGATGTTACACGCGGCTCGGGTTCCGACGCGGAGGGGGATTCGTCAGTGTGCGACTGGCGAGTAGAGAGGGGGATCGGACTGAGCGCTGGTCGAATCACTGCGGAGGAATCAGTGGAGAGAACTGGAGCCACCATGTCCCACATCGAGAGTCGTGAAGCGCGCGGCCACGAACTCGCACCGGAACTCTCGGCCGCCGACATCCGGGCAAGGGTTTCCGCGAGCGCGTTGGACATCCTTCACCAGGGCGTCGTTCTGCTGAGCCCGTCCCGCCGCGTGGTTCTGGTCAATCGGTCGGCGGAGTCTCTTCTGAACCAGTCGGATGGGCTGATGCTGGAGAAACAACGCCTCCGTTTCACCGATCCGGCGGCCAACGAACGCTTTGACCGGTATGTGTGCGAAGCCTTGAATGGGACGCAGTCCAGCCCCCGCGGCGACTGGGTCCTCGCGGTGAAGCGCCCCTCGGGTGCCGCCCCGTATCAGGTGGTCGTCTCCGCACTTCCCGGCCTTTCCTCGGAAGAGACGAAGGGCGGATTCGCGGTCTTTATCGATGATCCGGCGGCGGTGATGCGACCGGGGGCCGGCGTCCTGCGAATCCTCTTTCATCTCACCGGAGCTGAGGAGCGGCTGGCCATCGCACTGCTGGCGGGCAAAACGCTCGACGAGATCGCTCGCGAGCAGTCGATCAGCAAGGAGACCGTTCGGGCTCAGCTCCGTGAGGTCTTTGCCAAGACGGGCGTCAACCGGCAGTCGGAACTCATTCGTCTCCTTTCGCACACCGCGATCACAGCAAGGTGCTCGTGAGCACCCACCGTCTCGTCCGGCACGACCGTGGTCGATGCCGGGAGTGCGACAGTCTTCTTCTGGCCACGCGTGTGGGTTATCCTGATTCCTCACACCAGAAAACTGAATGCGGCCAGAGGAAGTCTTCCTCGCGAATCTCGAGCTCATCGACCGCTTTGCGCGCTCGGCCTGCCGGCGGTTTCGCATGGAGCCGGCCGACGCGGAGGATTTCACCTCGGCGCTCAAGCTCCGGCTCATCGAAAACGACTACGCCATTCTCCGGAAGTTCGAGGGGCGCAGTTCCCTGTCCACATTTCTTCACATCGTCGTGCAGAGGTTTTCTCTCGACTATCGCAATCGCGAATGGGGACGCTGGCGTCCCTCGGCGGAAGCGCAGCGGCAGGGTGAGATCGGGGTGCTGTTCGAACGCTGCCGGGATCGCGACGAGATGACGACCCAGGAGGCGTGCGATTTCGTCCGGCAACGGCATCCGCATGTGGAGGGGGCCGAGGTGCTGCGGATTGCGGCGGCCCTTCCGCACAGGGAGCTGCGCATCCGAGGCAAAGGTGAGGGCGACGCGGCGCTCCAGGCGATGGCTGGGTCGCGGACGGCGGATGAGGCCATCGTGGCCGGTGAGCGACTGGCGGGCGCCGAGCGGGCCAGCGCGGCGTTCGCCCGGGCCCTTCGCGAGATCACCCCGGAGGATCAGCTCATCCTGCGACTGCGGTTCGGGAAAGGGCTGAAGGTGGCCACCATCGCCAACATGCTGCAGCGCGATCCGAAGCGGCTCTACGCCACGCTCGAACGGTTGATGCGCAACCTGCGAAAAGCGCTTCTGGCCGAGGGACTCACGCCGTCGGCTGTCAGCGACCTTCTGGAGCATGGAGCGGACGGCTTCGAGATTCCCTTCCTGCAGGACGACGGAGTGGCCGCGCAGTGCCTCCACATAGTGAAGGGCCAGTCGTCCGTCGCTGGCCCGGCGGATTCGTAATCGATCGATGAGAGAACAAGAACAGCATCCTTCGCTCGAGAGTCTCGCGGCGTTCACCGAGGGGCGAACCACCGCCGAGGAGCGAGTGCTCATCGTCGAGCATCTGCCGCGATGCAGCGAGTGCTTCACCCTGGTGGCGGAGACTGCCTCGTATCTGCAAACCGAGAGCGAGGCCGGCAAGGCGCAAGGAGCAGACTCCGCACCATGGTGGTGGCTTGCCGCTGCGGCGGCCGCGATCGTGGTGGTCGCGCTGGGCTTCTTCGCTCGGACGCATCGCAGCGACAGGCTGACTGAGATTGCCGCGGCAGCTTCGACCAGCCATCCGCTGCACGTTCGCATCTCGGGCGGCGTTGCGCCCGGCGCAGCGGTCACCAGGGGCGAAGAGCCGAAGTCCAACGAAGATCTCCTCAGGCTTTACCTCGAGCTCAAGAAGCTCCAGCAGAGCGATCGGTCGCCTCAGACTCTCCAGGCGTTCGGCCTGGCCGCGCTGCTCCTCGGCCGGAATGATGAGGCCATCGACGTGCTGCAGCAGGCGGCGTCCCGATCGAACGATGCGGCGACGTGGAGCGATCTCGCTGCGGCCTACGAAGCGAGATGGGAGGCGAACGCATCGAGCGCCGACCTCGATCAGGCCGATGCTCTGAGCAAGCGCGCGCTGGCGCTGGATCCCAATCGAGCGGAGACCTTGTTCAATCGCGCTCAGGTTCTGGAAGCAGAGGGCCACCAGGCGGAGGCCATCGCAGTGTGGAGGCGCTACCTGATCGCGGACGCGAACACCGCCTGGGCTGCCATTGCCCGCAAACGACTCCAGCAGTTCTCCGCGCCGACGACGAGTGAACACCGAAGACAAGCCGCTTCCCTTTCAGGCTGACCGGTCTCGAGGTCCCCCGAGGACCTTCCTCCGAACTACACTCGCGCCCATGCGTCTTCTCTTCGACTACCTGCGCGGCTGGAAGCATCTGGTCTTCACCGCTCTTCTGCTGGCGACGGTCAATCAGGTCTTCTCGCTACTCGATCCGCAGGTCTTCCGGATCATCGTGGACCGTTACGCCACCAATCGCGGCTCCATGGCGGCGAACGTCTTTGTTCATGGGGTGCTGTTGCTGCTGCTCGCCTACGTGAGCGTCGCGCTGATCTCGCGGATCGCCAAGAATTTTCAGGACTACTTCGTCAACGTGATCTCCCAGCGTGTGGGCGCGCAACTCTACGAGACCAGCGTGTCGCACTCGCTGTCGCTGCCGTACGCGGTGTTCGAGGACCAGCGCTCCGGCGAAATTCTGCAGGTCATGCACAAGGCGCGAGCCGACGCGCAGCAGCTGATCACCAACGTGGTGAACATGATCTTCGTCTCGCTGGTCGGCTTCCTCTTCGTGACCGTGTACGGCTTCATGGTGCACTGGAGCCTGGGGACGGTGTACGTGCTGCTCGCGCCGGTCATCGGCACGTTCATGTTCTTCACCAGCCGCAAGATCAAGGTCCAGCAGCGACTGATCGTGCGCCAGACCGCGGAGCTGGCCGGCTCCACCACGGAGACCCTTCGCAACGTCGAGCTGGTCAAGTCCCTCGGGCTGGAGAAGCAGGAGATCGCCCGCCTCAATGATGTGAACGGAAAGATTCTCGAGCTGGAGTTGAGAAAGATCCGTTTCGTCCGGCTCTACAGTTTCCTGCAGGGCACGGTCATCAACATCACGCGCGCCGCCCTGCTCTTTCTGATGCTGTGGCTGCTGTTCCGCCAGACCATTACCGTGGGGCAGTTCTTCGCCCTCTTTTTCTACTCCTTCCCGATCTTTTCTCCGCTGGCAGAACTGGGGGCGATGATCGCGCAATACCAGGAAGCGAAAGCGAGCATGGAGAAGCTCGAAGAGGTCCTGAAAATCCCCTCGGCCGCCAAGCCGGAACTTCCGATCCCCCTCGGTCCGCTCGATGAAGTGTCGTTTGAGAACGTGACCTTCACCTATCCCTCCTCGTCGACGCCTTCGCTGGAAGGAATCAATCTCTCATTGCGCAGCGGCGACACCATCGCCTTCGTGGGGCCATCGGGCTCCGGCAAGACGTCGCTGGTGAAGCTGCTGGTCGGACTCTACCGGCCCACCGCAGGCAATCTCTGCGTGAATGGCGTCGATGCGCTGGAGGTGGACTCCGACGCGCTGCGCGGACGGATCGGGCTGGTGACGCAGGAAACGCAACTCTTCGCCGGCACCATCCGCGACAACCTGCTGTTCGTCCGGCCAGCTGCCACCGACGCCGAGTGCCTCGAAGTGCTGCGCCAGGCCGCCGCGATGCCCATCATCGAGCGAGGGGGAAAAGGGCTGGAGACGAAGATCGGCGAGGGCGGCATCAAAATCTCCGGCGGGGAACGCCAGCGGCTGGCCATCGCCCGCGCGCTGCTGCGACAGCCGGAGCTGATGATTTTCGACGAGGCCACGTCGAGCCTCGACTCCATCACCGAGAAAGCGATCACCGAGACGATCCGCCATCTGACCACGGGGGAACATGGCCGGATGACCGTGCTGGTGGCCCACCGGCTCTCCACCATCGCCCACGCCAGGCGGATCTACGTTCTGGCCAAAGGGCTGATCGTGGAGACGGGAACGCACGACTCGCTGCTGGGAACCAACGGGTTGTATGCCGCGCTGTGGCGGGAACAGAGCGCGCGCCGCGAAGCGTGATCGGGCGGAGTCCTGAATTTCGTAGCGCCGGCATCCCTGCCGGCCGTGTCGCGGGCATCCTGCCCGCGGGAGCTCGCGCAGTCGCGCCGGCTGGAAGCCGACGCCACGGCCGGCAAGGATGCCGGCGCTACGTTCGCTTCGCTCAGAACCACGGAGCGCACGTTCATCTCCACTCACTGAAGCATCGCGCCATGCCTAGCTCAGGATGACCGGACGGTTCATTTCGTTCTATTGACGCGCTCGGGGTCATCCGCAATCCAGGGCGGCCGACAGAACGCGATTCAGGCGAAAATCGTGGCGGACGCTTTGCGAACCAACGCCGCCGGCCGTGCCGGCTTTATTTCGGGGCTCGCATCGCGCCGATGAAGTTCGTCAGGTTGTCGCTGGAGGCAGGCATCCTCACGGCCTTGGTGAGGTAATCGTTCGCAGCTGCCGGATCCAGTCGCATGGCCTGTTCCGCTGCGTTTGCTGCGTCGCTGCGCCTTCCCGTCTGGGCCAGGGTCAATGCCAGATAGATCGCGGGTTCCGGCGAGGCGGGAGCGATGCGCATGGCCTCTCGGATCTGCTGAAGGGCCTCGTCATTTCGTCCGGCCCGGCTGAGCAGGGCCGCGTAGTTCAGGCGTGTGTCAGCGACTTTGGGATCGAGCTTGATTGACTGGAGGAACGCAGGCTGAGCCCTGGCGAAGTCGTCTCGCGACGCGTAGGCGCTGGCCAGGTCGTTCCAGGCGGCGGCCGTCGGTCTGGAAGAAAGAGCTGATTGGATGTCGGCGATGCCCTCATCGATGCGGCCGAGCTTCACCTTGGCGTTGCCGCGCGCCTGGATGATGTCGGCCTTTCGCGATCCGTCATCGAGGCGCAGTGCTTCTTCCAGTTCGGCGAGCGCTTCACGTGTCGCTCCGCTGCCGAGATAGGCAGATCCAAGGTTTTCATGAGCCGCGCTCATGGTGGGATCGGCGGCGATCGCTCTGCGCAGCGGCTCGATGGCTTCGGCGAAACGCTTCTGCAGAATCAGCGCGCGCCCCATCTCGCTGAGAGGCAGGGGCGCCCCCCGGCCGGCTCTCGCCGCGGTGTCGAACTGCGCCAGCGCCTCATCGATTTTCCCATCCTCGATGAAGGCCTCGCCGAGGATCACCCGGGCCATGCCGTTGTTCGGCGTGATCTCGATGGCGTGACGGAAGAGGGTCTCTGTATTTCGCCAGTACGTCAGCTGATGGATCGAGAGCGCGGACAGGGCGAGCACCAACGCCACGCCCATTGCCGCGGCGGTGCGACGGCTCGACTCCGTGGAGAGGGCATCGCCGGCCAGCCACACCAGCGCGAAGGTCAGGCCGATGCCAGGCACGTACACAAAGCGATCGGCCATGCCCTGTGTGCCCGACTGCACGAATCCGATCACCGGCACCAGGGTCAGCAAGTACCAGAACCACCCCGCCGGCAGATACGGCCGTCGCTTTCCGAAATGCAGGACCGCCGCGGTGATGGCCATCAGGAGCAGCAGGGAACCGATGACGCTGGCGGCCGGGATGTTGGGATCGAATGGATAGAGGATCGACAGGTCGTGGGGGACGATCATCTTGCCGAGGTACGCGGCGTAGCTGGTGATCACATTGGCCAGGCGCACTCCGAGAGGCAGGCTGCTCAGCGCCCGCGCCTGTCCCGGGAAGGTGAGACCGACCACCGCCACTGCGACGATGGCCATGGGGACTTTCTCGAGCAGCGGCCGAACCCATGCTCGATCGTGCATGGTGAGACGACGCAGGGGCCAGAAGTCGAAGACGAGCAGGGCCACCGGGATGCTCACCGCCATCGGCTTCGACATCACCGCCAGCGCGAACGCGCCGAACACCAGCAGGTAACGCCGCACGTTCGGTCGCTGGGTGTAATGCACGTGGGCAAAGACGGTGACCAGAAAGAAAAAGGTGCTCAAGACGTCTTTGCGCTCGGCGATCCAGGCTACCGATTCGACCCGCAGCGGATGGACTGCCCACAGCGCGGCGACCAGTGCGCTTCGCCAGGTGGCGCCGGTGGTTTTCTGCAGAATCCGGAAAAGGATCAGCGTCGACAGCAGATGGATGAACACGTTCACCAGCAGATGCAGGCCCGGCTTCAGGCCGAACAGGCTGCAGTCGAGCATCAGGGAAAGCCACGTCAGCGGATGCCAGTAAAACGGCCGCAGCGCCGTGAACGCCCAGCGGATCCCCTCGGCCGTCAGTCCCTTCTGAACCAGAGGATTGCGGCTGATGTAGTCGGGATCGTCCAACCCGATGAAGGGGTGAGAGAGCACCGATCCGAAGACGAGACAGACCAGGATTGCCAGCCCGGAGCAGATCAGCAGCGTCTGCCGGCGATCGAAAGCCATGACCGGAAGCGCCGCGAGGCCTGCTGTGCCGGTCGCGCTGGCGTCCGTCGTCGACGCCGTCCGTTTCTGCCTGCTGGCCTTGCCCATCGCGGCGGACATGATAGGGCAGGGAATTGGCTCTTCGGCAGAATGGTGAGGTCACAGAGCACCCTGGCCAAATTAGCTTTGAAACCTCCCTTTGTTCGTAAGTGTTTGAGATGACCGGTGATCGCAGCGCAGAGAGGGAAGAGTCCCTCCGGCGGATTTCAGCCGGCGCAGCCGGCGAGAGACCGTAGCCCCCGGCGTCAGCCGGGGGAAACCGGGAACTTCCGTTCGCGAGCCCGCTTCAGCGGGCGACAGCACAGCAGATGGACTCCTCGGGGGTTCGCCAGATGAAGCGGAACCCTTCTGTCGCCCGCTGAAGCGGGCTTCGCTGCATCGGGTCGCCGCGTCCCCCCGGCTGAAGCCGGGGGCTACAGTCTTCTGCCGGCTTCGCCGGCTCCAGCCGGGCCTGGATGCACTCTGCATCGCAGAACGCGCGATTGATCTGGACAAGGGTGAGGCTGGGCCCGACGCGAGAGAATCGCCGGGGGAAATAATCGGCGGCGGCCTGCCATTACCCGGTTACAATCGCCGGCCCTGCTCACAGTGGCCGGGATATCTTTTTGACAATCTGTCCAGCTCCTTGGGCCCTCTCCAGAGGGGGCTCCGCTAGGCCAGAAGGAGGATTCATGAGGACTTACGAAGTCCTGTTTATTCTTTCCACGCAAGTACCGGAAGAGGAAGCGACCACGCTGGTCACCGAGTTCAAGCGTGTCGCCGAGACGACCGGGGCGAAGCTCACGCATGAAGAAGCGTGGGGCCGCCGCCGTCTTGCGTATCCCATTCAGAAGGCGAACGAGGGCAACTACCAGTTGCTTGTGTTCGAGAGCGAAGCCTCGCTCAGCGAGCTCGATCGCCGGATGAAGAACTCCAATCGGATTCTGCGTCACATGATCGTGCGCACGGATCTCGATCACAAGCGCGCGGACAAGCTCGCCAAGAAGAATCCGAAGAAGGAAAGGGTTCGTCCCGCCACCTTCACGCCGGCTTCGGGCATGTCGCCGAGTGGGACCTCTCCCGCCATGGCAGCCGCCTCCACACCCGCGACCGAGGAT
>JBKJQB010000370.1:0-5276 GCA_046594105.1 Thermoanaerobaculia bacterium
ATGCGATGCTCCAAGAACCTCAAATTTGTCGGTGATCAGTCCGCGTCAGCGGGCGCAAGAATGTAGCCCCCGGCGCCAGCCGGGGGATTGCGGAGCCCAGTCAGAAGTGAGCCCGAGTAGCGGGCGACAGAAACGCTGTGGAAGCTGTCGTCCTGAGGAAAGCCGCGATGAGTCCGCGCCTTCCCCCAGGACTTGGAAAACGCCGGCCAACAACCCCGCCGTTTCCCACAGCTCCCACGGCGCCGCTACCGGCAAAATGCCTGGACCAGTTTTTGGGGGCAGACCATCCAGCCGGCGCTGTTCGGCGAGATCCTGCGGGCAGGATGCCCGCGGACCGGCCGGCAGGATGCCGGCGCTCCGAAGGCAGCAAGATCCTGCACAGTGCCGGCCTCAGGACGATGGAGGGATGGTGCCTCGCAGCTTCGGCAGGAGCGCAGCGAATGCATCCAGCGACAACTCTTCCGCGCGGGTGGTGTGAGGCAACTGTGCTTCGGCAACTGCGCGCTCCGCGCCGGCGCGGTCCAGGCCCTGCCAACTGATCAAGTTGTTGACCAGTGTCTTCCGGCGCATCCGGAAGGCCATGCTGATCAGGCCGAGGAGGTCGTCGGATAGGTAGGGCCGAGGATCGGGATCGAGCACCACCACCGCGCTGCGAACCTTGGGCGGGGGATAGAACGATTTCGGCTCCAGCGTGAGGAGGATGCGGGCGCGGGCGAAGAGCTGCGTGTAGAGCGTGAGGTATCCGTACGCTTCATCGCCCGGTTTCGCCACCAGGCGGTCCGCCACTTCCTTCTGCAGCATGAAGACGGCGCGGCGACAATGCGGATCGGCGATCACGCGGCGCAGGATCGGCGTGCCGGCGTTGTAGGGGAGATTCCCCACGGCCCGGAAGGGTTGGGTGGGAAGGGCCGTCTCCAGGGCGTCCTGGCAACGGAGCTCCACCCGATCGCCGAAGCGCTGCGTCAGCGCCGCTGTCAACTCCGGGTCGATCTCGATCGCCAGCACCTCATTGGGAAACGCCGCCAGCCCCTCGGTCAGGATCCCCTCGCCGGGTCCGATCTCGAGGATCAAGTCGCCCGCCTCCGGCTCCACCGCCGCCACGATCCGGGCCACCGCCCCCCGGTTCCGGAGAAAATTCTGCCCCCACTTCTTCTTCGGCCGGACCATCAGAGCTGGAGACTACCTCAGGGCCGTCCCATCAGCCGTCGTCCTGAGTGGGCCGCCTTTCGGAACGCCGGCCCAACGTCGAGAGTCCTTCTCCCCGTCGCAGCGGGGAGAAGGTGGCCGTAGGCCGGATGAGGGGTCGATCCTTCCCATCCAGGATCCCCTCACCCCCGCTTCGCGGCACCCTCTCCCCGGCGCCCCGGGGAGAGGGACGCTCGATGAGAGAGTTTGTCATCACTGCTTCCACGGCGCCCCGCGCCGTCTTCCGGCTCAAGGATGACGGTCCGCTGCCTCCTCCTCTACACCGGAACATCCCATGCTCTCTCCCCGTTAGACGCACGTGACTGCCGGGCCGTATGTCCGAAAGGGCGGTCCCCTCGAGCACCATGACTCCAACTTCTGCGGCAGAGCTTCGCGTCAACCCGTTCCTGCATATCGATGCGGAGCGGATCTACAACCCGTTGACCGATCGTGCGCTGACACCGCTCGATCCGGAGTACCCATCGGTGCGCCGCGCGATCGACGGCGGCGAGCCCGAGCCGGCGCTGCTCGACGGCGGCTGGCTGGTGCGCGGGGACGTGTCCGCGAGCTACCACCTGAAGATCGTCTCGCTGGAGACGCTGACCACCTGCAACCAGAAGTGCTACTTCTGCCCGGTATCGATCGCCCCTCGTGCCGACTACGCCATGCCCACCGAGCTGTTCGAGCGGATTGTGGACGAGCTGAAGGGCTACCGCGACACACTGGAGAGCGTGTTCCTGCAGAGCTACAACGAGCCGACGCTGGACAAGCGCTTTCTCGATCAGTGCCGCACCCTGTTCGCCGCCGGCCTTCCGGTGGCCGTGCTCAGCAACGGAACGGGACTGACGCCGTTGAAGGTGGATGCGCTCATCGCCGACGGCCCGCTGCGCTATCTGTGCATCAACTTGTCGACACTCGATCGCGAACGCTATCTCCGCGACCGCGGCGCCGATCATCTGGAAGTCGTGCTGCGCAACCTGGAGTACGCGAAGTCGCGGCCGGTGGCCGAGCAGATGAACATCGTGGTGCTGGGAACCGGCAACGAAGTCCATCAGTCGGACTTCGAAGCGGTGCGCGAGCATTTCGCAGGAAGCCGCTTCCAGGTGGAGAAGCACATCGTCATGGATCGCGCCGGATGGCTCGACATCGGACTGAAGGCTTCCACTCAAAGCCGCCAGCTCGCCGGATGCGACAACGTCGGCTCCCGTCCGCTGCAGCATCTGCACATCACGCCCTACGGCAAGTGCGTCCTCTGCTGCGAGGACTACGACGAGCGCTACGTGGTCGGTGACGTCGCCTCCAGCTCCATTCGCGAGGTGCTGGAAGGGCCGGAGCTGGCGAAGATGCGACGCTGGGTCTACGGTCTGGAAGAAGCGCCGGCCGACTTCATGTGCCGCGACTGCGTGTTCGCCCGAACGCGCTGATTGTTCAGGATTCCTGAGGCGCGCAGAAGCCTGGCAAAGGAAACAGCGATTTGAGAGCACAGACAGGTCTGTGCCACGCAGATCACCGCTCGAACGTCAGCAGCCGGTAGACGTAGGTTCCGTCGGCATATCGATCGCGATACTTCTTTCCGCTGGTCACCAGCTCTTCGATCTGCGCATCCGTCACGCCGAGATCGCGACTCAACTCTTCGCGGAATCCTGGAATACGGTCGCGGAAGTACTCCATGGTCGGTGCCGCTCTGGCGGAGAGATCCATCTCTTCGATCAACGCGAATCCTGCGCGGGAGGCGGCCTCGAGGAATCCCGGCAGGTCGTGGAGCGCCCCCCCTTCACCCAGCGGGCGGCTGGCGAATTCGTCGAGCACCACCACCCGTCCGGTCAGGTCGTAGGCCCTCGCGAACAGAGCATGCGACTCGATGTACTGCGACGACTCCTGGAAGATCACCGCGTCATACGTTTCGTTCTGGATCTCTTCGAAACGCACGCAGCGCAGCGCGAGCGAGTCCCCGAATCGCGCACGCGTCGCTGCGATCTGCCCGGCATCAGGAGTGATCCCCTCGGCGCGATAGCCCAGCCGCGTCAAGCGGTCCAGCGTGGTTCCCAGTCCGATTCCCGCATCGAGGAGGCGTGCCGGCGGCGCTGGAAGGCGCGAGAGCAGCAGCTCCGTGGAGCGCTCCTGCGCAGTCGCCAGCGAGTCATCGGGCGAGTCGAAGAGTCCATAGTGCAGGTACGACACCGACCCCTCTTCCCGCGTCAGGATGTGCATGAACACATTGAGCGGATAGGTGAAGTCGCGGTAGGGTGCCGGGCCTGCCATGAAGAGCGCGCATTCTAGCCGAGAGATCGAATGGACGGGTCGGTGTGGAGGGCCATGCCAACCGGCTCTTCACGCCGCCCAGTCTCCCGCCGGCTGAATGACATACTCCGACTCGATCGCACTCGACTTCGTGTGACATCCGGACGTTTCATGGAAGCACTGACACTCCATCACGAAGCGCGCACGCTGGCTGCGGCCTACGCGGCGGCAAAGCCGTTTCCACACATCGCGCTAGACGGCCTGTTCGACGAGGCGACGCTGGATCGCGTGCTGGCGGACTTTCCCGATCGCAGCGCGATGAAGTGGATGGAGTTCGACAATCCCCTCGAGAAAAAGCTCGGGTACTTTCATGGGAGCAGCCGGGTATCCCCGGTCATCCGCGATTTCCTGGAGGCCATGAACGGCTTCGAGATGTTGCTCTGGCTCGAGGCCCTCACGGGAATCGAAGGTCTCATCCCGGATCCGTACTTCGGCGGGGGAGGCCTCCATCAGATCGAACCGGGCGGCTTCCTGAAAGTCCACGCGGACTTCAATGTCCACCCGAAGCTCCACCTCGATCGAAGGCTCAATCTGCTGATCTACCTCAACCATGACTGGCGGGAGGAGTACGGCGGCCATCTCGAGTTGTGGGACCGCTCGGCGCAGCGCTGCGTGGAGCGCATCCTGCCGACCTTCAATCGCAGCGTGGTGTTCTCGACGACCGACACCTCCTTCCACGGCCATCCGCACCCGCTGTCGTCCCCTGCCGGCATCACCCGGAAGTCGGTTTCGCTCTACTACTACACGGCGGGACGACCGGCCGATGAGCGGTCGGCTCCCCACGACACCCTCTTCATTCCGTAATGCTTTAGAATCGGGCTCATGCGGACCCTCATCGTTCTTTCCCTTCTCGGTCTCACTGTGGCGGGCTGCAAAAAGACCGAGGTCATCAACCCGGGGGGCTCCCCATCGAAAGTGAACGGTGGCGCTGCGCCCTCTCCGGTGAAGGGCCGGCTCAACGCGGTGATCCGTCCCGACGTGCCGAATTTCGTCGAGAAGTCGCTCATCGGATCGAAACTCGCCGCCGATGGCACTGTGGAAGCGGAGGAAACCACCTTCACCGCAGGCCAACCGGTATCGCTCACGCTTCACTTCCGGGAATCGCCTGCAGGCCTGCACGCGGGCGCGAGATGGTATGCGACCGATCCGAAACCGTTCGCGCGCGAAGAGCGGCCGATGAACGGAGCGAAGGTGGTGACCTTCACCTTGAAGTCGAAGTTGAAGCCTGGTCACTATCGCGCCGAAGGCTACTGGGGCGGCAACCTGGCGGCCGACAAGAAGTTCGAGGTCGTCAAAAAGTAGCTGGGCAGGGGGGGATAGAAATCCCACCCGTCTTCCCGAGCTGAGTGCGCGGCGCCCCGCGCAGTGAGCGGAGCGAACGTAGCGCGACACGGCCGGCAGTCGCAGCCGCGGAGCGGCGGAATCTCCGTAGCCCAGCGCGTCAGCGCTGGGATTCATGACGCGATGCTGAGGAAGCCGCGGAGCGGCGACATCCCGCAGGGAGACGCCAATCTTCCCTACGGGATTCGCTTTTCTCGGTCACGATCAACCCAGCACTGAAGTGCTGGGCTAGCTGCTCAATCGTCCGTACGGGACTGAAAGAACGACTCTTGATGGAGACGAGCGTTCCGCCGCATCCACTTGATTGCAGATCCTTCACTTCCCGCCCCCGGCGAAGAACGGATGCTCTCCCTTGGTGTCAGGGAGCCTTCTGCGTCAGCTGGAGGGATTGGATGCGTGGCGGATTCGTCGGGGCCAGCAAAACGCTCCCTGTCACTCGGCCGTGCGCG
>JBKJQB010000256.1:0-8847 GCA_046594105.1 Thermoanaerobaculia bacterium
GTGGTGCGATCACCGCTGAAGGTCATCGGGACCGGCCTGCAGGTGCTGGAGACGTACATTTTCGGATGCGCGCTCATGATTCACCGCGACTGTTTCGACGGGCGGGAGTTCAACGAGGCCAACCGGACCACACAGGATCTGGAGATGTGGCTCTCACTGGTGGAGCGCGCTCCCATTCACTGGCTCGGCGAGGTCCTGGCGCAGGTGCGGACGCACGCGTCACAGGGAAGTGCCACCGAGATCGGATATGCATCGGATAAAGCGAACCTGTTGACCGGTCTCATCGATTCGCGGGAGCCAGGGTTCTTCGATCCGGCCGCGACATCGCCCGCGGCGCGGGCGCGCGTCTACGAGCGCATCGCCTGGAACGCGCTGCAGCGGTCTTCGTTCGACGGTGCCGGTCACGCTCTCCGGCGCGCCTGGCGCGAACTGCCCTCGTTGCGCAATCCCGCGCTCCTCCACATCGTCCTCGGTCCACATGGTTGGTATCGCCTGGTTCGAGGGAAAGGATGGGTGTGGGGGAAGGCCGATTCCCTGAGACGCCGGGTTCTTCGAGTGATTCGGAAACGCGGGTGAAGCTTCGAGCGGCGAGGGTCCGCTCGTTTACGGCGCTGTAGCCGCGCTCAGCGTCCACTCCAGAATCGGAGCGATCTTTCCCTGCCGCTCGTCCAGCGCAGCGATGCTGTTCTCTTCCGTGACGCTGAAGGTCAAGACGTTTTCGCGAAGGATGTCGTACCCGCCGTATGGCTCCGTGACGCTGACGAAGTAGCGTCCCGGCATCAGCAGATTGGGCGGAATCCGGCATCGGAAGGTCTGCCGTCCCCTTTGCCAGTCATGGTGCAGTTGCCCGCTGGAGTCGGCGCTGGTCGTGGTCAGCAGCAGATCGCCCGCATCATTCATGAGCCGCATCTCGATCTTGCGGGCAGGGAAGGCATCGTGAATGGTGAAGTCGAACAGGATGTCGACGGGTACGTCTGCCGGAATGCCCTCGGAAGATGCGCCCGTGTCGCCACGAACCACAGAGATGGAGTGATACTCGAAGGCGCTGAGCACGCCGTGGCGGGGAACCCAGCTGAAGTCATTCTCGATCCCTTCGGCCAGGTAGGCGCGCACTACCTGCTGCGTCGGCCCCGTCGAACGGACCGCTCCGTCCTGCAGCCAGATGGCGCGCTGACAAAGCGAAGAGACGGTGGCCATGTTGTGGCTGACGACAATCACCGACCGTCCCTCCGCGCGGATCGAGCGCATCTTGCCCAGACACTTCTGCTGAAAGGCTGTGTCGCCCACCGCGAGGACTTCATCGACGATGAGGATGTCGGGCTCCAGGTGCGCGGCGACGGCGAAGGCCAGCCGCACGTACATGCCGGAGGAGTAGCGTTTGACCGGCGTGTCGAGAAAGCGCTCGATCTCGGCGAAGGCGACGATCTCGTCGAACTTGCGGCGGATCTCACGCTTGCTCATCCCCAGGATCGCCCCGTTGAGGTAAATGTTCTCGCGGCCGGACAGCTCGGGATGGAACCCGATGCCCACTTCCAGCAGGCTGGCCACCTTCCCGTACAAATCGATCCTTCCTTCGGTGGGCTCGGTGATGCGGCTGAGAATCCGAAGCAAAGTCGATTTCCCCGCGCCGTTTTTCCCGATCAGCCCCACCACCTCGCCCTCTCCTACCGAAAAGGAGACATCGCGCAGGGCCCAGAACATGGCTGGATCAGCCTGCGCCGTACGGGGACGGAACGGAGCGCGCACCGCCTCGGCCAGACGCTCGCGCAGGACGTTGTAGGCGGTGACCTGTCCCCCCAGCCGGTAGGACTTGCTGACCCCCTGGCCGTTGATCACGTCAGGCATCAGATGACGTCCGCGAAGACACGCTCGGTCTGCTTGAAGTAGACCAGACCGCCGGCCAGCAGAAGCAGCGACACCACGATGCTGGCGATCAGTCCCGGGATGTACAGGGTGGTCGTGCCGAGAATGGACCAGCGGAACCCGTCGATGACCGCAACCATCGGATTGAGCGAGTACAGCAGCCGCCATCGTGCCGGGATGATGGCGCTACTGAATGCGACCGGTGAGACATAGAGCCCCAGTTGCGTCAGGAAGGGGATGAAGTGCCGCACGTCGCGGTACTTCACGTACAGCGCGGCGAAGCAGAGGCTGAGGCCGATGGTGAAAATGCCGCAGAGCAGAATGAACAGCGGAAGCAGGACGATGCGCGGGGATGGTGTCGTCCGGTATCCGGCCATGATCACGATGAGAAAAAGAAACGACACGGCGAAATCGACGACGCCCACGGCCACCGAGGCCAGGGGAAGGATCAGGCGCGGGAAGTAGATCTTCGTGATCATGTGCCCGTTTCCCACCACCGAGCTGGCCGCCTCGCCGAACGCGGTGGCGAAGAATTGCCAGGGAAGCAGTGCGGTGAAGATCAGCACTGCATACGGCACCTTCTCGGAGGGGAGATGCGCGAGGTGACCGAAGACCACGGTGAAGACCACCATGGTCAGGAAGGGCCTGATGAATGCCCACAGCACGCCGATCACGGTCTGCTTGTAGCGGACCGAGATGTCCCGCCAGGCCATGAAGCCGAGAAGCTCCCGCGACTGCCAGAGCTCCCGGAGGTCGAGTCTCGCCAGTCCGCGCCGCGCCTCGATCACCGTATGCACTGCCGGCGACTGTAGCGGGGTTTGCGGTTCATCACAACGGGGAAGCGGATCCTCGACCGGCATCACCATTGGTCAGGGCCATGTTTCGATGGCCCTTCCCGCCGGAATCTCGCAACGCGTCGACGATCCGGTGGACGCGTTGTTCAAATGCCTGGTAGGTGAAGGCGGAGATTCCGGCCGGAATCTCGCGTGTGCGGTTGCCCAACGCGTCGAGGATAGCCGCACGGATCTCGGCCGGATTGCTCGGGTCGACCAGCTGGCCGAGCGCTCCCTGTGCCAGCGCCTCCCGTCCGCCGTCGTGGCGGCTTCCAATGACCGGAACGCCGCAGGCCATCGCTTCGAGCAGGACGAAGCCGAAGCCCTCGCCGCGGCTCGGCATCACGTAGACGTCCGCAAGGTTGTAGAGATCGGCCTTCTCATCCTCGGAGACAAAGCCGGTGAACACGACTCTCGACTCAACGCCCAGCACTCGGGCTTTTTCCTCGAGGCGCGCCACGTCGTTTCCCCTCCCGGCGATGAGGTAGATCAGGTCGGGATCGGTGTGCAGCAGGGATGGCAGAACCTCCAGAACCTCATCGAAGCCTTTGGAGCGCTCTTCGCCGGCGATGCGCCCCAGCGTGAGCAGAACGCGCTTGCCGGCGAGCCCGTAGCGCGCGATCAGGTCGGCCCGTTTCGGCCGCACCCCATATCGCTCGGTCCTCACCGCATTGGGCAGAAGGAACGAAGGCCCGCCATAGTGCGACCAGTTCACAAATCGATCGCGGGTGAGCTCACTGACGGAGATGATCGCTCGAACGTCCTGGACAAGCCGGTTCACCACGCGGTTGTGCTTCCAGGCTTCGATCCCGTGAAGGATCAGCACCGGCGCGGAGGTGCACAGTCGGGCCAGCGGAAGAAGGTTCACGTGCCCGCAGAGGACCAGGTCGAAACTGCTGCGGCGCATCGTCTTCCAGACGGCGCTGACATAGCGGATCTTGCTGCTGGCGGCGTTCGCCACGAAGGTCACGCCGGGAGGTTGGGGCTCCAGAGCATGGACGATGACCCGCGGCAGCACAACGATCTCCTCGACTTCGGAATGCGTTATCAGCGCGCTGATCAGCTGCCGGTTGAACAACGCGATGCCGCCGTGACCGCCATACGCATCGGTGCAGAGGAGCAGAATTCTCATCGGGCCCCGGGTGCGCAGGCCGCGGCGGCGCACAACATGACCGAGAGGCCGGTCACAGCGCGAATCCCTCCGCAACGATCCGGGCCCAGCCGCGCATACGGGTGGTCGTTCCGTCGGGCGGCAAGTCCAGCCACTGCCGCAGAGGAACGCTGAATCCTGTCTTGGACCGTCCCTTCAACCATCGCGGCAGCGGAGGCCGCGGACTCTCCGCAAAATACTGCTTGCAGTGCTCCCGCCGGTCGACCAGCAACGGCGCGATCTGACGGAGCAGGGTTGCGTCGACCAGAGGAGTGCGCACCTCGAGTGAATGGGCCATGCTGGCCCAGTCGGTGTCGCGCAGGAGCTGGTTGCGCATGTAGAGGGAGGCTTCCAGCGATGCAATCCGCCCGAAGTTCGTGCCGGGATCGGGATCCAGTTCGGAAGCGATGTGCTGGAGGATGGCCAGTCGCTCGAGGCCCTCGCGTGCGGCCTCCTTTCCCATCAGACCGGGAAGATCTTCCGGAAGGTAGAGCCCGCGCTGGAGCAGGTAGGCCCCCGGCAGACTGCTGGCGTACGAAAGGTGCTGGGCTTTCGGGTTGTGGAGGATCGATCCGAGGACCTTCGGGGCCAGCGGCGTGTGGGCGGCGAGCATCATGCGGGGCAGCGATCGAAAGGATGGATAGCTGCCGAAGAGCTCATCTCCTCCCAGTCCGGAGATGGCCACCTTCAACCCCTGGGCAGCCGCCGTCTCGCTCACGAACCAGGTATTGACGCCGTCGATGGTCGGTTGATCCATGGCCTCAAACAACGCCGGCATCGCCTGGAGAAAATCTGCGCGGGTCACCAGACGGGTGGTGTGGGGAGCACCGAGTGTGCGGGCGAATCGTTCGGCCAGAGGTGCTTCATCATCCTGGCTCCCGCGGTATTCATCGAACCGTACAGTGACGGTGTGCGGCAGCCGCGCCTGCGCCGCCGCCAGGGCCACCAGGGCAGTCGAATCGATCCCGGACGAAAGGAACGCGCCGACCGGCACATCCGACACCAGGTGATAGCGGAGCGACTCGGTGACCAGCTCGCTCAGCAGCGTGGCTGGATCGACCAGCCCGGCGATGGCCTGCTGCTCTGCCCCCCTGCGAAACGCGCGGGCGATCGAATGATGCCGTTGCGGCCCCGACGATCCGCTCTCGTCGACCCACAGCGAGGTCCCTGCCTCCACCGCGCGAATGCCGGAGTAGATGGTGTGCGGCTCCGGAACACTGCCCATCAGCCAGAAGCCGGCGACGCCTGCCGGGTCCCTGGTCGTGGAGACGCCGCCCCCCGCGAGCAGCGCCTTCACCGTCGAAGCAAAGCGCACCGTCGAGCCGTCGTCCGCCAGATAAAGCGGCTTGATGCCGTAAGGATCACGGGCCACGAACATCCGTCGCCGAGGGGCATCCCAGATGGCGAAGGCAAACATCCCCCGGAGCAGATCCAGCATCTCCTGGCCGTGCTGGCGGTACATCTCCAGAAGGACTTCTGTGTCGGAGGAGGAGCGGAAGCGCGTCCCTCGGAGCTCCAGTCGCGCCCGGAGCTCGCGGTGGTTGTAAATCTCTCCGTTGAAGACGATGTGCAACTCGCCTGCTGCATCGGTCATGGGCTGTGCGCCGTCGGGCGAGAGATCGATGATGGCCAGCCGCCGCGCTCCCAGCCCTACCCGGCCATCCGAGGAGAACCAGGTCCCGCCGTCGTCGGGCCCGCGCGGGCGCATCCGTTCCGTCACCGCCTCCAGCTCCTGGTGATCCACGGTGGGGGCAGAGGATCGATACGCGAAGACGCCGGCGATTCCGCACATCGATCAGTTCCCGGACGGGATTGGGATCCGCGGATTGCTCCGACGGAACCAGTAGCGGAAGAAGATCATGACCAGCAGGCCCACTCCGGCGAAGGAGTACCCGGCCACCTTCAAGTCGGGCATCACCGTCAGCACCGCGGCCACCGCGAAGAGCAAGGTGATGATCCAGATGGCTGCGATGGCCTTGCCGATGCCGCCGTACTTTTCGCTCAACACATGGTGAAAATGTTTTCGGTCGGCGTTGAACATTCGGGTGACCCGACCGCCGTCCGGCGTGGCCGCTCCTCCAAAACGCTGCTTCATCACGATCAGCGTATCGAGCACCGGAAGGGCCAGAGCGAGCATGGGACCGCCGATGATGAGGGCGGTGGGCGCCTTGCTGGGACGGGCAATGGAGCATGCCGCCAGGAGCAGACCGATGAACAGGCTTCCGCTGTCTCCCATGAAAATGCGCGCCGGCGGTTTGTTCCACCAGTAGAAGCCAATCAGGCTGCCGGCCAGCGCGGCCATGATGACCAGCGAGAACACATCGAAGCGGATCACCGCGATCGCGGCGAAGGCCACCGCAATGGTGATGGACACGATGGTCGCCAGCGAGTCGATCCCGTCGATGAAATTCACCGCGTTGATGACGCCCACGATCCAGATTACCGAGACCACCGAGCCGATGACCCCGAGATCGAGGACGCGATCTCCGATGGAAATCGAGGAGAACTGGAAGCCGAAGCTGACCAGGATGATCGCCGCTGCCGTCTGCACCGCGAACTTTTTCGTGGCGTTCGATCCGAGAAGATCGTCGTACACGCCCAGCCCGATGATCAGGGAGCCGCTGGCCAGTACCGCGAACAGATAGGTCAGGTTCTTCGACACCAGGCCGGCCGCGTGCTTGTTGGCGGCCATGAGCATGAGCGGGAAGCCAAAGCCGAAGATGATGGCCAGGCCGCCCAGTCTGGGGGTGGCCGAGAGGTGCAGTTTCCTCTCGTTGGGGGTGTCGATGGCGCCGACCTTCTCCGCCAGACGCTTCACGACCCCGGTGGTCAGAAACGAGGTGAGTGCCGCGGCCAGGAACAGGATCAGAATCGGTAGCGCGTACTCTTGCATCGGCCGGGAACAGGATAGCAGCAGGCCATCACACCTTCGATGTCCGTCCAGGCGACGACTTCGGCTCTGAACCTCCAGTTATAGAATGCCCCCGATTTTGTTGAAGACAGGAGCTTTCCATGGCTGAACTTCCCGGCATCGAGCGCGAAACGCTCGACGTCGATGTCGTCATCGTCGGCGCCGGACCAGCCGGCCTCGCTGCGGCCTACCATCTCGCGAAACTGGTGAAGGCTCATAACGAATCGCCGGCCACGGAGAAGAAGCTGGAAGGCCTCTCCATCGCCGTTCTGGAAAAAGGCAAGGAAATCGGCTCGCACGCACTGTCGGGCGCGGTCATGGATCCGCGCGGCATCGCCGAGCTCATGCCCGACTGGCTCGAACGCGGCTGTCCGGCCGTTCCTGTCACCGACGACGCCTTCTGGATGTTGACCGAGAAGTGGAAGCTCGCCGCCCCCATCCTTCCGCCGCCCCTCCAGAATCTCGGCAACTACGTCGTCTCCCTCGGCGACTTTGTGCGCTGGATGGCGCCCATCGTCGGCGACATGGGTGTCGATCTCTTCGCGGAATTCGCCGCCACCCGCGTGCTGGTCGAAGAGGGGAAAGTGGTCGGCGTGCGCATCGGCGACAAGGGCATCGACAAGAACGGGCAGCGCAAACCGAACTTCGAGCCGGGAGTGGATATCCGCGCCAAGATGACCATCCTGGCCGAGGGCCCCCGAGGAACACTGGCCAAGCAGCTCGCCGGGATGTTCGATCTGTTCGAGGGGAAGAACCCGCAGGTGTATTCGCTGGGGATCAAAGAGCTCTGGCAACTGCCGGACGACCGCTTTCCGGCAGGAGAGGTGATCCACACACTGGGCTGGCCGCTGGACATGGATACCTTCGGCGGCGGCTTCCTCTATGGGATGCAGGATCGCATCGTCGACATCGGGCTGGTGGTCGGCCTCGATTACAAGAACCCCACACTCGATCCGCATCACGAGTTTCAGCGCTACAAGACCCACCCCGCCATCCGGTCGATCCTCGAGGGCGGCAAGATGATCGCGGCGGGCGCGAAGGCCATCCCCGAAGGCGGGTACTTCTCGATGCCCAGGTCGCACGGCGACGGATTTCTGATCGCTGGCGATTCCGCCGGTTACCTCAATGGTGCGCGGCTCAAAGGCATTCACCTCGGGATCAAGTCGGGGATGATGGCGGCGGAGACCGCATTCAACGCTTTGGTCAGCGGAAGCTACTCATCGACGCAGCTGGCGGAGTACCAGTCGCTCTTCGAAGCGTCGTGGGCACGCGAGGAACTGTGGAAGCAGCGCAACTTCCATCAGGCCTTCGATCACGGTGCCATCGCCGGACTCTTCAACGCGGCGGCCGGAATCGTCACCGGAGGGCGCGGCTTCGGATTCATGAACCGGCTGGAAGGGCACGGCGGCCACGAGCGGATGGAGCGCATCCAGCGCTACTTCGGCTCCGAGGATCCGCATCCGCCCCCCAAGATGAAGTTTGACAACCAGCTCACCTTCGACAAGGTCACCGATGTCTACAACGGTGGCGTGATCCACGAAGAGAACCAGCCGGCGCATCTGCTGATCCTGGACACCGAGGTGTGCATCACCCGCTGCACGGAGGAGTACGGAAATCCCTGCCTGCACTTCTGCCCGGCCAATGTGTACGAGCCGAAGCTCACCGCCGATGGTCGAGGCAAGGTCCCGTTCCTCAACTTCACCAACTGCTTCCACTGCAAGACCTGCGACATCATGGATCCCTATCAGGTCATCACCTGGGTCCCGCCGGAAGGTGGGGGAGGCCCGGACTACAAGAAGCTGTAGAAACCAGAAACCAGAAACCAGAAACCAGAAACCAGAAACCAGAAACCAGAAACCAGAAACCCCCTCCCGGCAGCGCTCCGCCCTCCGCCCCCCCGTCATCCTGAGCTGGGAAACAGCGCGATGAGCCGATGAGTGGGCGATGAACGTGCGCTTCGTGGTTTTTCTGAGCGGAGCGAACGGAGCGCCGGCATCCTTGCCGGCCGGTCCGCCGGCTTCCAGCCGGCGCTGTTCGGCGAGATCCTGCGGGCAGGATGCCCGCGGACCGGCCGGCAGGATGCCGGCGAA
>JBKJQB010000100.1:0-5609 GCA_046594105.1 Thermoanaerobaculia bacterium
TCTCGATGTGGTGGGTACGGTCACCTACTGCAATCCCTACCTGCTGCGCACCACCGGCCACAGCAAGCCGGAGGTGATCGGGAAGAACTTCTACGATCTGTTCATCGCGCCGGAGCATCGGGAGCAGGCCCGCCGCGCCTTCGTCGAGAATGTCGGGCAGGGCATCCTGGCCGCGCACAGCGAGGTGGAGATCATCGCCCGCGACGGGGGCCGCCGGATCATTCTGTGGAACAACACCGTGCTGCGCAGCGCGGAGAACATCGTCCTGGGCGCTGCGAGCATCGGCAGCGACGTCACCGAGCAGCGCGAGGCGGAGAGCGCCCTGCTACACAACGCCTTTCACGACGCGCTGACTGGTCTGCCCAACCGCGCCCTCTTCATCGATCGCGCCGCGCATGCGCTCAACCGCATGCGCCGCGACGGCCGCAAGGCCTTCGCCGTCCTGCTTCTGGACATCGACCATTTCAAGAACGTGAACGACAGCCTGGGCCACGCGGCCGGCGATCAGCTGCTCGTAGCGATCGGCGAACGGCTTTCCCGCTCCGTCCGCGCTGGGGACACCGTGGCGCGCTTCGGCGGCGACGAGTTCACCGTGCTCATCGAGAATCTGGCCGGACCGGCAGACGTCACTTACGCCGCGGCCCGCATTCACAACGAGATCGCCGCCCCGTTTGAGATTGAAGGTCAAGAGATCTACGCCTCAGCCAGCATCGGCGTGATCGTGGCCGGGCCGGAGTACGACACTCCCGAACAGATCATCCGGGACGCCGACACCGCCATGTACCGGGCCAAGTCAGCCGGTCGGGCCCGCTCCGAGATCTTCGACGAACAGATGCGCGCCGAGGCGGTGGCCCGCCTGCAGATGGAGATGGATATGCGCCGCGGAATCGAGCGGGGTGAGTTCCGTGTGGTCTACCAGCCCATCGTCGATCTGGAGACTTCCGCCATCCGCGGGTTCGAGGCGCTGGTTCGCTGGCACCATCCCACTCACGGTCTGATCTCTCCCGCGCAGTTCATCCCGCTGGCTGAAGAGACGGGACTGATCGTCGGCCTCGGCGAGGTGGTCCTGTCGGAAGCCTGCCGCCAGGCCGCTCGATGGGTGAAAGAACAGCACACCCCGCTGCACCTCAGCGTCAACATCTCCAGCCGCCAGCTCTCCCAGAGCGATCTGGTCGGGGTGGTAAAGCGGGAGCTGGCGGCCTCGGGGTTCAGCGCGTCCGCGTTGCACCTGGAGATCACCGAGAGCGCCATCATGCAGAACCCCGACGCGGCCGGCGCGGTGATCGAGAACCTCCGCGCGCTGGGCTGCCGGATCTCCATCGACGACTTCGGCACCGGCTACTCCTCGCTCAGCTACCTGCACCGTTTCGCCATCGACCACCTGAAAATCGACTCCTCGTTCGTGCAGGCATCTTCCCAGGATCCGAAGAGTGGCGAGATCATCCGCTCCATCATCGACCTCGGCCGCAGCCTCGGCATCGCCGTCGTCGCCGAAGGGATCGAGACCACGCAACAACACGATCAGCTGCGAGCGCTGCGCTGCGCCTTCGGACAGGGCTACCTATTCTCCCGCCCGGTGGATGAGGAAAGCGCGCTGGCGCTGGTGCGGAAGAAGTAGCGGCGAATCAGCACGCGGGAAGAAGAGCCACAAATCTAACTCTCTGCCTCCCCATCGAGAGTCCTTCTCCCCGCACACGGGGAGAAGGTCCGCGAAGCGGGGATGAGGGGTCCTGCTTGGTCGGTCGGGCCCCTCATCCGGCCTTCGGCCACCTTCTCCCCGTGCCCGGGGAGAAGGACGCTCGATGGAAGAGCACGGGCCTTCGACGTTTTCCTGGAAGGTCCTTCGCCGTCTGCGCCACTCAGTGCGATTGCGCGTACCGCATCAGATCCTTCTGGGTCATGAAGTGATCGAAGTTTGCGGGAGGCATCGGCCGGCTGAACAGATAGCCCTGCAGCCGGTCGCAGGCGTGATCCCGGAGGAAGGCCAGCTGGCTGAGGGTTTCGACGCCCTCGGCGATCACTTTGAGATTCAGGCTGTGAGCGAGGGCGATGACGCCGAGGGCAATCTGTGCGTCCTCGGGGGTAGCCAGATCGCGGACGAACGAGCCGTCGAGCTTGAGCGTATCGATGGGGAACTGCTTGAGGTAGCTGAGGCAGGAGTAGCCGGTTCCGAAGTCGTCGATGGCGATGCGCACGCCGAGTGCCTTGAGCTGCCGGAGAGTCTGGATCGCTTTCTCTACGTCCTGCATGGCGTAGCCTTCGGTGATCTCGAGCTCCAGAAACTCGGGGGCCAGGCCGGCCTTCTCCAGCGCTTCGCTGATCTGGGAAACGAGATCGGGGTCCTGAAACTGGCGACCGGACAGGTTGACGGCCATGACCATCTTGTGGCCGGAGCGGTGCCACGTCGCGGCCTGCATGCACGCCTCGTGGAGAACCCAGCGGCCCAGTTCGATGATGAGGCCGGACTGTTCTGCCGCCGGAATGAAGCGATCGGGACGAAGAAGTCCCAGCTCCGGATGCTGCCAGCGAACCAGCGCCTCCAGACCGAAGACCGCGCCGGTGTCCACCTCGACCAGCGGCTGGTAGTAAAGGAGGAACTCTTTGTTGACCAGGGCGCGGCGCAGTCCGTTCTCGACCTCGAGCGCTTCCAGAGCCTTGTGGTTCATGGCCGCAGCGTAGAACTGGAATGCGTTCCGGCCGGCGTCCTTGGCCCGATACATCGCGGCGTCCGCATTGCGAATCAACGTCTCGCCGTCAGTGCCGTCGACGGGATACACCGAGATGCCGATGCTGCTGGTGACCACGAACTCCCGTGCGTCGATGGTGATCGGCGCGCTGAGCGACTCCAGCACCTTCTGGGCGATCTTTCCGGCGTCCTCAATTTTGCCGATGATGTGGATCAGGACGGTGAACTCGTCGCCGCCGAATCGCGCCACGGTGTCTTCTTCCCGCATGGTCTCGCGGATGCGCCCGGCCACGGCGCGCAGGAGCTTGTCGCCCACGGTGTGACCCAGCGAGTCGTTGACCTGTTTGAAGCGGTCGATGTCGAGAAACAACACCGCCAGCTTGTAGCGGTGGCGTTGGGCATGAGCGAGGGCGACGCGAAGCCGGTCATTGAACAGGGAGCGGTTGGGCAACCCGGTGACCGTGTCGTAGTAAGCCAGCCGCTCCACTTCCGAAGTCGCCTCGGTGGCCACCTCGCGCTGGTCCTCCAGCACCGTCAGCACGATGCCCAGAGCGATGACCACGCAGCCAGCCAGATCGGCCACCCCGATTGCGAACATCGGCAGCGGGGACGCAGGGGCGACCATGCTCCGCATCACGATGACGAACTGGTCGAGCTCCACCAGACCATAGATGACGAAGGCCACGGCGGGGGACAGAAAGCCTTTGCCGCGGAAGCGGCGGATGGCCAGCCCGCAGCCGATGAATGTGGCCATCGCCGCCAGCGCATGCAGCCCGAGGTAGAAGAAGCGGTGGACCGCTGCATCGTTGCCCACCAGAAAGGGGATCGTGCCGGACAACACGCCTGCGCCGGCGAGCACCATCAGGATCCTTCGCGAGTCGACGATCTTGATTCTGGTGCGGCGAGCGACCTCGAACGAGCCCCAGATCACGCAACCGATCTGCAGGTAGGCAGCAGCTCCGCCGACGATCGAAGTCAGGATCAGAAACGGGTCGCGGAAGTTGGCCACGGTCTGGGTCCGCACCAAAATGACGGCGGTGGCCAGATGGAAGACCGCAAGGAAGGCGAAGCTGGCTGTCCACTGCAGAAGGTAACTGGTCCGGAAACTTCGATAGAGCTGGAAAAGCAGGACGGCGACCGCGAAGGGGCCGAGGAGATGGAATCCAATTGCGGAGAAGATCGTCTGCTCTGGCATCATTCGGGTCTCGGCGCTGGAAACCGCCGATTCGCTCTCTGTTTCACGCCCTCACACTCACCCCAGGAGCCACAACCCGTCGTCTGATGCGAACCAGGGACGACGCCGGTCGGAGTATTCGGGAAGTCGGCTCGGAAAGCAAGGATCATGGAAGGTGACCAGGCTTTCGGCGCCAGGCCGTCGCAGCGGATAGCCTCGTCAATCATCCGGTCTAAAATCCGCCGGCGTGCGATTCCTGGGCGTTGGAAAAGGCAACGATCTGGCAGACCTCTATCTCCGCCTGCAGGCCGGAGGCGACGAGCTGCGGGTCTTCGTGGGGGACCGGGAGGCTCACGACATCTTCCGCGGAATGCTCCCTTTCACCGATGACTGGGAGCGCGAGCTTCCCTGGATCCGCGAGGCCGGTCGCGACGGGATCCTCATTTTCGAAGGGATCGGATGGGGCGAGACTCAGGATCGGCTGCGCCGCGATGGCTATTCGGTGATCGGCGGCAGCGCTCTGGGCGATCGCCTGGAGACCGATCGTCAGTTCGGCCAGGAAGTCCTTCGCAAGATCGGATTGCAGACCGCGGCCACGCACCCCTTTGACGATTTCGATCGCGCCATCGCCTTCGTCGAGCAGAGCCGCAGACGCTACGTCGTGAAGTTCAGCGGCGAGGGATTTGCCTCGACGCGAAACTATGTGGGGGAGATGGAAGAGGGCGACGATGTGCTGGCCGTTCTCCGACTGCAGCGCGATCGCTGGACGTACGACGAGGCTCCCGATCTCATTCTGATGGAGCACGTCACCGGCGTGGAGGTCGGCCTCGGCGCGTTCTTCAACGGCCGCAGGTTTCTCCAGCCCGCCAATCTCGACTGGGAGCACAAGCGCTTCTTCAACGGCAACCTCGGCGAGCTGACCGGCGAGATGGGAACGCTGGCAACGTATCGGGGTGCTGAGGCCTTGTTCGATCGAACCCTGCGCCATGTCGAGCCGCTGCTGGCGGAGTCTGGCTACGTCGGCTACATCAACCTCAACACCATCGTGAACGAGCAGGGGATCTTCCCCCTGGAGTTCACCTGCAGGTTCGGCTATCCCGGGTTCGCCATCCTCGATGCGCTGCATGCGTCGAGCTGGAGCGGGATCTTCGCGCAACTAACCGCCGGCGAGGATCTCACCCTGCGCACGCACGACGGATTCGCGGTCTGCGTGGTCCTGACCGTCCCCACCTTTCCCTACTCTCACGGATATGAGCAGTTGTCGAAGGGAGCTCCCATTCTGTTCCGCTCTTCGCTGACGGAGGAAGATCGCCACCAGTTGCACTTCGCCGAGGTGGCCAGGGAGGGCGACCAGCTGGTGACGGCCGGGTCGGTAGGCTACGTGATGGTGGTGACGGGACGCGGCGCATCGGTGGAAGCTGCGCGCGAGGCAGCGTACGAACGGTCGCGCAAGGTGGTCATTCCGAACGTGCGCTACCGCACCGACATCGGAGAGCAGTTTCTCGTACGGGATCGAGAAGAGATGGTGCGGCTGGGATGGTTTCCTGAATGAGAGCCGGCACGGCCGGCGGCGTTGGTTCGCAAAGCGTCCGCCACAATTTTCGCGGCAGTCGCGGAACGATCTCGTTAGCCTGAGCTGGGGCACTGCGCCGGGACGCAGCCATTGATGGTGAGAAACGCGAGCCTCTCGATCGAGTGTCCTTCTCCCCGCACACGGGGAGAAGGTCCGCGAAGCGGGGATGAGGGGTC
>JBKJQB010000171.1:0-8505 GCA_046594105.1 Thermoanaerobaculia bacterium
TGCCGGCGATTGAATCGCTGCACGTAGCAGCCAGCGAACCACTTCATCCCGCGTGAGAGGGTGGGCTCCGGCGTCTCAATGATGATGTGGAAGTGATTGGTCATCAGGCAGTACTGATGGATGACCCAGCGGAACCGCCTGACGGCTTCGGCCAGCAGAGCGAGGAACGCCAGGCGATCCTCATCGCAGCGGAAGACGTCGCGCTGCTCAACGCCACGGTTGTGAATGTGCCAGGTTGCGCCCGCATGTTCGAGTCGGAGTGGTCGTGCCATGCACCGAGGCTACCTCGGCAAAAGCAAAGCCTTGTGGAAGAGGTCGCGCCGGTAGAATCTCGCCCTTCGAACCCCTCGGAATGGAACTTCTGGAACGATTCACTCTACGATCGGTAGCGGGTGAGAATGAGGACGCAGAGAGGAATCTCAGCGGGGCGGAGACCTGACCCCGATCAATGGACCTGACCCCGATCAATGGACCGCCGATCAATGGACCGCTAACCAACAAGCCGAAAGCCGCAGGATCATCCGGGCGTGATGGGGGTCAGGTCTGCGACTGGCTGGTCCGCAAGTCGACGGAATCCGCGAGCGAACGGTTTGAGCAGGTCAGGTTCGGTTGACTCGGATCGAAACCGACTTGACATCGCGCAATCGTAGTTTCCGGGGTTAATGTCAGGGTCAGATCACCTCTCGGCAGTCGCTCACCTACCATCACGATCGCTGGACAATGAGTTCGGTCCCAAAATGAATGCGCGCAGACAGCAAGCAGAAGACCTGACTCTCAGTCCTGGCACGCCTACGATCTGTTCACACACAACTGTCAAACCACGATCCACCAGACAATAAACGTACTGCAAGTGTAGCGGGAAGGTTAAGTAAGCCAGTGAGACGCCTTTTCAGAATTGCAGCAGTCGGCGGCGTGATCATTTCCCTGTGGTTGTTGTTTGTCGTATTGCTCAACTCGTATCAGAACTCTCGCAGGCATCGCGAGGAGAAGAATTTACTGACGATATCTCATCCTGCGGTTGTCACGTCTTTTACTGTCCAGGATCATTCAGATCAGACGCTATGGCGCGTTGAATCTACAAGTAGCATGTCGACTGAGATATCCCAGATCGAATACGGCAAGGTGCCTTCTGGTTTTGTGCAGCTCTTACCTATACCCGGACAGCGTCCGCGCCCTTTGCGGTACTCGGAGCGAATCACCACCGTGACAGTTACGCCGGATGGGATTTTCACGCACGAAGGTGTCGCATCAGGACCAGCTGCATTCCTCGGTGAACACTACGAGTCTAGAAACGTTCCAAGACGATCGAGATGAACAACGTCTATCGCTTGTATCGGCGTCACTCCACAGGAAACACGCGCGCACGAGTGCCGTCTCTCGCGCTGTCCTCTTACGCTGTCAGGCGCCGGCGCAACCACTCGCTGATTTCAACGCCGGCCGACTGGCAGGCTTGTGTCGCGGCAGCGAATGCTTCCGGCCGCCGTCCCTCGCGCAGCAGTTCGAGAACACCCGCTGCGAGGATGCCGTCGAAGAAGCGTTTGCGGTCGGCGTCGGTGGGGAGGGCGGTCTTCGCCGCCTCACGGAGGCTGCCGAAGAGGTCGTTGATTTCCGCGTACTCGGGGCCGACCTGGCGATCGAGATCGGCCTTGAGTCTGCGGGCCAGCGCGGGCGACTGGCCTCCGGTGGAGATGGCGATCTGCACGCTGCCCTTCTCGATCACGGCGGGGACGAGGAAGTCGCCGAGGTCGGGGAGGTCGACGACGTTGACGGGGATGCGGCGCGTGCGGCAGTCGGCCGCGACCTGCGTGTTGGTGGCGGGGTCACTGGTGGCGGCGATGACCAGCGTGGCGCCTTCGACGTCCGACGTCTCGTAGCGTTTGCGCTTTGTGGTCAGCAGACCGTTGCGCTCCCGCTCCAGGATCTCGCTCGCGAACTCCGGCGAGACGACGGCGAGCCGCGCGCCGTACCGCATCAGCATCTCCACTTTGCGGACGGCGACGGTGCCCCCTCCAACGATCAGCACCTCGCGGTTCTCGAGATCGAGGAAGAGGGGGCAGTGGGGGAATTGCCTGGTCATCGTGGGTTGGATACCGGCAGATGAGGACAGGAGAAACGTGAACCCCTCATCCGCCGCTTCGCGGCACCTTCTCCCCGCTGCGGCGGGGAGAAGGGACTCGCGGGTTTGCTAGTAGATCGGGAAGCGGTCACAGAGCTCCTTGACCTGCTTTTTTACCTCGACCATCACTGCGGCATCGCCCTTCGAGTCGAGCACGCGCGCGATCAGCCCGGCGATGGTTTCCATCTCCGGCTCCCGCAGGCCGCGCGTGGTCACGGCCGGCGATCCCATGCGGATCCCCGAGGCCACCATCGGCTTCTGCGTGTCGAAAGGGATGGTGTTCTTGTTGACGGTGATGTTGGCACTCTCCAGGAACTTCTCGCCGTCCTTGCCTGTGGTTCCCTTAGAGAAGACATCAGCCATGAACAGATGGTTGTCGGTGCCGCCGGAGACGATGCGGAAGCCGTTGTCGGCCACCGCCTGGGCCAGCGACTTGGCGTTGCGGATGACCTGCGCCTGGTACTCCTTGAACTGCGGCTGCATGGCCTCGTTGAAGGAGACCGCTTTCGCCGCGATGATGTGAACGAGCGGGCCGCCCTGCACGCCGGGGAACACCGAGCGATCGAGATCCTTGGCGTACTGCTGCTTGCAGAGGATCAGGCCGGCGCGCGGTCCGCGCAGCGTCTTGTGCGTGGTGGTGGTCACGAAGTCGGCGTACGGGACAGGGGAGGGATGCAGACCGGCCGCCACCAGTCCGGCGATGTGCGCCATGTCTGCCATCATCAGCGATCCGCTGCGGTCGCAGATCTGCCGGATGCGTTGGAAGTCGATGATGCGGGAGTAAGCCGACGCGCCGCAGATGAGCAGCCGCGGCTTGTGCTCCATGGCCAGCGCCTCCATCTCGTCGTAGTCGATGAGCTCATCGTCCTTGCGCACGTGATAGGCCACCACCTTGAAGTCGCGGCCGCTGTAAGAGAGCGGATGTCCATGAGTCAGATGCCCGCCGTGCGAGAGATCCAGTCCCATGATGGTGTCGCCCGGCTTGAGCACGGTGAAGTAGACCGACATGTTCGCCTGCGATCCCGAATGCGGTTGCACGTTGGCGTGCTCGGCGCCGAACAGCTTCCTGGCCCGGTCGATGGCGATGCTTTCCACGATGTCGGTGGGCCCGCATCCGCCGTAGTAGCGCTTTCCGGGATACCCCTCGGCGTACTTGTTCGTGAACACCGAGCCCATCGCGGTAAGCACCGCTTTGGAAACGTGGTTCTCCGAGGCGATCAGCTCGAGCGTGTCGTTCTGGCGGACCGTCTCCAGCCGGATGGCGTCGGCGATCTGCGGATCGACATCGTCGAGAGTGCGCTGAAGGAAGTCGTGCCCCGTGGCGGCCTGCTCTTCATGGATCGTGGTCATTGCCTAGTTCTCCGTTTTTGCGTCCGCCGCGTTGCGTCCCGCCTCGGTTGGAATCGGGCCAGCCTTGAAGGATCAGGGCCTGCAGGCCGCGCCGGGATCTTACAATGAGGCCACCGGATGAGCGAGCAGGGGAGTGAGCGGCGCAACCGCCGCGATTGGACGATCGCAGCGGGAGCTCTCGTCGCGCTGGCGATCGCGGCAATCGCCATCTTCGGTTTCTTCTTTCATCGCGACAACTTCTCCACCCACTACCCGATCAAGGTGATCTCGGCGCAGACGTTCCTCGCGGGTGAGCTGCCATGGTGGAACTTCTATGACGGCGGCGGCCAGCCTCTGGCGGGGAATCCCAACACGCTGACGTTTTATCCCGACAACTTTCTCTATCTGCTCTTTCCCGCTCATGTCGCCTTCAACCTGCACTTCCTGCTGCATCTGCTGATCGGGTGGCTGGCCATGCGGGTGCTCAGTCGGTCGGCCTTCGCCGCGTGGGTGTATGTGCTCAGCGGGATGGCCATCTCCTGCCTGTCGTTCTACAACCTGATCACGGCCATCGCGCTGATTCCTCTGGCGCTTCTGGCCGTCGAGCGCAGTTCGGTGGCCGGGCTGGGCCTCAGCTTCGGGCTGCTGGCCCTCGCCGGTGAGCCGGTGACGCTGGTGGCGACGGCGATCGCCTGCGCCATCGCCGGCTTCGATCGCATGCGGTTGCGCATGGCCTGGTCGGTTCCGCTTGCCCTTCTCATCGCGTCGCCTCTGGTCCTGGCATGGTCGGAGATCTCCTCGGAAGTGGAGCGAGGGGCCCACCGTTACTCGGCGGCCACCGTGCTCAACGCCTCGCTGGACCCGCGACGGTTTCTGGAAATGATCACCGGGCCGATCGTCCCCTCCGCGGGACCTCATCTGTTCCCGACGTTGTTCATCGGCTTCATCGTGCTGCCGGCCCTGCTGCGTCGATCGCGTTACACCGTGATCGTGGCGGTGATGGCCTTCTTCGCTCTGGGATCGTGGAACCCGATCGTGCGAGCGGCCGTCTCGTCCTTCGATTGGTTACGGATCGGGCGTTTTCCGGAAAAGTTCGCCCTTCCGATGTGCGTGGCCCTGGTCGTCCTGATCGGCCAGTTCGTGCGGCAGTCCCGCGCGCCGCGGATCTGGGCGCTGGTCACGTTCCTCCCTCTGATCTTCGTCGCCACGACCACGCTGCCAATCGATTGGTTCTCGCCGTATCGGGTTCGTCCCGGTCCCACGGTTCGAGTCGCGCAGGCGCCGCTCCCCGGCGGACAGGAAGTATCGCGCAGCGACTATCGGCTGCGGGCCGAGAGGCTGGATCCGCTGTTCGGCGCCGTCGCCAATGTGCGGTATGCCGGCGATCGCTCGCCGGACGGAATGTTCTCGCTGATGTCGAGGATCGCTGCGGAGCGAGCGGCCACCACCCACAATCCGCGCTGGTTGCAGATCGCCGGTTGCAGCAACGTTCCGGGAGCTCTGCCTCGGGCCATGATCGTGACCCGGGCGCAGGGCACCGCCTCCGTTGCCGACGCCGTGCGCAGGATCGAAGATCCACGATTCGATTTCCGGGCGGAGGCCGTGGCACCGATGCGGCTGGACGGTTTCGTCTCACCGGCGATGGCCACCGTGGAGAAGATCGTGGAGTCGCCGCAGGCTCTCCACATCACCGTCAGCACGCCGGCGCCGGCGCTTCTGTTTGTGAACGAGACGTTTTTTCGGGCGTGGGTGGCGAGGGCGGGATCTCAGGAATTGCAGACCGTGCCGCTCGATCTGGATCGGCTCGGAGTGATGGTTCCGGCAGGCCGGACGACGGTCAGTCTTCGTTTCGGCCGCCGGAGAACGGCCGTCGTCGCGGCGTGGGTCCTCTCATCGCTCTGCATCCTCGCTCTCCTCTTCTGGATTCGCGTCCAGAAACGCGATGGCAGCGCCGGCCAGATAGAGAGAGCCTCCCACGAAGATGCTGCGAGCGTCGTCCCCCAGAGCCAGCCGCATGGCCCGATCGGGGTCGGGCTCCTCGATCACCGCGATTCCCATCTGACGAGCCATCCTCGCTAGATTGATTGAAGGCACCGAGCGGGGAGGATAGGGCTCCGTGGTCACGATCGAGTCGAAACGCGGGAAGAGCGTCGCCGCCACCTGGTCCACATCCTTGTCGGCCATGATGCCGAAGACGAGCCGCCGCGGTCGTGCCAGATTCGCGTCGAGGAACGGCGCGATGGCCAGCGCGGCGTGGGCGTTGTGGCAGCCGTCCACCCAGATCTCCCGACCGTTTCGGAGGAATCTCTCCAGTCGTCCGCGCCAGCGTGTGGTGGCCACTCCGCGCTCGATCGATTCTGCGGTGATGGCAGGAAAACGACGGTGAAGCTCCTCCGCCGCACGGACCGCCAAAGCTGCGTTCCGGCCTTGAAACGATCCCGGCAGCGGCGTCGGATGCGAGCCGGTGACCAGATGAAAGGGACAATCGAATTGCGCGGCGCGCCGCTGGAGGACCTCGACGATCATCGGATCTTCGTTCGACGTCAGCACCATCGCACCGCGGTGGATCACGCCCGCTTTTTCCCGCGCAATCTTGCGGAGGGTCGTGCTGACGTCGCTGGAGGATCTCGACGATCATCGGATCTTCGTTCGACGTCAGCACGATCGCACCGCGGTGGATCACGCCCGCTTTCTCCCGCGCTATCTTGCGGAGGGTCGTGCCGAGGTATTCCGTGTGGTCGAGGCCGATGGGCGTGATCAGCGCGGCGAGAGGCCGCACGACGTTGGTGGCATCCAGCCGGCCGCCCATCCCCACCTCCAGCACGGCCACATCGCAGCCTGTTTCAGAGAAGGCGATGAAGGCGATCAGCGTCAGCGCCTCAAAGTACGTCGGCAGGATGGAAGCCTTCACCGAAGCCATGCGAAGAAGGGCGATGGCGCGGTCGAGAGCTTCCGCGTCGATGGGGGTTCCGTCGACGGACCAGCGCTCGCGGATCTCCACCAGATGCGGTGAGGTGTACAGCGCGGTGCGATAGCCCGATTGTTGGAGGATCGACGCCAGCGTGGCGGAGGTCGAGCCCTTCCCATTCGTGCCCGCCACGATGATGCTTGGAAAAGTCTTCTGCGGGTTGTGCAGGATTCGGAGCAAGGCACGCATGCGACCGAGGCCGGGACGGATTCCGGAACCCTGCAGCGCGTCGAGCCAGTCCAGTGCGCTGGCGTTGTCGAGACTCATCGCGTCCACGCCGAACGCCGGAGGCGTTCAAGAGGGTAGCCGGTGGTTGAGCGCGAAGCGCGATACCACCGGATCAAAGATCGGGCGTGATCAGCACCCCGGCAGGGGTGCCAGAGATCTTGCGCCCCTGCCGGGGCGCGCCATTCAGGCGGGGCGCGAAACCGGTGGTATCGCGCTGCGCGCTCAACCACCGGCTACCCTCTGACACGCCTCCGGCGTGATTCGCGAATGGGGACTTTGCATGAGCAGCCGGCGGCTACTGGGCCGCAAACAGGCGCAGGCAACGGGCGATGGTCGGTTTCATCTCGCTGCGCGGCGTGATCATGTCGACCATTCCGTGCTCGACGAGAAACTCGGCGCGTTGGAATCCCTCCGGGAGGGTCTGCCGGATGGTCTGCTCGATCACGCGCGGTCCGGCGAATCCGATCAGCGCTTTCGGCTCGGCGATGTTGAGGTCGCCCAGCATCGCATACGACGCCGTCACGCCGCCGGTGGTCGGGTCGGTCATGATCGAGATGTAGGGGAGGCCAGCGTCAGCCAGCCGAGCCAGGGCCGCAGAGATCTTGGCCATCTGCATCAGCGACAGGATCCCTTCCTGCATCCGCGCGCCACCGGAGGTCGACACGATCAGCAGCGGCTCCTTCTTGTCGAGGCTGCGCTCGGCGGCGAGGGTGATCTTCTCCCCGACCACCGAGCCCATCGAGCCACCCATGAAGCTGTACTCCATGGCGCAGATCACCACGCTGATCCCTTCCAGCTTCCCCTCGGCGCACAGTACGGCGTCCCCTTTGCCCACGCGCTGTTCGTAGACTTTCAGCCGGTCGCGATACCGCTTGGTGTCACGGAACTCCAGGGGATCGGCCGAGCGAATGTCGGTGGCGAACTCCTTGTACTTGCCGTCATCGAACAGGATGTCGAACCGCTCGCGCGCGCTCAGGCGGAAGTGGTAGCCGCACTTGGGACAGACGTTGTGATTCTGCTCGACTTCCTTCTTGTAGACGATCTCTTTGCAGTCGTCGCACTTGACCCATAGGCCCTCCGGGATGGCGGTCTGTTTCTCCACCGCTTCCTTCGGCTTCTTCTCTTTCCGGAACCAGGCCATGGCCGGCGACTCTACTCACTCGAGGCGGCTGAGGCAACTAACAAACAGGCCAGCGGCGCGAGGAGGACCCGTTCGGCTGAGGTGCGGATCCAGAGCAGCCACCAGGAGAGATCCTCGCCGTGCAAGTAGAAGTAAATCGTCGAGGCGATGAGTCCGCCCGAGACCATCAGCGGCATGGCCGCTTGTCTCCAGCGTCTGGTCGTAGCCAGGGGGGCGAACACGGCGATCCATGGCGCCCACCAAACTCCGTAGCTGGCCTGGATCGTCGTCCAGTGGAGGACCGGCCACAGTCCGGCAAGGTTCAGTTTTCCTCCGGCCCGCCCGTACTGGTCGATGAGTTTGTAGTGGCGTGCAAACAGGATCCACGCGCCGAGGAAGGCCGCGGCGGGAAGGGCCGCGGCGATGGCTGCTCCGATGCGGCGGCGGGTGAGGATGAAGGCGAAGATCAGGATCGCGGCGAAGGCGGCGCCTTCCACCTTGGTGGCCACGACCCCGGTGAGGGCGATCGCGGCCAGCGCGATGCCCTCTCGTGAGTGGCCGTGAAAGGTCAGAGCGGTGAGCGCGATGATCTCGAACAGGATGAGAGGAGGCTCGCCCGCGCCAGCCACCATCCCGCGCGCGAATCCGAACGCCAGCAGCGCTCCGAGCAGCACCGCATACGCCGAGGCCCGCTCATCGCCCAGCCTCTGGCGCACCAGTCCTCGGAACGCGAAGGTGGTGGCC
>JBKJQB010000296.1:0-19903 GCA_046594105.1 Thermoanaerobaculia bacterium
ATCAGCCCGCGTCAGCGGGCGCAAGAATGTAGCCCCCGGCGCCAGCCGGGGGATTGCGGAGCCCAGTCAGAAGGGAGCCCGAGTAGCGGGCGACAGAAAAGCAACAAAATCGGTCCGCGATCCAACTCCAATTCTATTCTGTCGCCCGCTACGCGGGCTCGCACGCGAGGGTCCTCGTTGTTCCCCCGGCTGGCTCCCGGGGGCTACATTCTGACGCCGGCTACTCCGGCTCGGGATCGCACGTTTCTCTCTCTCAGGCGCAGCGCACCGTGCCGGTCCCCAAGGCGTAGACCTCCTGCAGTTGGAGCGATTCCGCGCGTCCCCTACCGTAATCCGGCCAGTGCCTGACCAGCCGCCGCGATGTCGGCGGCATAGCGCTCTTTGGGCGCCGTCTTGACGAAACGGGTCAACGCCGCCCGCGCCTCCGCACTGTGCCCGGCGCTGGTTTCGAGCTTCCCGACGTTGAACAGCGCATCGTACTGGCGAGGATCGATGGCCACGGCCTGATTCCAGGCCTCCACGGCATGCGCGTAATCGCCCTGACGCGCGAACACCACTCCCATGGCGTTGAGCGCCAGCGGAAGGCGGGGATTGAGCGCCAGCGCGGAGCTGAGGAATCCCTGCGCGCCCGCGACGTCATCGCGTCGCAGCGCCACAATGCCGAGGTTCTGCAGCGCCGGAGCATTGCCCGGATCGGCCTGCAGGACTCTCTGGAACTGGACCACTGCATCATCGGGGCGCCCCACATCGGCCAGGGCGATCCCGTAGGCGTTGAGGGCGTCGGGGTCGGTCCCGCTGGTCAGCGGCGCGAGCACCTGCAACGCTTCCTCCGCCTTCCCCGTCTCCGTCAGGAGCAGGCCGAGTTGCACCCGGATGTTGCCGGTTTCCCGTCCGCTCTGCATGGCTGCGCGCAGGTTGTCGATGGCCTCGCCGACCTGCTCGTTCTGCTGCAGCACGAACGCGAGCAGCTCCCGCCCCGCGGCCATGCCGGGACGCGCGGCCACCACCGCCCGGGCCACGCGAAGAGCGCGGGTCAGGTCATGCCGTTCATACGCATCGACCACTTCGTGCAATTGATTGTCGAGTCCAACTAGATTCTTCGGGTCGTCCGACGCCGAGGAGCCTTTGCCGGAGCCACCACCCCCTCCGACGTATCCGAGGCTCCGCAACCGCGCGGCCTCCTCGGAGCTGACGCGCGCCGGGAGGGGCTGCGCGTCGACATGCATCGCCGCCAGCACGGCACGGGCCTCCTCCGCCTCCCGCCGGCGGGTGCCGCGCAGATTCATCGTTTCCTTCGGATCCGACGGCAGATCGTAGAGCTCCGCGATCGGCAGCTCGATGTACTTCTGTCGCTGATGAAGAATGCCGGTCAGCGGAGCCCAGCCGCGGTTGATCGATGCGGAGAGCGCTTCGAAGTAGGAGTCCCGCGACCCGATATCCTGCAAGAGCGAGATCCCCGCAAGCGCTGCCGGCCTGGACACTCCCACCCGATCCAGAATGGTGGGAACGATGTCGATGTGCCGGACGTATCCCTCCTCGACGCGGTGCTTGATTACGGCGCGCTCGCGAACCACCAGCGGCACGCGCAGCGTCGCTTCGTAGGCGAACAGGCCGTGCGTCTGCTCGCCATGCTCTCCCCGTCCTTCGCCGTGATCGGCCGTGATGATCAGCAGCGGATCGCCCGGCGCATCGACGAGTGGTCCCAGCTGTTTGCCCAGCGCATCGTCGACCGCGGCGATCTCGCCGAGGTAGGGATCGGAACGGTATTGGGTGGCGAACGGTTCCGGTGGAACGTAGGGAGCGTGAGGGTCATACAGGTGGATCCACAGAAATCGTTTCTTCCCTTCGTTGGCCCGCCACCATCGGACCGCTGCGTCGAGGACCGCGACCGCCGGCCGCTCCTGAATCACGAAGTCCAGCGAGCTCGCGCCCTTCCCGTAATGATCGTCGTACGTATCGAACCCCTCGTTCAATCCAAAGCGGGCATCGAGGGGAAACGCGCCGACGAAGGCTCCCGTGGCATACCCGCTGCGCCGGAGCATGGTGGCCACGGTCTCATGCTCTGCTGCGAGCTTGAATCCCGCGTTGTCCCGCACACCGTGCTGGTAGGGGTAGAGACCGGTGAGGATGTTTGCATGCGACGGGAGCGTCACCACGTTCTGCGCGTGTGCGTTGGTGAAGACCACGCCCTCGGACGCCATGCGATCGAGAAACGGCGTCTTCACACCCGAATTGCCGGCGAAGCCGACCGAATCGGCGCGGAGCGTATCGATGGTAACCAGAATGATGTCGGGCTTCCCGCCACCTCGGTTTGCAGCGGCTTGTGACGATGTCTCGCCACGGCCTCGGCAGCCCATCAGGGCCAGAGAGAGGAGCGTCAGACGGGCGAAGAGTCGCATCAGCCGCGGAGAAGCGCCTGCAATTGGCGGTCGGAAGGAAACCGGCTCAACCCGCGCGCGGCCCAGAAGCGCGCGCCGTTGCGATCCCCCAGCGTCTTGAGCGTCTCTGAGATCGCCGCGTAGGTCGGCGGCAGCGGAGTGGCCTTCTCCATCGAGAAAATCAACTCCGTGGCCTCCTGCGCTTTGCCCTCCGCGGTGAGAAGAAGGATCAGATTCTTGTACGGCTGCGGATCATTGGGATACTCGGCAATCTCACGCCGGAACGATTGCTCGGCCTCCTCGGAGCGCCCCATCCGAGCCAGCGTGTCTCCGCGGAAAAAGAACAACTTGGGCGGCGGCGGCCGTTTCTTCGCTTCGTTCACTGCGGCGGCGCGATCAAGGATCTTCAGGGCCTCGTCGTAGTGTCCCTGCTCCATGGCGATCCGCCCCAGCATGGTCAGTGCGAAGGGACGATCGCGCTGCCCTGCCATCATGGCGTTGGCTTCGGTGGTTGCCCGGGCGTAGTCACGGCGCAGGATCCATACCTGCGCCATCAGACTGTGCGCCTCGAACGGTGCATCAGCCGCGATGAGCGCGATGTGCTTTTCCGCAACGTCCGGATGGCCCTGCTGCAGCGCAACATTGGCGATGAGCAGCGCGAGATTCGACGCAGCCGGCGAGATCTTCAGCCCTTCTTTCGCTGCGGCGTTCGCTTCGTCAAAGCGTCCCAGGCGAGCCAGCGACTGCGCATTGAGACTCCAGATGTCCAGCATATTGGGATTCTCGCGGAGGAGACTGCCAGCCAGTCGCGAGGCGTCCTCGTACCGCTTCTCCTGAAACGCCAGGAACACTTCCTTGATCCGGCCGGTGCTCCCGATGTGGTCCTTCGGGTCGGGAAGCTCGACGTTCGAGGCAGTGGAGACGGTCGATCCGATGTACCCCAGGGCGGCGAGCTGCCTGGCCTGTTCGGGACTGATCGCCTTGGGCGCCTCCGCCTTCTTGAGGTAGGGGGCGATGGCGTTGCGCAACGCGACGTAGATGCGGCGGTTGTCCGTGAGGATGTTCGCCTTCTCAGTGGGGTCGCGCGCCAGATCGTACAGTTCCGGACGAGGCGCTTGAATGTAGTGATTCGTTCCGGAGATCAGCGAATGCAGGTCGCTCCAGCCGAAGTGGAAGCGCGGATAGAACGTCTCGCTGTAGATCGGACGCTCTGCAGGAATGTCAGCAAGAAGGGACTGGCCCGGACGGGCCTCCTTAACTCCGAGAGCGCCGGCGATGGTGGGATATACATCGATCAGCTGGACCGGCGCAGCGATGCTCTTCCCCCCATCGCGAGAGGCCGGCAGTTTCACCATCAGCGGAACCTGCAGCGTCTCGCGATAAAGGAAGACGCCATGCTCGTCCTCCCCGTGATCGCCCAGGCCTTCCCCATGATCGGAAAGCAGAATGATGGTGCTGCGGTCGTAGAGGTTCTGGCTCTTCAGGAAAGAGAAGAAGCGTCCCATGACGGCATCGGCCGCTGCGATTTCACCGTCGTAGGAACGTCCGTAACGGCTGCGGAACGGCTCCGGCGGATCGTAGGGGCTATGCGGCTCGTAGACGTGCAGAAAGTAGAAGAACGGTTTGGCGGCATGAGCCCCGATCCATCTCTGGGCGATCTCGCGGGTGTCGTCTCCGCTCCGCTGGGCGCGCCCCATGCTGAGATAATTCGGATCGACCTCGATGTCGTCGTCCCAGGAATCGAAGCCCCGCTTGATCTCCGACTCTCCGCGCAGGACGATCGCGGAGACGGCGCCACCGGTGGCAAACCCTTTCGACTTCGCCAGTTCCGCCAGAGTCTTCACGCCCTTGTTCAATTCGTAGCCGCCGTTGTCGCGGATCCCGTGGTCCGCCGGCAGCAGGCCGGTGAAGAGACTGGCGTGCGAGACGAGCGTGAGCGGACAAGGCGAGTAGGCGTGCTCGTAGAGGATGGCATCGGCTCGGAAGGAGTCCAGTGCCGGTGTCTCCACCTTCGTGTATCCGTACGCCGGCAGATGATCGGAGCGCAGGGTATCGATGGTGATGATGATGATGGGAGAACCGTCCGCTCCAATCTCAGGATGGGACCGACTGCATGCGCACAGCGTCGCCGCCAGCATTGCCATCCAGAAGAGCCGGTGAAGGGGACGGATCATGCGGATTCAGACGATCCGAGTTCCCGGTCGCCATCGATGCGGCCGGTGATGCCTGCGCCGGGTGTCCGCGTGCGAGGGTGAGCAACAAACGGTGGCCGATGCGCTGGCGGGATCGAGCGCTCGCTCAATCCCGTGAACGTCAGGTCCATTCATTTGATCGACTTGAGGTATTCCCTGGCGTCCTTGGCCTCGGGACTCTCCGGCGCCAGTTCCAGCACCATCATTAGATCCGCCTTGGCCAGCTTGGCCTTGCTCATCTGCAGCGCTGCCAGTCCGCGGAAGTAGTAGCCCTCGTAACGCTTCGGATCGAGCTCGATGGCCTTGGTGAAGTAGTCGCGGGCCACCGCCGGCTGCTTCTTGTTCATCGCGGCGATGCCCATATTGACGTAGGCAGTCGGATCGGTGATCGCGCCGGCCGGCAGCTTGGCCAGAATCTCTTTCCCGCGCTCGATCTGGCCGTCCTCGATCACCATGTTGGCCAGAAGGATGCCGGTCTGCGGCTGCGGATCCGCCTTGTACGCCTCATCGAGAAGGACGATGGCCTTCTTCAACTGCCCGGCGCCGTAGTACCCGCGGGCCAGTGCGAACTTCAGTCCGGTATTGCTGGAGAGGGTGGGATAAGCCTTCTCGTACTCGCTGACGGCCTCCTTGAATTTCTGTTCGGCCAGCAGCTTGTTGCCGGCTTCCACCGCGGTAGCCACTTCCGGCGTAACGGCCACTCCGCCGATCTTCACTTCTTCTGCCTGCATTTGCGCGGGCGCAGCAACAGCGACTGGCGGAGCCGCGGGCTCCATCTCGATCTTCATCGGGGGAAGGCGTGCTCCTTCCCGCATCCCGAAGCTGGCTTTGCGGACCTCATAGCCGGCGGCCTCCACGTCGACGTCCCAGGCGCCAGAGCCGATGCCCAGGACCGCCCACTTGCCGTTTGCGTCGGTGGTGACATCGGGACCGCTGGGGCCTTTGCGCAGCATGACCTTGGCGTTGGCGACCGGCTTGCCGGTTTTCTTGTCCAGAACGAGACCCTGGATCCGGTTGTTGCCGCGCCAGTCCTGCGCTGCCGATGCGAGCGGTGCGGAGAGCAGCATCGCCAGCACGGCGCAGGCGATGATCGAGATCCGTTTGTTCATGGTTGTCCCCCTGATGGTGCGTCGGCCGGTCAAAAAAAAAGCCCGCTGGGGAAATTCCCCAGCGGGCCGTGAAGCAACTGTGCAACAAAGGCTTAGAAGTTGAAGCGGGCTCCGAAGCGCCACACGCGCGGCGACTGAAGCTCGGTGATGCGGTCAGCATTCCCGACGGAGAGGTCCGTCTCGCGCTGGAGGATCGTGCGCTTGTTGGGCACGTTGAACAGGTCGGCGGAGAGCGTGAGGCCGACGCGGTTCATGAAGCGGAAGTCTTTCGCTGCACGGAGGTCCAGCTCATAGACGTTCGAGAAGCGGGTGCTGCCCACGGGTCCGAGAAGAACATTCAAGGTCGAGCCGCTGTCGACATCCACTTCTTCCTGCAACGGACGGGGGTAACCCTGGCGGATGTTGAAGTTCGCGCCGATGTTGAAATCCCACGGCAGCTGGTACACGCCGTTGAGGTTGGCCACCCACTTCGAGTTGATGAAGACGTTGCCGAACGCGCCGGAGCCCGCCGAGCGCTGCACGAACACGCCGCCGGCGCAGGGAGTGGTGCCTCCGCCAGTGACCTGCGGGGTCGGATCGGCGACCGAGGCGGAGCTGCAATGATCTTTCCAGTCCGACAGGGAGATGTTGCCACGCATCATCCAGTTGTGGGACATGCGCTTGGTCATGACCAGTTCGAGACCGCTGTACGACCGCGTGTATCCAGGACGGTTGCGCAGGACGTAGTACGTCGGCACGTCGTCCGGGTTTTTGACGTCGTAGTACGAGACCTTCGGTGCCGTGATGGTCTTTTTGGTGCCGTCCGGGTTGGTGATGGTGTAGGTGCCGGCGGTGGTACCGGCCAGGACGTAGTCGGCCCGGGTGAAAAAGTCACCCTTGCCCTGATGATGCTCGGCGCGCTGCTCGAGGATGTTGCTGATCTTGCGGTAGGTGCCGTTCAGGCCGATGGAGAAGTCGGTCATCAGCTCGTGATCCACGCCGAACACCAGCTCGTCCGTGTGAGTCGGCTTCATGCTGTAGTCGGCACGTGTCGTACCGGCGAGGCCGCCCGGGTTGCTCGGATCCACATAGCCGAAGCCGGTGATCCGCGACAGCTCATTGCGCTGCGGGATCTTGTCTCCATTGGCGTCGCGGCCAGCGATGATGAAGTAGGAATAATAGCTGAGCGGGCTGACCGCGGCGATCGCGGACCCGAGCTGATCGATATAACGGTTGTAGGCGCCGCGGACGAGCGTCTTCTTCTCCTGGCCGACCGCGTAGGTCAGACCGATGCGGGGAGAAACGCCAGTCCACTTCAGCTCCCGCGCGTCTCCGCCGAAGTTCAGCGCCGGAAGGAAGGCCACCTTGTTGCCGCCCGTTCCTGAGATCGGGAGGGTGAGGGGCGTCGAGAGCAGCGGATTGGGATCGGCCAAGCTGGCCGAGTTCTTCGTCTTCTGCCCATCCCAGCGCAGGCCTGCCTGCACCGTGAGGTTGCCCATCAGAATGGTGTCGCCGAGATAGGCGTCGTTGTACTTCTCGTCGTATGCCTTGTTGGAATCACGATAGAGACTCGCGGTGTAGCAGCTGCCGGCGCCGGTGACGCCGCGGCTGGTGCAGTAGGCCTCTGAGCGATCGCGGAAGTATCCCTGCACCGGTCCCGGCCAGCCTGACGACGACGCCACCGGAGTCTGGCGATAGCCGAATCCGAACTTGAGCTCGTGATTCATGGCTCCGAAATCGAGGAACTTCGAGCCGTCGAGACGGTACTGCTTCTGCGGACGTTCCGTTTTGTAGAACAGGAACGATCCGTAACGAACGTTATTGATGTCGCGATAAGGAACAGGGGCCGTCGGTCCGATGCCGCCGTTCGGGATGAGGCTGAAGCCGCCGTCCACTTTGGACCAGAAGCCAGTCAGATAGAGGCTCGATCCGAAGATCTGCGTGTCCTCGATCTTGTAGACCTTGGCCGGTCCGGACTGTTTCCACGAGGTGGGAAACGTGCGGGTCGCCGAGAGGCTGCGCGCGTTGCGCAACTTGTCTCCCAGCGAGTAGAAGCCGACGGCGCTGTTGCTCGGCAGCAGCTGGGCATTGATCTTCGCGTTGGTGTTCTTCAGGATGATGTTGTCGAACGCGCCAGTCACGCCGGGCGCCTGCGCCGCCTGGTTGGAGATCTTGTTTTCGCCGCGGGCGTACCAGCCCCAGAGGTGATCTTTCCAGATCGCTCCGCCAATTTCCGCGCCGTAGTCGCGCACGTAATTGATGCGGTTGGTCTTGTCGAGGTACGACTTGGCCTCGGACGGCACCGTGGCTGCTGCCTGGTAGCTGCCGGGGGTGTAGAAGTAACGGCCGGAACCCTTGATGTCGTTGGTGCCGCGCTTGGTCACCATGTTCAGCTGCACGCCCGGCGTCTGGATGCGCGGGTCGCTGCCGCTGGTGGTGATCTGCATTTCTTCGAACGCGTCGAAGTCGTAGTACGTGGGCGACGATCCGGTGGCGCCCATGTCGGTGATGTTCACACCGTCGACATTCCAGGTGTTCTGGTCGGTGGTGGTGCCTTTGCCGACGTAGTTCGACTGCTGTCCGCTCTGGTTGCCGCCGACGTTGATGCGGTCGACCTGCACGCCGGGCGAGGACTGCAGAATGGTCCAGGGGTCACGAGAGGTGGGGATCTTGTCCAGCTCCACCTTCGAAACGTTCACGCCCGTGCCCGTCTTGCGGACATCGAGGAGCGGCGCTTCGGCCGTGACGGTAATGGACTCCGACACCGACGGATTCAGCGTCAGGGTCACATCGGCGTTGGAGCCGACACGAACCCCGACCCCGGCCCGGGTGGCGTTCCCGTATCCCGCAAGCTCCGCCTTGAGCGTGTACGTCGCAGGCGAGAGATTGAGGTAGCGGAAGTTGCCCTGCGAGTCGGTGATCTGCGTCGAAGGGGCACCGACGCCCGTGAGCACGACCGTCACGCCCGGAAGCACGGAACCGTCTTTCGCCTGAACCTTGCCGTAGATGTTGCCCGTCTGGAACTGGGCGTACCCGCTGACGGCCATCAGCGAGAAGCAGAACATGGCCACGACGGCCAACAGCTTAGGAGTGAAGCACCGTTTCATAGCGTCTCCTTTTGTAATCTGAAGCATGAGTTACTGCAGATGCGCAGCCGAATGCCACGAGTCTGCGATGTTGAAGCGGCTGAGTGAGTTACCTCTTCCCCTGTTCCACGCGGAACGGCTGCCGATTCAATCGGTCGTTCGCACGCGTACCGATCCTTGAATCGAGGTCAAAGAGACGTTCCCTGGAAAGAATGGCGCAGCTTAACGCAAACTTTCTGTGAACAGCAACAGGATTGCGCTCCTTCAAGGGTCCGGCCCGCGGAGGTCCCGCTCGCGGAAACCGCGTAGAAATGACAAACGCCGCGAGTTCGCGGCGTTTGCTTGGCCTGCCTTCCGGCTGCCTACGAGGTTAGCTGTCGGATTCGGACTGGAAGCCCTACCGGCTTTTGGCCGGATTCACCCCGGACGGGGGCAAGCCGTCCCTTCGGTTCCCCCGCTCCTCAACGTCGAGGATTAGGCTGGCAAGCCGCCACACAATCGGCGGCATCCGAGAGTGTACGGCTTGTCCGCCCGATGTCAATGCAAGGTTGCGGCTGGGATCGGCAGCAGAAGGCAGAGAGGAGAAACTAGAAACCAGAAAGGATTGAATTCGAGGCGCACGCAAAAGACAGGTTCACCTTCTAGTTTCTGGTTTCTCTTGTGGTGCCCAGGGACGGAATCGAACCGCCGACACGAGGATTTTCAGTCCTCTGCTCTACCAACTGAGCTACCTGGGCATCAAGACAGGGGGGCAACTGCGGCGCGAAAAGATAACACAACATCGCGCGGTGCATTCCTTCGATTCGGAGGGAAAAGGAGGCCCGAGACTCTTCCGGTCCCCGGGCGCTTGCAGCCGTCCTTGCGGCCAGCCGACCGCGATCGCGATCCGTTAGTGCATGCGGTCGCGAACCTCCACGGCGAGGTCCCGCAGCGGCTTCGCTGCGGAGCCGAGGTTGGCGATCGATGCCAGCGAAGTCTCCACCAGTTCGCCGCTCAGTTTCCTGGCCCCTTCGACGCCGGCGAGTTTCACGAAGGTCAGCCGATCGGCATCCTTCCCCACATCTTTTCCCAGAACCGACGCATCGGCGACGACGTCGAGCACGTCGTCGGTAATCTGGAAGGCCAGCCCGAGGTTTTTGGCGAAGACTTCGATCCGATGCAGGGCTGCGGGACTCATGTTGGCGAGCATGCCGCCCACCGCGGCAGCGGCGACAAAGAGCGCGCCGGTCTTCCGGGAGTGGATGAACTCGAGCGAATCGAAGTCCAGTCTCGATTCTTCGCTGTGCAGATCGACGGCCTGGCCACCGATAGTCCCGTCCCAGCCGACGGCGTCGACGACTCTGCGGATCACCTGCGGCAGCGGCCACTGCCGCGGCGACAGCGCGGCATGATTCTTCACCACCAGGCCATACGAGTGATTGAGCAGCGCCACCGCTGAGAGAATGGCCAGGTCCTGGCCGTACTGGCGATGGAGTGTCGGAGCGCCGCGCCTCTGCTCGGCGTCGTCCATCGCCGGAAGGTCATCGAGGATCAGCGAGGAGGTGTGGATCATCTCCATGGCGCTTGCGGCATCGAGCAGCTTTTCTGCAGCGCCTCCCGCAGCCTCGCCAACCGCGAGCAGCAGCACTCCACGAACGCGTTTTCCCGGTGACGTGAGCGCGGTGCGCAGCGGCGCGGCCAGCGGTTTCGGCGCTCCGGTTCGCGCCGCGACCTTGCTCAGATGGTCGTCGATCATCGCGCGCCGGGCGGCGAAGTATTTGTTCACGAACCCGCATGCTACCATCGCCAAGAGAGGGTCGATGAGCTTCTTCAAGTGGACGAGAACGCAGCAGATGTGGCTGCTCATGGTCGTCTGTTTCTTACTGTTTTCCGGCCTGATCGCGCTGGTGCCGGGCATGACCCTCCCGCTTTTCTGGAGGGTCCTGGCCGCTGGTGCGCTCACCTCGATCCTGACCGCCAGCCTGTTCGAATTCTGGCTTCGCCGCACGTTGCGCCATCGCGAGCGGACCGCGCAACTGATCACCCGCATTGCCACCGGGGACCTCGCCGTCGGTGGTGCAGACATCGCTCGGGCCACCAGGTCGCAGAACACCGCCGCGGCCCTGCGCGCTCTGGTGGTCAACCTCGAGCGGACCATTCGACGGTTCGGCCAACTCGCCGCCGACGTCTCTGCGGTCAGCGAATCGATCAACAGCCGGGCGCGGATCCTCGGAAGGAGCGCCGCGGAGCAGTTGTTTTCCACCGATTCCGCATCCGCGTCGATCACTCAGATCGACACCTCCATCAATACCGTGCGCACGAACATGGAAGAGCTCTCCGCCAACGCGGAAGAGACGTCCACCTCCGTTCTCCAGATGTCCGCCAGCATCGAGGAAGTCAGCAAGATCGCGGAGACCCTGGCCGAGTTTGTCGAGCAGACGTCCACGGCGCTCGAGCAGATGAGCGCATCCATCAACGAAGTGGCCACCAACACGGAGAGCTTTTCCTCATTCGCCACCCAGACCGCCAGTTCCATGGTGGAGATGAACATCACCACCGAGGAGATCGGCAAGTCGGCCAGGCAGTCGGCGGAGCTGTCCCGCTACGTCAAGGACGCGGCGAGCGAGGGGCGCATTGCCGTCACCGGGTCCGTGGAGGGCATGCGCAACATCCAGGTGGCCGTGGAGGAGGCGAAGATCGCGCTCAACGAGCTCGCGGAGCGCTCCGACGAGATCGGCGAGATCGTCCGGGTGATCGACGAGATCGCCGGTCAGACCAACCTCCTCGCTCTCAACGCAGCCATCATCGCGGCACAGGCCGGTGAGCGAGGCAAGGGATTCGCCGTGGTCGCCGACGAGATCCGCGATCTTTCTGAGCGCACTTCGGTGTCCACCGACGAGATCCGCACCCTGATCTCGAACGTGCAGAACTCCGTCAGCCGCGCCGCCGAACAGATGACCATCAGCTCCGACCGGGTCGCTGACGGCGTGAACCTGACCGCGCGGGCCGAACTGGTCCTCGAGAAGATCCTCGACATCACAGCGCGATCGACCAGTTCCATCGCCGAGATCGCCAAGGCCACGGCGGAACAGTCGCGCGGCAGCGCGGCGGCAACGCGGGCCATCGAGGAAGTGACCAAGATGGTCCAGCAGACGGCCGCGGCCACGCAGCAGCAGTCGCAGACCGCGAGAAAAGTCGGTGAACAGGCCTCCACGGTCCGCGACTACACCAAGCACCTCAAGCGGGCCATGAAAGAACAGGAGAGCGGCAGCCGGGCCATCAGCAGGGCGATGGAAAACGTGATGTCTCTCGTGCAGAACGTATTGGAGTCCACCTCGGTGCTGGCGGCGGAGAGCGGAGCGATCGTCAAGTCCATGGCCGTTGTGCAGCTCGCCTCCAGGGACAGCAACGTCTCCCTCGGCGATCTCAATCAGATGTCCACAACGCTCTCCCACGAGTCCACGCTGCTCAAACAGGAGCTGGACCGCTTCACCCTTCCGGTGCCGGACGCCGGCGGCCGCGCCGTCACCGCCACCGTTCTCTGGCAACAGCTGACCCTCGACCCCATTCACATCGGCGCTGCGGCCCTGGGGTTCATGTCCCGCATGGTGCACGAGACCCTGGTCAGCTACGGCGAAGGCGCAGAGCTCATCCCCGCCCTGGCTGAGCGCTGGGAGGTCCTCGAGCAGGGGCATGTGTACCGGATGCATCTGCGCAGGAACGTCAAGTTCCACAACGGCCGGACCATGGAGGCCCGCGACATTCACGACTCGCTGGTGCGGCTGCTGCTTCCGGATCAGAAGGCCGGAAGCGCCTGGATCATGAAAAACGTGCGCGGATCAGCCGACGTGATGGAAGGGCGCACCCGGACACTCTCCGGCATCCAGGCTCGCGATGCTTACACCGTCGACTTCATTCTCGACGAACCGCTGGCTTTTTTTCTTTCGCTGCTCACGATGAATGAGGTGGCCATCGTGCCGGCCGAGGAGACCCGCGATGCGGAACGGTTCCGCACCCATGCGGTGGGGGCAGGCGCCTTCCGGGTCCAGGAGGTTGTGGAAGGAACGCATGTGCACCTGGTGCGCAACGAGAACTTCTTCATCGCCGGCCAGCCACACCTCGATGAGCTGGTCTTCCGGCTGGATCTGCGCAGTTTCCGGGACGTGGCAGAAGCTTTCCTGCGAGGCGAGATCGATGTGGCCCACGGCGTCCCTCTGAGCATGGTGAGCGAAATCCGCAAGGACGAACGACTGTCCCCTTACCTCCTCCAGACCGTGCAGCTTCACTCTTCCTACTTCGCCTACGATTGCTCCACTGCCCCGTTCGATCGCCTGGAAGTCCGGCAGGCTGTGGCCCATGCCGTCGATCGAGACCGCATCAACGAGAAGGTTTTCTCCGGACTCTCCGTCGTGGCGAAGTCCCTGATCCCTCCCGGTCTTATGGGCTACGACCCTGCGCTGGAAGGCAACGTCTACGATCCGGAGCGGTCGCGCGCGCTGCTGCGGCAGGCCGGACAAGGTGGCGGATTCAAGGTCGCGTACCGCACCTGGGACACGGACGAGTTCAACAACTCAGGGGTCCTCGCTCTGGTCATTGAAGACCTGGCCGCGGTGGGGATCGAAGTCCAGGTCACGCGGCATGACGCAGTGGAAGCGAGACGACCGTTGGAGAGCCGCGGACACGGGATGGTATTCTGCGGCAACTGGTACGCGGATTTCCCCGATCCCGACAACTTCTTCTACGTGTTTTTCCACGGGGACACGAGCTCGCTACGCGGGATTTTCTATCATCGCAACGAGATCGATGCCGACATCGTCGAGGCCCGGCGATCCAACGATGTGGACCGCCGCACCGCCATCTACCGCGATCTCGATCGGATGGTCGTCCGTGAGGCTCCGATCCTGCCTCTCTTTCACGAGCGTCTCTTCGTGCTGCACAAGCCTCACATTCGCGGCGTGCGCACATCGCTGGTGCCTCCCCCCGTTCGCTACACCGACGTGTGGGTGGAGCGGCAGGTCGCCGACACGGATTGACGGCAGGCGGAGAGGCTGTCAGTCGGGGGCGCCGGGAACGGCACACCCGATGGCCGCAGGCGGCGAGAGGCGGCCCGAGAGGTACACCCCGGCGATGATCATCACTCCCGCAACCAGGGCCACAGGACGAATGGTCTCGTGCAGAAAACCAGCAGCCAGAAACACGGTGATCACCGGCTGCAGGTAGCTGTAGGTGGCCACCAGCGAGCTCTCGGCATGAGTGAGGGCCCAGGCGTTGATCACATAGCCGGCCACGGTCGGCCCGGCGATGACCATCAGCAGGGCCATCCACGCTTGCATCGGAATGCGATGCCATTGCTCGTGCAGGAGCGACCATCCGGCGATGGGCAGCATCAGCACGGCGCCGACCGCGAACATCCGCGAGATCACCCGCCGGGCCGACATGCGCGCCATGGCCGGCTTCGACAACACCAGATACAGAGCATAGGAAAGAGAGTTTCCGACGATCAACAGATCGCCGACCAGCGACTTCGAGGCGCCGGCGATGCCCTCGCCTCCCAGGACCAGGATGGCCCCGCTGGCGGCCAGCGCGATCCCTGACAACTTCGATGGCGTGGCCCGCTCACGGCGCAGAAAAATCGCAGCGCCCAGGGCGAACATCGGAATCGTGGTGATCAGGATGGCCGCGACATGAGCGCTGGTCAACGCCAGCCCCGCCAAAAACAGCGACTGGTTGATGACCACGCCGAGAATGGAAAAGCCCACCAGCTGCCAGGAGTCTCCGCGGGTCAGCGGTGCAGGGTTTCGCTCTCTCATCACTCCATTGAGAATGATGGCCGAGCCGAGCACGCGCAGATAGGCAAAGGTCAACGGCGAAAAGCCGCGCAGCGCCACTTTGGAAATGATGTAGTTGAGCGAGAAGAGCACCGCCACCAGAGCCATCGCGCCATGAACGAGCCGTCTGGAGGGAGGGACCCCTGGTTCCCTGGAAGACAAGCCGCGTATGGTAGCGCGGGCCGACCGGGGGGAAGGCAGAAACCAGCAGAGAGATGATGGCCAGAGCCAGATCAAAAGCAAGAGATTCCCGGCGACATTGTTCTTGCTCGGTTCCCGATGCCCTGCCTTCTACCTTCTGGTTTCTGGTTTCCCCCCCCCCCCGCCCCCTCATAATGTAAACAACACGCTCCCTCCCCCGTCCAAGAATCGATGGGAAGCGTAACGGCCTTTCGCGTGCACCAGATCGACCAGACAAGCCCCAGCGATCGCGAGCTCATCGCCCGCACGCTGGAGGGCGACGGCGACGCGTACGGCATGCTGGTGAATCGGTTCCAGCGGCGGATCCACCGGGTGGCGCTGGCCATCGTCCGGGACGAGGCGGAGGCCGACACGATCACCCAGGACACCTTCGTGCAGGCCTACACCAGCCTGGCTCGTTTTGAAGGGCGGTCGGAGTTCGAGACCTGGCTGACCCGGATCACCATCAACCGCTCCCGCGACTGGCTGCGCCGCCGGCGTTTCGTCAGCCTGTTCTCGCGCGACGAAGAGGACCGCGAAGTGGTGCTGGAGGTCGTCGACGCGCGCCCCGATCCGGAGCGCGAGCTGCTGTCGCGCCAGTTGCGCATGGCCATCGAGCGCGCCGAGCGCACCCTGTCGGCTCAACAGAAGATCATTTTTCGATTACGACACTACGAAGGGCGCGCACTGGAAGAAATCGCGGAGCTTCTCGGATTGCAGTCGGGAACCGTTCGCGCGCATCTCTTCCGCGCCGTCCACAAAATCCGGGCCGAGCTCACCGGATGGCGCGCCGATCAGAAAGGGAACTCATGACCATGAAACACTTCAGTGAAGCGGATCTTCTGGAAACCTACTATCTGCAGCCAGGCCAGTCCATGCCGGTGATGATGCATCTGGCGTCCTGTCAGGAGTGCGCCGCAAGGTACGAACGGCTGGAGCGCAAGCTTCGCGAAGCAGCGGTCTGTTCCACGGAGAAGCCCGACACGTTCTGGGCGCGCCAGAGACTCTCCGTTGCCCGCCGGATCGCCGCGGTTCGTCCCCAGCCGCTCCAGCTCGTGCGGCCCTTCCGCGTCGCAGCCGCCGCAGCCCTGGCCTTCTTCCTGGGCGGCGCCGTGGTGTACCAGACGGTCCATCCGCAATTCCCCCATCACTGGACCGAGGCGCACGCGCCGGCGGTGGCTTCTGCCGCTCCTTCCACAGCCTCGAGCGGCACCGTCAAGGCGAACGGAGCGCCGCAGGCAACCGAACCCTCAGCCGATCCCTGGCAGTCCGAGGAGCTGCGCGACTTCCATGCAGTGGTGCAGTGGGAATCGTGGATGCCGGAGACGAAGACGAAGGGAGCGAACTCGTGATCAAACGATCCATTCTTCTGTTCCTGGCCTCGCTTCTGGTCACTTCGCTGGCCGCTGCCGATCCGAGTCTGCCTCCCGGAAAGTGGTGGCGCCGCCCGGAGATCGTGCAGACGCTGGCTCTTACGGACGAACAGCAGGACCGGCTGGACCAGGTCTTCCGTACCGCAGCGGGCGATCTGATCGACCTTCGTGGCGCAGTGGAGAAGCAGAACATCTCGCTGCGCGGCCTTCTCGATCAGGCACAGCTCGATCGCGCGGCCATCCATCGCGAGGCAGCCCGGCTGAGCGAAGCCAAGGGGCGGCTCTTCGATCGTGAGCTGTCGATGCTCGTCGACATGCGCGGCGTCCTGACCGACCCTCAATGGAAGCGCATGCGCAACCAGCTCGATCGCCTCGGCGACGCGCAGCGCCAGCAACAGCAGCCCATGATGCGGCGGAACAGGCAGCGGCCCTAGGAGCCTGCGCGGCAGAACGTCTTGGAGCGTGATCTTGGCGGAGCCTTGGGCAACCAGCGCCGCCGGCCGTGCCGGCCTGGCTGGTTCGACAGTCAGCGCGTCTCGTTGAGCGGAGGAATTGCCGGCAGCGGCACGCCGGAGTCCACGTCCGCATCGTCGGGCCGGACCACTCGAAAACGAGCGGGGTCGTAGCGCAGCGGAACCAGGCGGCCCTTATGAATCGAGGTGGCCCGAGGGAGCACGACGTGCAACTCCACACCTCCGGTCAGCATCCCGCGTACGTGCCATGCGCCGCCGCGGAAGCTCGCCTCTTCCACGGCCACGAGCACGTCGGATTCCTCTCCCGGCGCCGCCACGACAAAATCGTCCGGACGCACCAGCGCGATGTGCCGTCCCTGGAGAGACCGATCGGGGATCTGCCAGGCACCGATGGCCGACTCCACCTGTCCATCCCGGACTGAGACTGGAATCCGATTGACTTCGCCGGTCGCTTCCGCCGCCACTGCAGTCAAGGGCCGCCGGAACACCTCCGCCGGTGTCCCCTGCTGCACCACGCTGCCATGCTGGAGAACGATCAGCGAGTCGATCATCCCGAGCTCCAGCGGAGACGACGGCGCCAGGACGAGTGTGGTCCCCATGATTCTCAAGACGCGGAACCACTGATCGCAGATCCAGGGGAGAAGCGAGGGATTGGCTTTCTCCAGCAAGCGATCCGAGAGCAGGACGCCGGGGCGCAGCAGCTCGATGCGCGCCAGCGCCACCAGCGTTCGCTCCGTCGACGACAGGGTCGACAGACTGCGATCGAGCAGAGCCTCGAGGCGCCATCGGCCGGCTGTGAGATCGAGCTCACGGCGGCGATCTTCCCGGTCGAGGGAGCGCTGCCGCACCGCGGCGATCAACGCGTGCTGCACCGACCAGCGACCGGGCGCGTCAAGGGTCGAAGTGGCGTAGTAAAGCGGCCGCCGGCGCGGTGCCAGCCGCGTCACGTCCCGGGAACCGATCCGCACCTCACCACTCACCGGCCGGAGCTCCCCGGCGATCAGTTTCAAGATCGTGGAGGCCCCGCACCCGGCCGGCCCGACCACTGCCACGTGAGCGTTCTTCGCGACGAGAAACGACACCTTGACCAGGACAGGCGAACCCTTGGGATAAGCAAAGGAGACATCGGTGAGTGACAAGTCCAGCATCAGGCGATTGTACGTGGCAGCGGGGCATCGTTCGGCGTACCATCAGGGCAGCCGGAGCGGACGCTGCTACCCGAACGCCCCGCCACCGATCGATCGCACGCAGCTTTCCTCATCCATGGAGCAACCGTGAGCATCCGAGCCCGCCGAACGCCTCTCAAGCTGCGAAAACTGCTGGTGATCGATGATGACGCGAAGCTGCTGGCGTCGTACCGCGACCTGCTGGCTCCCTACGGCTTCGAAGTGCTGACGGCACCGGACGGCCAGGATGCGGTCCCCATCGTCGAGGCCAACGCCGACATCCTGCTGGTCATCCTCGACCTGGCCATGCCAAGAATGGATGGTCGCCAGTGGCTGCGATGGTTCCGAGAACTGCGTCCGGACGCTCCGGTGATCATCATCTCGGCCTACAAACTTGATCCCCCGGACTTCGATCTGAAGCCGTCGGTCATTCTCGAGAAGCCATTCCACGTGGCGGAGCTGCTCGATCTGGTCGGACTCTTCTGCGGACTGGGCACCCCGATGGCGCCAGCCGAGGCGACGTAGGGCCGGCACGGCCGGCGGCGTTGGTTCGCAAAGCGTCCGCCACGATTTTCGCCCCAGCCGCGTTCACTCCGTCGCCTTCGATTGCACACGAACTGTCGCAGCCGCGGAGCGGCGGAATCTCCGTAGCCCAGCGCGTCAGCGCTGGGATTCAAGACGCGATGCTGAGGAAGCCGCGGAGCGGCGACATCCCGCAGGGAGACGCTCAATCGTCCCTACGGGACTCGCCCTTCTCGGTCACGATCAACCCAGCACTGAAGTGCTGGGCTAGCTGCTCAATCGTCCCTACGGGACTGAAAGAAGGTAGTGAAGGATCTGCAATCACGAGGAGGACCCGACCTAGACCCGCGACGTTGCAGATCCTTCGCCGTCTACGCGGCTCAGAATGACGGAGGGTTCATCGCCGGCTTCGGTCCTCATCGCCGCCAGCATGCCGCAGGCGGCGTTCCGTGCGGCCCCGCCTGAGTAACGTCGCACCACCGGGACGCCGAGCGTGCGGAGACCGTCTCGAAATCGGGCTAGCTCGCCGTCGGTGGCTCGACGGAATCCATCCGCCCGCGCGTCGTTGACGTCGATCAGATTCAGCCGCATGGGAGTCTCCGCGAAGTGTTCGCGCAGCGCCTCCACCTCGTCGTTTCCCGTGTTGATCCCGCCGAGGACCACCCAGGCGATGGTCACCCGTCCTCCGGCCACGTTCTGGTAGGACCGGACGGCATGGGCGAGCTCGCGAACGGACCATGCCGATGCTGAGGGCAGGAGCGACCGGCGGCGTTCGTCGAGCGCGGAGGTCATCGACACGATCAGGCGAAAGGGCCGGCGTTCCTTTGCAAATCGCTCGATGGCCGGGACCAGCCCCACCGTGGAAATGGTGATGGCCTTCGCGGAGATGCGGCCTCCGCATGGATGCGCCAGGATCTCCGCAGCCTGCATCACCGCGGCATAGTTGTGCAGCGGTTCCCCCTGACCCTGAAACACCGCTCCGGTGACCGTGCCTGGCGCTTCATCGCGCAGGGTCACGAATTGCGCGACCATCTCCCACGGCTCGAGATTGCGTGTCAGTCCGAGCCGGCCGGTCGCGCAGAACGTGCATCCCATCGCACATCCAACCTGAGAGGAAAGACAGACGGAAAAACGCCCTTCCGCCTCCAGAGGAATCCGCACTGCCTCGGCCATCGTGCCGTCGTAAAACCGGAACAGATACTTGACGAATCCGTCGGAGGGATCGGTGGCCCGCTCCACCACCTCCAGCGGTCGCCGGTCCATCAACGCATCCACAGCCGCTTCGACTCTCCGAGGAACTGGCCTCGACGAGGGAAAGCCAGAGTGTCCGCCAGCGATGGCATGGGCCAGGATTCGGCGCGCCTCCGCGTCGCGGATGGGGACGCCGTTCGTTTCGAGATAGGAAACGAGATCCGCCGGCAACATGCCGAAAAGATGGGGACGAGGAGTGGAAAGGTTCATGGGAAGGAGCGGTGGATCAAGGCAGAAACGTCGAGCGCATGATACCGGACCGCACAACAACCCTCATCGGCGCAAAAGGTGGGCGCCGAGGATCCTTCTGGTTTCTAGTTTCTGGTTTCTGGTTTCTGGTTTCTGGTTTCTGGTTTCTGCCTTCTGCCTCACTCCACGATCGCGGCG
>JBKJQB010000009.1:0-7033 GCA_046594105.1 Thermoanaerobaculia bacterium
CCCGTTAGGGACGATTGAGCGGTAGCCCAGGACTTCAGTCCTGGGTCTGAGGGAAAATGAGCAGTGAGCCCCGTAGGGGCGATTGAGCGTGTCCCCTGCAGAGACGCTCAATCGTCCCTCCGGGACTTCGCCTCCTCCCCATCACCCATCCCCAGGACTGAAGTCCTGGGCCAGTGCTCAATCGGCCCTCCGGGGCTGCTTCCATATCCAGCAAGAGCATCTCTAGATCAATCGCTGTACCCCGGCGCAGTGCCCTGGCTCAGGCTGGCGCTGTGTGCGTCTTCACCCACGCCGCGATTTTTTCAGCGACCAAACGTCCCCCTCCCGCACGGCCTCTCCCTCCGTTTCGAGCTTGATCAGATGCGCCAGCAGTTGGATCTCCGCTGCGTCGTGCAATCGGCGATCGAGATCGGGGTAGATGGTGTTGCGCAGACTGGCCACCGGAAGCGGTCCGCCAGTGAGTGCGGCAAGAATCTGCTGCTCACGCTCCTGACGGTGGGCGATGTAGTGATCGATCAGATCGATGGCGTCCTCGCGGATGGGTCCGTGGCCGGGAAAGATCCGTTTTGGAGTTAGCGCTCGCAACCGATGCAGCGACCGCAGGTAGTCGGCCATGTTTCCATCGGGCGGAAAAATGGTGGTGGTTCCGAAGCCGAGGATGGTGTCGCCGGTGAAGAGGTCCCCGTCGGAGGTCAGGTAGCAGACGTGCTCCGCAGTGTGACCCGGGGTAGCCAGCACTTCCAGCGACCCCGACTCCAGTGGAAAGGTTTCGCCACCGGCCACGTCGAGATCTCGATGCCCGTCGAGCACTCCGGGCGGAGCGATGATCCGCGCGCCGGTCAACCGCTTCAACGCCATGCCTGCTGGAGCATGATCGGCGTGACGGTGCGTGATGAAGATCGTGTTCAGACCAGGCTGGGCGGCGCGAATCGCTTCCACATGCGAGTCGATGGCAGGGCCGGGATCCACGACCAACGAATCACCGAGCAGATACGTTCGCGTTCCATCGAGCGTGTAGGGTCCCGGATTGGGAGCTGTGATCGACCGGATGTCCATCAAGTGCACGACATCAGTCCGGAAGAACGATGCGTTTCTGATTGCCTTCGACAATCAGGATCGGGCGGGTGGTGAGAATCTCGGCGGAACGTCTCGATTCCAGAAGTGCGGCGGCGGAATGGACGCCGCGGATGGCCTCGAGATTCTTGAGCGTGGGAAAGACCATCTGCAGGGAGGCCATCGCCTCCTCCGGCGCGATCCAGCGCAGGTCGACCGCCTCTGCCTGATCGACGGCCGCTGTGAACTCCGCGGGAGCGATGGCCAGAAAAAAATAGGTATCGAAGCGGCGGGGAACGCCCGTGGGAGTGATCCATCGCGCCGTCCAGACCAGTTGCTGCAGGTCGATGGGAGACTGGCGCAACAGCTCGTCGAACGATCGCCGTCCCTCGAGCAGGTCGCGTCGCGCAGCGAGGGCATCGACCAGCGGGCTTCCCAGCCAGATCGCGGTTTCTTCGAAGAGCTCCCGGACTGCTGCCATTTGCATCGTTCCCAGTTCGGTCCCGTCGCTGAGTTGACGGTCGCCCTCCTCCACCGCGCCGCCCGGAAACACCCAGGCGCCGGGCACGAAGCTCGATCGCTCGTGACGCTGGATCATCAGGACCTGCAGAGGATTGTCGCGCAAGAGCAGCACGCTCGCTGCGGGGATGGGCGTGGACTCCCCAGCGCCGCCCGCGCCGCGCGGAAGCTGGTCATCCCGGACATTCGTCGTGCTCATCGCATTCCGTTCCCACGCAGCACCGCAGTCAGCACTGCGCCGACTGCCAGCCCACCCACTCCTCCCCATCAGGCCCGCGTTCTTTTTTCCAGATCGGGACGCTCTGCTTGATGCGATCAATCACCTGACGGCAGGCCTCGAAGGCTTCCGCTCGATGGACCGAGCTGCACACGATGACGATCGAGACATCGCCGACCACCAGGTGTCCGAGCCGATGCTGCACCGCGACGGCCACCTCGGGAAACGAGGCGCGCACCGACTCCACCACACTTCCGATCTCTTTTTCCGCCATGGGCCGGTAGGCTTCATAGTCGATCGATTCGACCGCTTTGCCTTCGTGGTGGTCGCGGACCACGCCTGCGAAAACGACCGAGGCTCCGTGGGCCGGAAGGAGCACGGTGCGCTCCAGTGCCGCAGCGTCGATGGGCTGATCGGTGAGGTAGCTCATCCGCCGGCGACCGGCGGGATGAAGGCGAGATCGTCGCCGTCGTGGAGGAGTTGTTCCGGCTGCGCGTACTGTTCGTTCACCGCAGCGAGTGGGGGATGACGATAGCCCGCCAGACTCTGGTATTCGCCCCTCAGCTGGTTCCATACATCCACGGCGCGCGTTCCCTCGGGGAGGTCGAGCAAGGCCTCTGCTTTCCCGGTAAGATCGCGGAGCACGGCGAAAAAGAGGAGCCGCACTTTCATCGCCTCGCATTGTACCGGGAGTCCCAACTCAGATGGACCAGCTCGCCGCCACGCAGGCTTTCGAAGCAGAGATGACCGTGAGCGAAGCCCTGGCGCTCCATCCCTCCGCGCGCTGGGTCTTCGCCGCTTATCAGCTCAGCGGCTGTGCTCAGTGCGAGTCGTCGCCGGAGGAGACTCTGGCCGAGGTTGCGGAAGGCTACCGGTTCGATCTCAGCAACTTTCTGAGGGATCTGAATTCCCTGTTAGGCGGCCCAAAATAATCGCTCAAGCTACAAGCCGCATTTTACTGTTCGTGCTGTTGGTCCCCTGCGCATGCGCTCCGTCATGGTCCCGAGAACAAGAAGCAAAGATTGAGGACGCTGCTCGACCAGTCATAAAGGCGCTCGAAAGCTATCGGCAAACAACCGGCACTTACCCTCAGACCCTTTCGAACGCCGGCATTGTGGGTCCCGAGACAACATATGGAAAATTTACGTACGAGCGAACTCTCAAAAATGGGCGGGAATGTTTTCTTCTCGCGATAGGCGACTACAGAGCTGATGGATTCTCATCGACGTTCGACAGCTGCGGTGGGGGTTGGTCTGTTGACCAGTGAAGCTACAGCCCTAACTGTTGCTGCTTACGCGAATCCGCCGCAAGTTCGACCGCTGAATCACTTCCTCTGAGCCCTTCCTCCACACTGATCAGAAGCGATAGCGGATGCCGACCGTGGTGTGGACGTTGTGCGTCTTCGGGATGCGCACGCCGACGCTGGGAGAGGCCAGATCCTCTCGCCGGAATGGCGACGTGGTGACGAGGTCTACCGCTCGGCCTTCGATGGCGACGCGGGGGCTGAGCCACCAGGAGACGCTCCCGCCCGCCGTGCCGCCCCAGCGTCCCCGCGTTCCTTCAAAAAGGCGAACGGTTCCGCCGCGTTTCGGGCTGACCCGGTAGAGCGAGTAGGAGGGGCCGGCTTCGAGTTGGAAGCGGAAGGCGCCGTGACGGTTCAGATGGATGACCGCCGGCAGCGAGAAGCTGGTCACGCCGACTTCACCCGCATCGAACGTCAGGCCGCTCCCACCGCTGCTCTTGATGCGGAGAGGAGAGCGAGTCCAGGATCCTTCGAGTTTGACTCCGAGCCAGTCCGTGACTCCCCATTCCACGTCGATGGAGGCCCCCGCCCGGGTCGACGCGGAGAGATTCGAGCGGGTACTGCCGGAATTCGATCCGTTGATGACGCGAGAGGTTCTCTCCGCGAAATTACCAAAGACGAACGGGCCGGTGGCGGCCCCGATCGTCCAGTCGGCTCGGGCGGTCGAAGGAAGGGCGACAGCGCCGACCAGGAGTAAAACGCGAGATAGGGTCAGGGGGCTCATAGGCAGCGGGTCACTTTTGCAACGCGAACGCCAGCGATGAAAAAACTACCATCGCCCGGGCGGGTCCCCGCAGTGTCAGACGAGCCCTTTTCAGTGTGGATGAGGAATGCGAAACATCTGAAAGAAAAGGATTTTCAGCACGACCAGAGAACTGCAGTTGGGTTTTCAAAAGGCGGCCTGATCCGATTGGCCCTCAGCTGGCGAGATTTATGCAGGAGTTCGGGCAACATGAAAACGGGATCGACAGCTTCGAAACCGTATCAGCGCGGGTCCTACCCCACTCGCCTGCGCTCAGTGGCCGCTGCGGGCTCCCTCCTCACCGATTGGACCGATTTTGGACGATTTTCTCTTCTTTGAACCCTACCGACATGGCCGCAGCGGTCCAATGAAGAACACCGACGGAGCCGAAAGGCTCCGTTAGTGTTTTCAGGTGATTTTCGGTAGCGGCTGACAGGTGGGACACCAGTACGTTCCCCGAGCGTCCAGCCCCTGCTTGCGATAGAGGATGCGCTCCCCGCACGTCCGGCACGGCTCCGCGCCGCGCCCATAGACCCAGAGCTGTTCGGAGGGGTTGAGCAGACGGGTGGTCTTCCTGCCGCGCGTTTCCTGCGAGACGTTCTGCCGTAAGAGTCTCAGGGACACAGCGATGATGTTCTCCAGCGTTCCATCGTCGAGCGCCCCCACGAGCTGGAACGGGTTGACCCCGCACACATGAAGAATCTCTGACTTAAAAACGTTGCCGATCCCGCTGACGACGCGCTGGTTGAGGATCACGTCCGCGATCTCCCGCTCGGGCCGGGCGCGCATCCGCGACAGGACCTCGGCGGCATCGAACGTCTCACCCAGCAGGTCGGGGCCGATCTGACGAAGGTCCGGATGCCGCTCGAGCTGTCGGCCGGTTTGAAAGTCGGCGACGGGGATGTTGAACCCCACCGCGAGCAGTTCGGCTGTCGAAACGACCACCCTCATATCGCGCCTGGGACGCCACCAGCGCTCAGCGGGACGATAGAGATGCCAGCTCCCGCTCATGCGCATGTGGGTGTGCAGGTGGAGGTCGCCGGAAAAGTCGATGATCAGGTGCTTGCCACTCGCGCTCACCCGTTCGATGGTGCGGCCGGCGATGGGTGTCTGGTCGTCCACAACGATCAGCTGCGGATAGACGCTCTCAAACCGCGTGACCACCTTTCCGGCGAGAGCTGCGTGCATTCGCCGCGCCGCTCGAAAAATCGTATCGCCCTCAGGCATCTTTCGGGTCAGCCATGGCGACCGGAAATGTTAGCCCGGATCTGATACCCCATCGCGGTCGGCACGAACCCTGACTCGGCGAGAAACTGCGCGATCGCCGCCCGCGCGACCGGCTCGCCGTTCACCTCAGTGATCAGCAGGGCCCGCCGCTCTCCCGACGTGACCAGTGCTGCCAGAGCCTGCCCGATGGCCCGCCCGACCATCCCGCGCGCAGGCTCATCCTCGGGGAGGAAGGTGAGAAGTTGCTTCTCTCCGCGGCCGAGGTACGCCGCCAGGAGACCGTTGACGAGGATCACTCGAGCGCCGACCGATCGGGTCAGGCCGGGCGCCGGCCATTTGAGGAGCGATCCGAACGGATTCGCCGGATCGGTCGCGGCAAGGAACGCAGTCTCCACCACCTCCGGCTCGTCGCGGAACGATCGCAGGAGATCGAGCGCTCCGGCGCTGGCAAACTGCGTGGCGCCGAGGCCGGCGACGAAGTATCCGCGGCGGACGCGTCCTGCTTCCTCCAGCACTTTGAGAATCGGATAGACCGCACTGAAACCACCGGCGATCGACTCGACAGCGGCAACCTCGCGGACGACCACGCCGTATCGCGCCAGCAATTGATGGGCGAGGGCGTTGACGCGCTCGGTCTGCGTCGCGGCGCTGACGGGAATCAGCGACCAGCGGCCCTGCGTGGATGGAGGGGACAGCCTCCGCGACCGGAAGCGACTGCTCGAGCCGACCCGCGGGCGATTCTTCGGAGGTCGCGTAAACGCTCGAAGACTGTGAAACGTGTCGTTCGTCAACAGGCCTTTCCACACCAGACTCCACATCGCGTCGATGACGTCGTTGGCAAATCCCCCCACACCCGTCAGAAGCGGAGCGAAGAATGACGCTCCGCTGCGCGCCAGATACTCGAGGATGCGGGTCTCCAGCGTCGTCGATTCCCCCTCCGCCGCTACTTCCGCTCCAATCCCGAGCGGGCGGTGGAGCAACGGCAGGTGGTCGGTGAGGTAGAGGGCGATGCGTCCGTCGCGCTCACCGAGAGGCTCGAGTCCGGCCCACACGATCTCGCCGGCTGCGCTCAGCGTGTCGAGATCGGAAGGCCGATAGTCTTCGAGACGCGCCGGTAGAATTTCTGTTTCCAGGATGGAGGCGGGCAGCGCGCTGCCCTGAATGGTCTCCACCACTTCGAGCAGTGCTTCCAGTCCGTGGCGCTTGCGGGTGACGCCCTGCCATGACGTCATCAGTCGCACGTAGACGGCGGGATCGACCGGTTCAACCTCTTTGCGAAGCTTGGCCAGCGAGCGTCGGCGGATCGACTTCAGGACGTCGGTTTCCACCCACTCGCGCTGCGTACCGCCGGGGCGGAACTCGCCCTCGAGCAAGCGTCCTCGCTGTACAAAGCGCTCCAGTGCTGCGCTGACCACGGCGACGCCCATGCCGTAGTGCCGCGCCACCTCCGCCGGCGTGAATGGTCCATGAGTGCGTGCGAAGCGGAGCACCAGGTCGCCGGTGGGGTCGGCCACCGGCTGGAGCAGGCGGTCGGCCAGTCCCGGCGGCAACGGCGTGCCGAGGGCATCGCGGTAACGGCTGGCGTCTTCGATGGCGATCACGCGCTTCTCGCCGGCGACGCGGATCTCGATCACGCGCCGCGCTTTGGAGAGCTCGCGCACGGCGCTCGCCGCACCGACGACGGAGCGCGCCGCGATCCCTTCAACCGTCAGATCGCCGAGCCGCAGAAGGAGATCGTGGATGGCATCGGGCGACTTGGCCTTATGACGATCGTCGAGGTGCTGCAGCTCCAGCTCGACCTGTTCGAGCGAAGCGGGATCGAGAAGCTCGCGGAGCTCAGGCTCACCCAGGAGTTCCCGCAGCTGGGCCTGATCGATGGCCAGGGCCTGGGCCCGTCGCTCGGCCAGCGGAGCGTCGCCGTCGTAGAGGAAATTCGCGACGTAGCGGAACAGGAGCGAGCCGGCGAACGGCG
>JBKJQB010000086.1:0-12536 GCA_046594105.1 Thermoanaerobaculia bacterium
GCCGATCCGCAGGACATCCGCTATCAGATCAAGAAAGGGCCGGAGGTCGCGCTGACAAGGGTTCGCAGCAAGGCCGACGTCGATTTCGAGCTCTTCTACGCGATCCTGGCGCCGCGCGATCACAGCAATCTCCCGGTCCCCGTCGACCAGGACATCCTCAGGGGGTTCATCCGCGACTGCTACGTGGTGATGACAGAACGGTAGTGCAGCCGGCAACGCTCCGGGAGATCGCTCGAGACGGCTGCCGTCCGCTGCAAATCCGACAAAAGAAAGAGCGGCCCAAAAGGCCGCTCTTTCCAAATTCCAGTACGGCCCCCGGGAGGGCCACGATCGGGTAGCTGTAGCTGAGTGTGGGGATCGGGGGCGATGACGTTGATGGCTCCGTTCGCTCATGGATACGAAACCACGCCAGGCAATGCGAGCATCGGGCGTCTCGAAAGGACGGTGTCACGGCGAGGCAGCGAGTTCGGCGAGCTCCCGTCGCGCCCGCACCAATTCCGATACCTCGGTGGCGTAAAGGACGATGTCGGTTGTCTTGCCATCAGTCCCGACCAGCGGCTGGAACGCGAGACTCCAGTAGGTCTCGTGCAGAACCCCGTCCCCGTTGCGGTCCAGCATGACGCGAAGTTGATCCGCCATATAAGGTTGGGCTGTATCACGCACCTGATCGAGGATTTCGAAGATGCCCTGACCCTCCACTTCCGGGAAGACCTCTCGCGCTTTCCTGCCGACGGCGTTGCGCTTGCCGACAAAGGATTCCCACACCGGATTCACCAGTTCGATGATGTATTCCGGCCCGCGATACAACGCCATCACTGAGGGAGAGCCCATGAACACCCGCCGCAAGCGTTCGCGTTCGGCTTTGACCTGCGTGAGCGAAGCATCGCGCACTTCGGTCATTCTTTTCTGATCATCAATGTCCGCTCCCGAGCCCACCCACTTTACGGCGCTGCCAGACCGGTCGATCAAAGGAGCGGCGCGGAGGTGATGCCAGCGGTACCGCTGTTCGGACACTCGCAGCAGCCGCGCTTCCACAGCGTAAGGTGTAAGGCTGACCACGGACTCCTTCCACCTGCTCGATACCGATGCGAGATCCGAGGGATGCACAATCGACTGCCAGCCGTCACCGAGAAGGGATTCCTCCGGTTTCTGAGCGAGTGCTGTGAACGCGGGGCTCACGTAATCGAATGCCCCGTCGCTCCGCGCCGTCCACGTGATGAATGGAAGCATGTCCGCCAGAATGCGGTACCGCTCCTCGCTTTGGCGCAGCACCTCCTGCTCATCCTTCCGGTCGGTGATGTCCGTGTGAATTCCAACCCATTCACGAATGGAATCGTCATCGTTGAGTACAGGCACGGCACGCACCGAGAAATGCCGGTACACACCATCTTGTCGGCGGACTCGATGTTCGAAGGCGAAGACCCCCCGGCTCTGCACCGCCGTATTCCAACTCTCAATCGTCGGTTGCCGGTCGTCGGGGTGGACCGCATCCGCCCATCCAAACCGTTCATACTCGTCGCGTGACTGCCCTGTGAATGCGGACCATCCCGGCTGTTCCCCGAGCATTTCTCCCTCAGGACTGTTCGTCCAGACAATTTGCCCTGTCGCCAGTACGAGCGAGCGATATCGCGCCGAACTCTTCGTTGCTTCATCAGCCGGCGCAGAAGGGGAAAGGGCAGCAGAATGTCCCGGAGTCATCGCGGCGCCTTGCTGCAAGTGGCGTGACAAGTGCGACTCGTGCGTGGGAAAGCTGTGCGGGAGGGAAGAGACCGAAGGGGCTGCTCAGCACTCTGTTTTCAGATCCGTAATTCGAAATGGAGCCGTTGACCGGATTTGAACCGGTGACCTGCTGATTACGAATCAGTTCCCGGAGTCGTAGACGCCAAGTGGCTTTAACCGCCCGCTATCGGACCCGATGGACACCAGTTGGACACCCAACCGACTTCGAGGCTGATGGTCGCAGGCGACCTCCCCGCCCACGCCACCCCGCAGATGATGCGCGCTGCCGTCTCGGCCGCGGTCGTCGCAGCTCTTTGCGCTTCACTCCAGGAGGTTACTTCTCAGCCTGAGGCGCGAGGGACCTAAGTAGAGCGGGGATGGGATCGATGGTCTCGGCGACCTGGCCGGCCCACTCGACCCACTCCGCGAACCTAATGGGGTCGGTAGCGGACACTGCTGCCGCCCGCTCGAATAAGCGCTTTCATCACTTCTGGCAAAGCCGCGTCGAGATCCTGATCCTTTGTCCGCGAGAAACTTCGTCGTTCCCCGTTCGCTGATGCCCGGCAATGTGATCGCGGGCGAGGACGCTTCGCTCGCAATCGGACCCGTTCTCCTCTCCTCGGCGCCCTCACCGCGACCATGCTCTTCCGGTGGCTGCTGCAATTGAGGGAAACGACCATACCGAATGAATCACCTGCGGTCTTCCGCATGCATCTCTTCGCGCGGTGACCGCCATCTCCGAGCCACTCCAGGAGAACGACTGCGTATGCCCGGCGCATACCGAGCGGTCGTCCCCCGTTACGCTACCGCGCGCTGGAGCCGAGGGACCATGCGTCCGACAACTTCACCCAGCCGGGCGAAGTCGATCGGCTTGGCAACGTAGTCATCGGCGTGAAACGTTTTAATCGCTTCATGCTTGTAGCGGGGCGACGTGTAGAGCGCAGTCATGATCACCACCCGCACATCGGGGAAACTCGACTTGATGGTGCGGCAGAGCTGCCGGCCGTCGACCTTCGGCATCAGCGCGTCGGTCAGCACGAGCACGGGCGCCACCGTTTCCATCATTTGCAGAGCTTGCGTTGCGTCCGTAGCGGTCAGCACGCTGTAGCCCATCTCCTGGATCATGAAGGCCGCGACCGTACGGATCTCTTCGTCGTCATCGACCACCAGCACGTCGATGGTATTGCCGGTCACGGTGGCGCGGGAGGCGCGCAGGCGGCGCTCTTCGGCGTTTCGTGCGACGACGGAGGCAGGCGCGAGATTCCAGAACTCGCGATTGAAATAGGGACCCGACTTGCAGAGGCAGGTCTGGCACGCGCCACACACCGCGGAGGGCCGCTTGACCATGCAGAGACACCAGGCCGCAGTGGTCGCGTCGATGACGTGGCTGCAGCTGGGACAAGGGAACATGAACGCTTGCTGCAACTGCCCTGCTGCGACGACTGCACCCTCTGCCTGCACTCCATTGAGTTGATTCATGGTCACCGCTCCGTCGTATCGTTGAGATCCGAGGTTGGTCGCCTCGCTGGCGTCCCCGGTCGCTCTCCTCTATCGCAACGGCGCTGCCATGCATGACATGCCTTTAACTCATTCATTTAAAAGCATTTAAAGAATTTGAAGGAACAGCCACGGTGTCTTCGAATCCGACAGTGTCCGGTTTCCGCACGCTTTGCGAAGAGGCCGTAACCAGACCTGGCGCCTGCGCGGCAGAACGTCTCGGAGCGTGACCTTGGCGGAGCCTTGGGCAACCAGCGCCGCCGGCCGTGCCGGCTAGGCCTGCTGATTCTTCTCCGGTGTCGGGCCCGAGGCGGTCGTGCGACTCAGTTCCTGCAGCGAGGACAGGCGGATGGCGTCGAGCTGCGAGACCAGTCCCTTGATCGTGTCGATCTCGGTGGTGCGAAGAACCCGAGCCTCGAAAAGTGCATGGCGGATCAAGGCCTCCCCTTCCAGAGCGAGCCGGGTGACTTCGGGAAACCCGTAGGTCCCGCCGATTCCGGCCATGCTGTGAAACTCGCGCATCAGCACATCCAGCGGTTCGCCGGCCTGATTCACTGCGGCCGTCACCCCATCTTCGATCCGGCGCAGACGTTCATTCAAACGTTCCAGAAATTTCGGAATCAGGAAACTGAGATCGACTTTCCCGCCGGTCAAGACGCCGCCCGCTCCCGGGGAGCGGGCACCAGCCGCCCCACCACTTCGCTCAGCTTCTGGAAGTCGATCGGCTTGGCCACGTAATCATCCGCGTGAAAACTCTTCAATGCTTCGTACTTGTAGCGGGGCGACGTGTAGAGCGCAGTCATGATCACTACCCGGACGCTGGGGAAGCTGGCCTTGATGAAGCGGCAGAGCTGCCGGCCATCAACCTTCGGCATCAACGCATCGGTCAACACGAGGCTGGGCCTCACCATCTCCATCATTTCCAGCGCCTGCGCGGCTCCCGATGCAGTGAGCACGCTGTATCCCATTTCGTGAATCATGAAGGCGGCCACGCTCCTGATTTCCTCGTCATCGTCTACCACCAGCACGTCGATGGTGTTGCCGGTGACGGTGGCCCGGGAGGCACGCAGCTGGCGCTCCGTCACGTTGCGGGCGATGACCGAAGCCGGCGCGCGCTTCCAGAACTGCCGAACCACCTGCGGCTCCGACTTGCAGAGGCAGGTCTGACAGCGATCGCAGACGACCGAGGGTTGCTTGACCAGGCAGCGGCACCATTCGGCGGTGAGGGCGTCGATGTCCTGATGGCACCCTGGACAGGGGAACGAGAAGGCCTGCTCCGCTCCGCTGCCTGCTGCGATCACGGCGGGGGCCGCGCTGAAAGACGTCGCTTCGTTGAATACGCTCATGAGGTCACCGCTCCGTTCAGAATGTCGAGGACTTCGTTGGCCAGGCTCATGGGATCGAACGGCTTGGAGATGATGCCGCGCGCTCCCAGTTCCGAGAGCTTCCGGCGATCGGAAGCCTGAACCTTGGCGGTCATGAAGATCACCGGGATCTCGCGGGTGGAGAGGGTTTCCCGCAGGAGCGCCAGCGTGCTCGGCCCGTCGATCTCCGGCATCATCACGTCGAGCAGCACCACATCGGGCTGCACCGCCGCGGCGATCCGGACTCCCTCGAAACCGTTGGCCGCCGAGAACACCTCGAAGTCGCCCATGGTCTCCAACGTCAGGCCGGCCACTTCGCGGATGTCCGCCTCGTCGTCGATCAGCAGAATCTTCTTCATGGCCATCAGGCCTTCCTTGCAGTCGAGCTCATACCGTTCTTCATCGCAACGGCGCTGCCATTCCAGCAAAATCAACAAATCATTGAAATTGCGGTACTTAGCCACTCCTTCCTTCAACGGAATGAGGCCGCAATCCAAACAACGTCCGGTTATTGAACACTTTCCACTCCGGGCGCCACGGACGGACGGTTCGACTCCGTGATCCGGTCGAGAAGCTGCAGCACTCGCCGCTCGAACTCTTCCGGACGAATCGTGCTCTTGGTGATGAACTCGGTCGTGCCGAGGCGCAGCCGGGCCTGTTGCGAGGGCGTGGTCTCCAATGCCGAGTAAACGATGAGAGGGACGTTCTGCCAGAGCTTGTGGTCCTTGATCCAGTCGATCACCCCGAAGCCGTCGACCTCCGGGAGCAGCAGGTCCAGCACCAGCAGGTCGGGGACCATGGTCGCGGCGAGGTCGATGGCCTGCTGTCCGGTCGAGGCGATGATCACCTCCAGCCCGTATCGTTCGAACGAGCTGGCGATGATCCGCGCCAGATCGGCGTCGTCCTCCACCACCAGTATCCGGCGCGAAGGGGCCCCGGAGCGGAGGGCATCGGTGACCGTCTGGAAAAACTCCCCTTCTTCCAGCGGCTTGTGCAGCCAGCCGTGCAGTCCGGCGTAGGGAGACTCGCACTCGTCCGGAGAGAGCACGCTGACGATGACCACCGGGATGTCGGCGATCCGCGCATCGGTCTTGAACCGGGAGAGCGTCTCCCATCCATTCATGTCCGGCATGAAGATGTCGAGCAGGACCAGGTCGGGACGCTGGTGGATCGACGCGCGAACGACCGCGGCTCCGCCGGTGAATTCCACGACGCGGTAGCCGTGAGCCGAGAGCAGAGCGCTCATGACCTGCCGGGCGTCTTCGTCATCGTCGCAGACGTACACCAGCCGGTCCGGCCCGGTCGTTTCCGGCGTGAGCACTTCGGCGTTCTTCTGCCCGGCACTCAACGGAATCGTGAAGAAGAACTCGCTGCCGCGGCCTGCCTCGCTCTGCACCCAGATCTCGCCCCCGTGCTGCCGCACGATGCTGCGGCAGATGGCCAGGCCGAGACCGGAGCCTCCCTTGTCGCGCGAATCGGAGGCATCCACCTGCTTGAAGCGCTCGAAGACCAGCTGCAGTTTCTCCGCAGGGATCCCCCGGCCCTGGTCGGCGACACGAAACAACACGTTGCCATCGGTGGCCTTCGCCGTCACCCGAATGGTGGTCTGCGGAGGCGAAAACTTCACGGCATTGCCGATCAGATTGGTCAGGGTCTGCACGATGCGATCGGGATCGGCGTACAGAGGAACGCTCTCGGCATCGACGACGATGGTGATTCCGGCCTCGCCGGCCATCTGCTGCATCGTATCGGTGGCCTGCCGGATCAGCTCCACGGCGTTGGCGGGGGACTTGATGAGCGTGGCCTTGCCCGATTCCATCCGCTCGATGTCGAGAATGTCGTTGATCAGCCGGACCAGACGGTCGGTGTTGCTCGAGGCGATCTCCAGGAGACGCGCGGCCTTCTCCGGCATCACCCCCAGACGTCCACTGACCAGGAGCCCGAGCGCGCCGCGGATCGACGTCAGCGGAGTGCGCAGCTCATGGCTGACGGTGGACACGAACTCGTCCTTCATCCGATCGACCACCAGCTGCTGGCTGATGTCGCGGAACGTAATCACCGCGCCGGTGACCACTCCCTGGTCGTCCACCATGGCGGTGGAGGTGAAGTCCACCGGAATGGCCTTGCCCGTCTTCGACCAGAACACTCCGGTGGTCCTCCGCCCAGCGCCATCTGCCATGGTCCGGGCCGAGGGGGAATCCTGCCAGGGAAAACTGCGCCCGTCCTCGTGCCGGCCATGGATGATCTCGTGCATCTGCTTTCCTTCCAGTTCGTCCGGCTCGTAGCCGAGGATGTGGGCGGCTGCCGGGTTGACAAAGGTGCTGACGCCGTTGAGGTCCACGCCGAAGAGACCGTCGGCTGCAGACTTCAGGATGAGATCCGTGGTGCGGTGCAACCGTTTGATGGACACCTCGGCGTGCTTGCGATTGGTGATGTCATGCGCGATCCCGTACATCCGGATCACGGCGCCGGAGGCGTCCGTCTCCACGTTTCCGCGGCTGTTGATCATTGCCTCGGTTCCGTCGGTGCGAAGGATGCGATGCTCGAGATGAAACGGCTGGCGGTTTTCCATCGACCCATGCACCGCTCGCTCCACCCCTTCGCGGTCTGCCGGATGAACGTGCGCCAGGTAACCTTCAAACGAAGGCTCCAGCGTCTGGGGAGAGGTTCCGAAGATCCGGTGCAGCTCCGGGGACCACTCCACGCGGTTGCGCGGGACATCCCATTGCCAGCTTCCGAGACTGGCCACCGTCTGCGCCTCTTCAAAGCTCCTCGTTTGCTGATCGAGTTTCCGAACGACCTCCGTGAGCTCCGCTTCACGCTGCCGGAGCTCTTCGACATACGCCTCACGCTGGCCTGCCGTGATCATCTCCATCGCTGCGCTGCGGCCGTAGATCAGGACCGCCACTGCGAGCACCAGAAGCACGATGGCGATGCTTTTCTCCTGGGCACCGGTGCGAGAGAACTCTTTCTGCTGCTCGGACAACGACTTCGACTCTTTCGCTCGAAGACTCTTTTGGGCCGCCTGCAACACATCGAACACCAACTTGTGAGCTTGGTCCGTCGCCGCCATCGTTCGCGACGCAGCATCCAGATCTCCGCGCGCGAACGCATCGATGACCAGGTGAGAATCGCGTTCCACCACGGCGGCCACAGCGACTGCCTCATCCAGCCTCGCGATCGAGTGACGATGACCTGAGCGGTCGAGGGAGGATCGGAAGGCCTCTGCCTCTTTCCGAAACGCGTCCGCAGCCTTGACCACGCGGGCTCGCTCCCGGGCGGGATCCCGGCTTAAGAAAATGTCGTTGGCCGGAGCGTCGAGATCTGCCTCGAGGTTTTCAACCCGGTCGAAGCGACTGATTTCTTCGGCAGTCTGCCTGTTGAGGGTGACAGCAGCCTGATGCAGACCCGCGAGATGGCGAAAGAGGCCAAGACTGAGGCCGAGCGCGACCATGATCAGAAGCGCCAGCCCCACGAAGGCGATGTAGAGCGTCTGTCGATTCTTGCGTGATGGTTTCGTCGTCATGGGCCGCTCCCAACGTAGTGCTTCATCACGGCGCGCGCCGAGGCCGGGATCGTTGCGAAGTGATTCAATGCAAGGATGTTAGGGTCGTGCGGGCTCAGCGGCCTTCATCCGGAAACTGCACAGCCGTTCAGGAACAGGACGGGTCGGCGGCCGCGCGGAGGCGGCGCGCGGCCGGTTCGCCCTTTTGATGCAGAAAAAGAGGTGGAACGGCTCAATGCCGGGTCGTCGCGGTCCGACGAACATCATCGTCAGACTGCTCATCCCGCACGTTCTCGCGAGCGTACGTCGATGCTTTCTCGTCATCGATCATCAGGATCGTCTGGGTCAAGGGTCCACCTCCACCCGCGCCAGGAGCTGCTCGATCACCTGCAGCAGCGCTTCATGGTCGTAGGGCTTCCGCAGAAATCCGACGTTCGGGGCCCGCAACATCTCCTTCAGTGCAATCTCGTCCGCATGTCCCGTCGAGAAGATCACCGGCAGGGACGGCCACCGCTGGGCGATCGTTCGATACACCTTGGTGCCGCTGATGTCGGGCAGACTGACGTCGAGCAGAACCAGGTCCGGCACCTTTTCCTCGAGCTGCTTCATCACGGCGGCGCCGAGATGCACCGTGCGCACCCTAATGCCATCGCTCTCGAGAAGGGCGGTGATCCCCGCGGCCACGACCAACTCGTCTTCCACTAACAGGACCTCACCAACCAAAGGGGCCCGCCCCGGCGGAGCTTCCGGCGCCGGCTCAACCTCCTGGGGAGCACGGGGAAGAACCAGGAAGAACGTGGTTCCTGACCCCGGAACGCTGCTGACGTGGATGGAGCCGTGATGCGATGCGAGGATCTGTTGGACGACGGCCAAGCCAAGACCCGTCCCCGATCGCTTGGTGGTGAACAGCGGCTCGAAGATGTTGGTCAGGACTTCGGGTGACATGCCGGCGCCGGTGTCGACGACGGTCATCACCACCATCCCCTCCGGCACCCGGCCAAACGGCCAGGATCGTTGTTCGGGATGACCGTCGAGGGCGATGAAGATCGCGCCTTCGTCTGCGATGGCATCGCGGCCGTTCAGCACCAGATTGGTGATGACCTGATGCATTTGCGCAGAATCGAAGGCGCACTCGATGGCCATCTCCGGCACATCGATGCCGATTGCGACTCGAGAGCCAACCAGACCGCGCAACTCCGGCAGAATTCTGTCCAGCCACCGGCCCACCTCCACGGCCTTCAGCAGGGGTGGCGAGGGCTGGGTGAAACGAAGGATCTCCTGCGTCACCCGCTTCCCGCGCGCCACCGAGTTCATGATGTGTGAGGCGGCACTCTGCAGTTTCTCATCGGCGCCGGTACGCCGGCGGATCAGCTCCGCGAAGGGCTGGATCCCCATCAGCACGTTGTTGAATTCGTGGGCGATGGTCGCAGCCACCCGCCCGAGACTGCTGACCCGATTGACCTGTTCCAGTTTCCGTTCCATCGATTGCCTCTGCGTGATGTCTACAAAGGACAGAACGCCCCCCGGCTGATCCCCTTCCAGTCTCATGGGCGAAGCGGAGAACTCCACAGGAAACAGTTCGCCTGACTTCTTCCGGTAGTAGGTCACGCCATTCCGGGTCACACTGTCCGCAAGGGTTTGGAGGAGGAAGCACTCTCCGCGCGGAACTGGAGCCCCCGTAGGGTCGGAGTGACGCAGAACCTCATGGATGGAGGGGGCGGCCGTCAGCTCTTCCGCGGAGAAGCCCGTAGTGGCCACGGCCGCCAGGTTGGCGAATATCACCTTTCCGTTCCTGCCGACACCGAGGATCGCCTCCGCGGTAGAGTCGAGAATGGCACGATTCTGTTTGCCCAGACGCTCGATGGTTTCTCCCGACTCCACTCGTTCCGTAACGTCCTGGATCGTTCCCAGAACTCTCATCGGATTTTCAGCGGTGCCTTCCATGACACGAAATCGGCAGCAAACCGAGCGGATCGATCCGTCGCTGAGGACGATGCGGTGGTGAAACTCCACAGGCCCGTCGGCATACGGGGGATAAACGGCCTCTCTCACATGACTGCGATCATCGGGATGCACCAGCCCCAGATAGCCGCTGAGGGTCGGCGTGAATTGGTCGGGGGAAAGGCCGAAGAGCTGGAAAGTCTCCTCAGACCACTCCACCATTTTGGTCGCTACATCGAAGGAGTAGCTTCCCAGCCGGGCGATGCGTTGTGCCTCGACGAGATTCGCCTCGCTTGCCTTGAGCTTCTCCTCGGCACGTCCGCGCTGCAGGAATTCACCGATCCGCCGCCCTAGATCACCCATCGCGTCGACCAGCGACTCGACATCAAACTGGAGGGGCCGGATATCGTAAAACTCCAAGACTCCGGTCACCCCAGCGGCCTCGGTGATGGGGAAGGCGAATCCGCTCCGGAGACCCACCTCTCGGAACGGCCTGACCCGTGCAAGAGCGGGATCGTCCGCGTCTGCTATCAAAGGTTGACCCGTCTTCCACACGCCCCCGGGCACCCCTTCCCCTAAAGCCAACGGCGTGGCCCGGCTGACTTCGAAGAATCGCGACGCATCGAAATCGTCCTCCGACCACATCCCCTCGCAGTGGAGCGAGCCCTCATCGCTCACGCGCCAGTAAAGGCCGACCTTCCACTGGAGCGCCCGACCCATCGCCCGCAGCAGGCGACGGATTCCTTCCTGTCGTGATTCCGCGTCGAAGAGCACGGTGGCCACAACCAACTCCATCTTCTGCCGCTGCTCGACCCCCATGCGTTCGGTGGCGTCGCGGAGGAAGCTCGTGAAGAACGTCTGACCGTCGACTTTCCAGGTCGACATGGAAACATCGAGCGGAAACTCGGTTCCGTCACTGCGAAGGCCGTAGACCAGCCTGGGAGCCAGAAGAGCGCCCTGCCCGGTCGCTACGATCTCCTCGATCCCCTCTCGATAGGAAGCCCAGTTGCGCTCCGGCATCAGCAGAAAGACTGGTGTGCCCAGCAGCCGCTCCCCCGAGGAGGCGAAATAGCTCTGAGCCACACTGTTGACGAACACGATCTCTCCGCCCGCATCAAAAATGATTACGGCATCTCTGGCCGTCTGGACCACGGAACGGAAACGCCGCTCTGAACGGCGCATCAGTTCTTCGGTAATCTTCTGCTCGGAAACGTCCAGCATGGCGCAGATGACCTGGGAGGGGCGTCCGTTTTCATCCCGCACCATCACGGCGTGCTCCAGAACATGACCGTAGGACCCGTCCGCGGCGCGGAACCGGTAGCTGCCCTCCCAGCGATCGCTCTGGTCGAAGGCCGCTCGCTTGGAAGCCTCGACCTCCTCTCGTTCCTCAGGATGGATCTTTTCAAAAATCCAGTCGACCGGCACTTCCCCCGTTTCCGGCTGGTAACCCCACACCGTTTTCATCGCATCGTTGTAGATGACCTGGTCGCTGCGAAGATTCCAGTCGAGGATGAGCTCTTGCGTAGCGTTGGCGGCGTGCTTATACCGCGCTTCGCTGCGCTTCAATGCCTCCTGTGCCCGTTGCCGGAGCAGTCGCTGACGCCGGTCGGAGAGCGCGCGAAGGATGGCCGAGGCCAGTCGCGCCGGCCGGTCTTTGGCCACGTAATCGGCCGCGCCCTCGCGAAGGGCCTGCACGGCCCTCTCCTCGCCGATCGAGCCGGAAACCAGGATGAAGGGGATCTCCGGAACGAGCTCCTGCGCAATCTTCAGCGCCAAAATCCCATCGAAACCGGGAAGGTTGTAGTCCGCGAGGATGATGTCGGGATCGGAACGCTCCAGAGCCTCCCGGAATGCATGCTCCGTTTCCACACGGGTCGAAGAGAAGTCCAGCCTGGCGCGCTTGAGCTCCCGCTCGATGAGCTCTGCGTCGACCGCTCTGTCCTCCAGATGAAGGATGTCAATGCGAGTGGAGGACATGTCAGCGCCCGTCCCTGTTGACGGCCAGCCAGTAGAAGCCAAGGTCGACGATGGTTTTTGCGAAGGCCTCGAATTCAATGGGCTTGACGACGTAGCTGTTCACCCCGAGGTCGTAGCTCTCCACGACGTCGCGCTCCTGGGCCGACGAGGTGATCACCACCACCGGAATCCTCCGCGTCCGCGGGTCCCCCTTGATCCGCCGGAGGACCTCGATGCCATTCACCTTCGGCAGCTTGAGGTCGAGGAAGACCACCTGCGGCACATGGTTCACGCTGCGATGCGCGTAGCGGCCGGTGGCGAACAGAAACTCCAGGGCCTCCTCTCCATCGGCCACGGTAGAGACGTGATTGGCGAGGTGGCTCTTCTTCAGAGCGCGCAGCGTCAGCTCGAGGTCCCTCGGATTGTCCTCCACGATCAGAATCTGCACTTCCTCAGGCATGGGCCTCTCCTTCCTCGATGTTCAGCGAGAACTCGCTCTGTCGATCGGGCGGCGGCGAGCCGGTCGCTCGATCGATCCCGGCGATCGAGGGCAG
>JBKJQB010000130.1:0-7836 GCA_046594105.1 Thermoanaerobaculia bacterium
AAGGAGCTGCGCCAGCAGCTTGAACCTGCTCCGGCGGAGGCTACGCCCGCGCGACGAAAAGTTGCTTGACTCTCAACAGAGTATCTTCTCCCCGTGCGCGGGGAGAAGGACACTCGAGCACGGGACACTCGTGGGCGGGACACTGGGCCGGACTTTCGTGGGCGGGACTCTCGTGGGCGGCGGCCTGTCGAGTGCGGTGCGAACGTTACGGTCGGGCCAGGGCTACGCTGCTTTTCTGCGATGTGGCGGTGCCCTTCTTCTGGATGGTCACGTCGAGCGAAGAGGCTCCCGCGGCATCGTCGAGCTGGAGCACCAGCGTGGTGAACCCAGGGCTCTCCAGGGTTCCCAGCAACTTGGTTTTGGGTGAGGTCTCGAAGGTGAACTCGTTCGGCCGCAGCCCGAAAACGTACACCGCGATTTTCCGCGGCTGTCCGCTGACCACGGTCGCGCTGGGAATGTAATCCTGGCCGCTCACGGTGAAGGGATAGGCACCCGACGCGCGCGTATTTTTTCCTCGGACCAGCAGCCACTTCGGATCCTCGTCGATGGGAATCGGCGACGCCGGCGCCATCTCATTCGGCTTGGAGACGGTCACCTCGCTGCGGGCGAAACCGCGTTTGTCTCCGTCCGTGGTGCGTACGAGCGATCGGATGGCGTAATGCCCCGGGGGAAGACTGAGCGTCCCGTAGTAGCGGACGCCGGTCGATCGCAGGCGATCCCCGACCTTTTTCAAATCGAGCTGGATGCGCTGGTAGAGCCGGTCGCGAACGACGCCCTCGGAATCGAAGGCATAGACGTAGATTTCCGCTGCCGAGCTGCTGCCCCTGGCCGACTGTGCTAGATCCTTTCCGTTCAATTCGAGGATCAGCGGCACCTGCGCGTTCCCGTTTGCATTCGGAAACGCGGCGGACAGTGCGGCGACATGGATGTCGGATTGCGGAATGTCATTGACCACGATCTCCGCATCGGTCAGCGATCGTTCCGCCGGCGTATCGGCGCCCGGCTCGTAGTAGCCGGTGCGATAGGAGACGCGGGAGCGAGCGGGCACATTGACCAGCTTCAGCTTCAACTCGTGGAAGGTGCCGGCCTTCGACAGGGGAGCCTGGAATCCGAGGACGTACACCACTTCCTGGCTGTGAAGCATCCGGCCGAAGTTGCTCTTGAGGTTGTTCTCGTTTTGAAAGACGTCCCCACCGGTGGGACGGGCCAGCATGAAGAGCCCGGCGTTCGAATTGATTCTCGATCCCGAGGCGTCGTTCTGCACCCGCACTCCCTGGATGTCCAGGGCATGCAGCACGACATCGGACTGGCGGAAGTACTGGGCCATGCGGTCCAGCCCCGTCAAGCTGGAGGAGTTTCCGTAGCGTGCATCGGAATCGACAGTCCATACCTGGCCGTGCGTCACCGCCTCGTTTTCGGTGGCCTGGTCGCTGGAGGCACGCGCGTCGCGTCCCTGCAGGACGGACGCATCGAAACCTTCGGAGAGGAAAATGATCTGTTTGCGACCGGGCACGGCGCGCAGGGTTTTGGCCAATTGGCCCAGCGCGTCCACCTGGGATTCGATCTTCTGCCGCACGTAGTGCTGGTTGTTGCGCGCGGATCCTGCCTGAACTTCTCTTGCGTTGGTTTCGACATCTGCGGCGAACGACTCGCGCCCCGCCGCTCCTCCGGTGGGCTGAGCGGTCGGCAGGTTGACCGCTTCGTTTCCGCCGACCTGATTGGCGATTCCCAGAGGATCGGTTCCCCGGAACTTCATCGGATCGCTGATCGCTGAGGCCACCAGATCGCGATCGGTGGTGAAGCCGGAGAGGAGCCGGAAGCCCTTGTTCACGTCGATGGAACCGACGCTGATCAGGTCGCGCGGCTCGACGCTTTCTCTGACGAAGCGCCGGGCGGCCTCCTGCGCACGCTGCAACGCGTTCGGCGACGAGAACCCCAGATCGAACAGCAGCAAGAAGGAGCGCCGGGCTGCCGGATTCAGAGGAGAGATCGCATTGCGCGACACGGCCGAGGCAAAGTCGATCATGTCGAACGAGGTGATGTCGCGCTTTTTGCCGCCGTCCAGCAGCTCGAAGTTCGCAGCAGTGAGCCCTCGCACCGGCTCGCCGCTCGAATCAACCACGGTGACCGGGATCTCCACCACGTTGACATTGACCGTCTCCCGAACCTGAGCCAGCAGCGGGGCGGCTAGAAACAACGAGGCAATGGCGATCCGAAGCTTCATGGTGCTTCTCCTTTGGTCTTCATCACGACGGCGACGCTGGAGGTCCGCTCGTCGCCCGATCCTTTTCGATGCACCAGGACATCCATCGTTCCGGCGCCGCTCATCATCCCCTGCGCGGAATAGCGAAAAATCATCTTGGTCATTGTCTGTGCCTGCAGCTGCTTCACCAGTACGGGGCTGGTGCTCTGTTTCCGGCCCGAAACGTCGGTCACCGCGGTCTCCCAGGCCAGTTCCCCGGCGTCCGCGTTGAGCACGAACAACGCATAGTCGCGCGGCTGTCCGTCCATCAGCTCCGCTCGCGCGCTGGGCATGAACGGCTCCCCGTTGATCTGGAATGGATAGGGAGCGCCGTCATCGTGCATGGCCCCACGGATCAGGACCCATTGGCCGGGATCGTCAATGAACAACGGCGGCAACAGCGAGACCTCGTCGCCGCTGGTCACCTCGACGTCGGACCGGGCGTACCCTTTGCGGTCGTCGCTGAGGCGGACCAGCGTCTTGATGGCGTACTTCCCTGCCGGGAGCGACAGCGTCGCGTAGTACTTGACGCCGGTCCGCAGGAGCTTGTCTCGAAGCACGATCGTATCGAGAGTGATGTGCTGGAAGATGCGATCCCGTACGATTCCTTCGCCATCGAATGCGTAGACGTAGAGGTCGAGGGACAACGCCTGGGTCGCCTGCGGACGAAGCAGGTCGGCGCCGCTGATATCGACGACCACCGGCACCAGACCGCGGTGATTGGCTGCAGGAAACGCCGCGGTAAGCGTGGCGATGCGGACGCCGGTCTGGGGGATGTCATTCAGAACGATCTCCGCATTGGTCAGCGAGCGTTCCAGCGCCGTCTGCGCACCGTCATCGAAGTAGCCGGCGCGGTGGAAGGCGCGGCCGCCCGGAACGCCGGACAGCTTGATGCTCAGATCGTGGTATCGACCATTGTTCGCAGCGGGAACGGTGAAGCCGAGAACGTAGACAACTTCCTGGTGCCGGAGCATGGTCTCCAGGTCGCTGTTGATGTCATTGGAGTTCTTGAAGACCTCGCCTCCGGTCGGACGGGAGAGCAGATAGAGGGCGTCATTCGAATTCACTTTCGAGCCGGCCAGATCGTTCTGTACCCGCACGCCCTGGATGTCGACGCCGTGAAGAACGACATCGGCCTCGCGGAAAGCACGCCCCATCTCGCTGACGATGGCCATGCTGGTGCTGTTTCCGAAGCGCGCGTCGGTGTCCACGCGCCAGATCTGGCCGGACGCAATCTGCTGCTCTTCATCGACCGCCTCCGGATTCACCCGCGGGTCGCGCCCCTGCACCAGGCGGGGATCGAAGCCTTCCGACAGAAAGATGACGTGCTTGCGGCCGGGAAGCCGGCGGAGGCTGCGGGCCATTCTGGCAAGCAGCTGTACCTGCCGTTCGATCCGCGAGCGGTTGTACACATCATTCAGTCGACGATCGCCTCGGGCCACATCGGCGGAGAGCTCGTCTCCGACGGAGCGGCTATTGCCCTGACCGGTCCCCTCCTGCGTCAGCCCCTTGGAGGAGGCGACGTCGAGGTTCTGGTTTCCGGCGATCTGCAGCGGGTCGCTGGAAACGAAGTTCCGGGGACTGGCAACGGCCGCAGCCAGGAGCGTGCGATCGGTGGTGAAAGCGGTGACCAGCCGGAATCCGCGGTTGATGTCGACCGTCCCCACGGCAGCGAGATCGCGCTTCTGCAACCCGCGGGCGATGAATTTCCGCGCCGCCCCCTGCGCCTTGGTCAGTCCTGCCGGCGAGGAAAAGGAAAGATCGAACAGAAGGAGAAAGCTACGCCGCGCTGAGGGATTCAGCGGCGAGAGCTTTTTGCTCAACCCTTCCGCGGCGAAGTCGATGGCGTCGAAGGAGCTGATGACACGCGGCGTGCCGTGATCCAGGACCTCGAAGTTCGCCTCAGTCAGTCCGCGCACGGCATGGCCGGAGCGGTCCACCACGGTGACCGGAACCTCCACCAGATGGACTTCGATCGACTCCTTCACCTGCGCCGCTGCCGCGGTGGCGATCAGCAGCAGCGGCAACGCGGTGCGGCCCAGCCAGCGCATCGATGTCTCCCGAACAACCCGCGATCAGAACGCAATGCGGGACAAGGTACTGCACTTCCCGATCGACGTTTTGTCCCGCGGCGAAGCACAGCATGCACCGGCAATAGAGTTCCGTCGCGGGAGCGGTGTTACGTCTCTGTGGCGTTTGAAAAACGAGATCCGAATTGCGGCGCGCCAGGTTCTGTCGCCCGCTTCGCAGGCTTTGCGAGGGGAATGGGCGTGTGTTCCCCCGGCTGACGCCGGGGGCTACGATCTTGCGCCGGCGTTGCCGGCTCGTTGGGGATCAGGATCGGCTCAGTGAAACGGCGCGGCAGACCCGATTCGTGGCGAGGTGGCGTGGCCACTTCACCGGCCTACGGGCGGCGCAGCATCCCGTGGCGCAGGATGCGCGAGATCTCACCGACCACTTCGTCCGTCTCTTTGCCGAAGTGATCCTTCACCCCGAACAGGATCTCGATCGAGAAGTAGTTGTAGAAGATGCGCGTGGCCAGCATCACCGCCGAGGTGGGAGACAGCCCCTCCTGCAGCCTCCCCTCCAGCTCCTTCTCCATGCCATGGACCTTCATGAACGTTTCGAAACGCCTGGCCATGTCTTCGTAGAACTTCCGGATGTGCGATCCGTCGAATTCGACGACGTCGACGTAGATGAGGGCGACATGGGCGCGGTAGTCGCGCACCGTCTCCCGGGCGGCCAGACCGAGTTGCTCGAGGTTCTCGGGGAACTGACCGGTGGCCAGGGCGCGATTGAACGGGAACTCCGGCGTGGACATCGCCTGGAAGTACTGGTCCAGCAATTCCCGGAAGATGGTCTCCTTGTCCGTGAAGTGGTGGTAGACGTTTCCCTTGGACAGTCCTGCCGCCTCGGCGATGTCACTCACGCTGGTAGCGCCATAGCCCCGATGGGAAAACAGCTTCAACGCAGCGTCGAGGATCTGGGTGCGGCTGCGCTCGGAGCGATCTTTCTGATTCATGAGAGCGAACCTTCCTCGCCCAGCAGCTCTCGCAGCGTTTCCTTCTCCACCTTTCCGTATGGAGTGCGCGGAAGCGTGGCCATGAACACATAGCGCTTCGGCAGCTTGTATCGCGCCAGCCGCGTGGCCAGATACGCACTCAGGGTTTCTTCGCTCACCGAGCCGACCACAAAGGCCACTCCCGCTTCGCCCCAGGTACGATCGGGGACGGCCAGGACGCTCGCGTCCATCACGTCGGGGTGCGACACCAGCTCGGCTTCGATTTCTGCAGGGTAAACGTTCACCCCGCCGGTGATGAACATTTCCTTGCGGCGCCCGGCGATGAAGAAGAAGCCCTCGCCGTCGCGGCGAGCCAGGTCGCCGGTGTGGAACCACCCTTCGTCGTCGTAGGCGGCGGTTGTGGCCTCGGGGTTGTTCCAGTAGCCGCTGCTGACATGCGGCCCTCGAATCCACATCTCCCCGATGACATCGTTGCCGAGCTCCTCGCCGCCATCACTGGCCAGCCGCACTTCGGTAAACATCATCGGCCGGCCGATCGACCCCCCCTTCCGCACAGCCTCTTCCACGGTCATGGTGAAGCAGTTCACGCCCACCTCGGTCATCCCGTAGCCCTGCTTCATGACCACGCCGCTACGTCCATACGCTTCGATCAGAAACTGGGGAAGCGGCGCGCCGCCGGAGATGAACCACCGGACCGCTCTGAGATCGGCCGACGCGAACGAGGGCTCCTCCATCAGCATCTTCCAGATCGTCGGCACGCCCAGGACCACGGTGCAGGCTTCCCGCTCGATGGTTCGCCAGACCTGACCGGCCTCGAATGTCTTGTGCAGGATGATGGTGCCGCCGGTGGTGAAGATCGGGATGAGGAATGCGGCGATGCCGCCGGCATGGTAGATCGGCGTGTAGATGGGGCTGACATCATCGTCACGCAGTCCCCAGCACAGAGCGGTGTTGTATCCATTCCACAGGAGCTGGCGCCCCGGGATCATGACCCCTTTCGGCCGTCCGGTGGTTCCGCTGGTGTAGAGAAGGCAGGCCACCGCCTCGCTGTCGACCGCCCGCGCACGTGGCGGAGCGTGGTCAGCTGGAAGAATCGGCGCGGCGAGCGGATGCGACGGCACCGGCAGTTGCTGGGCCATCTCAGAAAACTCGGCGCCATGAAACAGAACCTTCATGCCGCAGTCCGCCACGATCTGCGACAGCTCGTGAGCGGTGGCACGGGTGGAGAGGGGCACGGCGATGGCGCCGGTCCGGGCGTAGGCGAAGAACATCGCCAGAAAGTCGATCGAGTTGTGCGCGAGGATGCCGTAGCGCTCCCCATGCTGGATGCCGAGAGCGATCAGTACGCTTGCCGCCCGATGACACCTCTGGTCAAAATCGGCATACGTCAGACGCTCGCCGCTCTCCACGGAGACCAGCGCCAGCCTGTCGGGGGTGATGCGCGCGCGCTCGGCGATCAGATCTCCCGCAAACATCGCGCGCGGGTTCATCGCCGCTCCGCTGCGGTACCAGCGGAGGCTCGCAGTGATTCCCGCAGCACTCTCAAAAACTCGACGGGCGCCTGCCGGTGCGGGATGTGCGCGGCCGATTCGATGATCTGCAGCGTCGCGCCGGGAATCCGGGCGTGCAGCGCCTCCGCGTAGGCGCGCGGAAGAAGTCCGTCGTGCGCACCCCAGATCAGTGTGACGGGCATGGTCAGCGAGGCCAGCCGGCCATCCACCAGGGAGCCGATGATCCCACCCTCCAGCACGCGAGCCTGCGGCAGCGTGGGCGCCAGCCGAACGATCGAGTCGAGCATCGCATCTGCAATCTTTGTCTCCGGTCCGTGAACCATCCGCATCAGCCGGAGCGCCTCTTCGCGATTTTTGGGGAACAGCGGAACGTCGCTCAAATCCCACATCATGCCGCTGGAATCTTCGAGCACCAGATGTTCCACGCGTGAGGGATGGTCCGCGGCGTAGAGCATGCTCACCCATCCGCCCATGGAGTTGCCCACGAGAGTGATCCGAGGCTGCGGCTGGCCATCGATCACGGCGGTCAGCGCGTCGATGAGGAGCTTCATGGGGAGCGGTCCGGTGGCCGGTCCGCTTTCTCCATGTCCGGGAAGATCGATTGCGATCACGCGGAACTCTTTCGCCAGGGGGCCAGCGACGCTGACCCAGGTCCCCGCCTGATCGTTGACCCCGTGGACGAGCACCACGGTTCGCGCTCCCCTGCCGCCTTCGAAATAGACGATCCGCGTGCGATCGGGCAACGTGAGGGTCTTCCGCGCGAATCCCGCGTTCCTCATGCCCCGGCGGGTCAGCTTGATGAAAGTCTCCACCGGATGACGGCGCACATAGGCGGTGGTGACCCCGAGCGCTACGACACCAGCGACGACCAGCCCGCCCACCACCGTGACCACAGGGTTCATTTCTCTCCCATCCTTCGACCCGCAAGCAACCGTTACTTCGCCGATGCTCCGAAGAGTCGCGCGCCATCCTCAGCAACGCGGAAGGCCACAGCGGCCTGGTTGTATCCGACTCCCGACCCAATGAGCAGAAAAAAATCAAGGCGGGCGATCTTGTCGTGC
>JBKJQB010000222.1:0-10368 GCA_046594105.1 Thermoanaerobaculia bacterium
CTCTGCGTCAGTTGGGTCGATGAGATCCTTCGCCGTCTTCTCGGCTTCTAATGAACCGTCTCTTGCAGCTCTCGGGAGATCTTGCTGCCTTCGGAGCGCCGGCATCCTGCCGGCCCGTCCGCGGGCATCCTGCCCGCAGGAGCTCGCCGAACAGCGCCGGCTGGAAGCCGGCGGACCGGCCGGCAAGGATGCCGGCGCTCCGTTCGCTCCGCTCAGAAGAACCACGGAGCGCCCGTTCATCGCCCACCCATCGGCTCATCGCGCTGTTTCCCAGCTCAAAATGACGGCCGGCAGGGCCCCGTCACCGGGGTTAACCCTCACCCGCGGCGGACCAGTTTCCGCCCAAAGTAGGCCGCACCAAATAGCGAGACACATGCTGCGGCGATCACCAGCGCCCGCGTGCTGTTCGAGAACAGGAAGGAATAGCGGACCATGTTGAGCACCAGCACGGCGCCCAGGATCAGGTAGAGGGCGATCCGCAGCGCGTACAGGATCGGGGCCGCTTTCCGCGGGCGCACCGAGTCGCTCCAGAGAATCCAGAGCATGACCGTCATTGCGGCGATCGCCATCCCGGCCGGAGGGATCATCGACCGGTCAACTCGTCGTAGCGTTCTGGCTTGAATCCGAAGACGGCCTCTTTGCCATGCAGCAGCAGCGGGCGGCGGATCAGATTCGGTTCTTCCAGCATGAGGTCGATGGCCTGCGTCGGGGTCATGGTGGAGACGTCGAGATTGCGCGCTTTGTAAGCAGGGCTTCTGGTGCTCAGAAAATCCTCCAGCGGACCTTGCACCAGCAGACGCTCGAGCAACTCCCGAGGAGGAGGGTCCTTCGCCAGGTCATGCTTGATCAGTTCCACGCCCTTACCTTCCAGGTAGGCCACCGCATTGCGGCAGGTGGTTCAGGTGGGCTTCAGATAGATGTCCAGGGGCTTCATTTTTTTCGGACCCACCAGGCATCGCCGGTGGAAGGCACGACCGGAGGCGGAATCGGCCGCCTGGGAACAATCTCCGCCAGCATCTCCTGAACCTCCGGAGTGCAGGAGCCGCCGCACTGGCCGGTCGTGGCGGTGGTCCGGGCGGCGACCTGGGAAAGAGACTGCGCCCCCTCTCGGATGGCCCTTTCGATGGTCTTGTATTTGATGTTGTTGCAGCGGCAGATGGTTTTCAGGCCCTGAATCGCCGGGTGCAGCGGCTGCTCTTCGGCAGAATCGGGGCTTGCATCATCGCTTTCTTCCATCTCGCGGGAGACTAACAGAATCGACCCGGTGCGGCTTCCCGCTGTCGCGGTGCTGCACTGCGGAACGGCCCGGTTTGCCGATCCGCGGGCGGGCCCGGATGGGGAGCGGAGTCGCTGCCACATGGGGAAGGCGCAGTGGCGGGAGCCTTCGCGCCAGCGACAAAGTGCGGATGGCGATCCGCGGGCGCGAGACGATGGGACTGCGCATCCCGCCACTGTAGACCATCGTCACCGCCCCGCGGAGCAGACATCGACGTTACACTCGAATCTCCTCATGACCGAGCGCGACCAACGCATTGCCGCCATCGACATCGGCACAAACTCCATCCACATGATCGTGGTGGAAGCCAAAGGCCGGAACGTGCGCGTCATCGATCGGGAGAAGGACATGATCCAGCTCGGCCTGAGCAGTCTGGACGGGCAGCCGTTGACCGAGGAGGCCATGGACCGAGGGGTGAGCAGCATCGCCCGGATGGCGGAGATTGCCGCCCGATGGAAGGTGAGCGAGATCGTGGCCGTGGCCACCAGCGCGGTGCGCGAGGCGCCCAATCGCCGCGAGTTTCTCACACGCGTTCGCGACGCCTCGGGCGTCAAGGTGCGCATCATCTCCGGCGAGGAGGAGGCCGATCTCATCTTCCGGGCCATCCGCACAGCGGTCGACCTGGATGGAGCGACGGGATTGGCGGTGGACATCGGCGGCGGCAGCGTAGAACTGATCGTGGGGACCGAAGACGAGATTTACTTCGCGGCCAGCGAGCCTCTCGGATCGCTGCGCATGGCCCAGCGGTTCGATCTCCAGAACAAGCCGTTGAAGCGGTCCCTGCGCGCATGCCGGGCCTTCGCAGCGGAGCGTTTTGCCCGTCATCGCAAGCGCATCGGGAAGCTGGGCGTGGACCTTTGCGTGGGGACGTCGGGCACCATCCTCACTCTGGCCGGACTCTCGCCCGGAGGGGACACGATCGAAGAGGGATCGAGCGGATTGAAAGTGCTGGAGGTGGCCACCCTGCGAGCGATCATCGAGCAGCTGAGCGGCATGACCGCGAAGGAGCGGGTGCAGACGTTCAGCCTCGACGAGAAGCGCGCGGCCACCATCCTGGCCGGCGCCATCGTCCTGGACGAGGCCTGTTCGGCATTCGGCATCGAGTCTCTGGTGGCCTGTCCCGTGGCCATCCGCGAAGGAATCATCGAGAGCCGGATCTCACAGCTTTCCTCACCGTCGCGTGGCGGCGGCTCACTGCGGCGGCGATCGGTTCTGGCGCTGGCCCGGCGCACCGATTGCGACCTGAAACATGGCGCGCACGTAGCCCGGCTGGCCACGCGCATCTTCGATCAGACCATCAAGCTCCATTGCCTTCCCACGGAGTCGCGGGAGCTTCTGCACTACGCAGCGCTGGTCCACGAGAGCGGGCTGCACATCAGCGATCGCGGGCACCACAAACACAGCTACTACCTGATCCGTCACGCCGATCTGCGCGGCTTCACCGAGGAGCAGCTCCTGATCATCGCGAATGTGGCTCGCTATTTCCGGAAGGCTCCTCCTCGCGATGAGCATCCAAATCTCTCAGAGCTTTCGGCGACCCAGAGAGCGGACGTCGAGAAGCTGTCCTCGATCCTCAGGATCGCCGCGGGCCTTGATCGCGGGAATCGCCAGCGCGTCCGCGACGTGGCGGTGCGCGTCGCTCGCGACAGCGCACGGTTCCTGGTGCGCACCCGCGCCAACGCCTCTGTAGAAATCAGCAGCGCCGAAAAACGGGCCCGCTACTTCGGGGAAATGTTCGACGTTCGGGTTCGCTTCGACTCGGTGTGAGGGCAGACATGAATCAGAAGAAGAAGCAGTGGGTCATCCTTCTCCGCCACGGCATCGCAGAGACTCCGGGAAGCATTCCTGACGAGGAGCGCGCTCTCACCGGCAAAGGACGCCGGCGCATGCGCGCGTCTTCGCGCGGACTCCTGCGATTGATTCCCCGAATCGACGCCATCGCTTCCAGCCCGCTCCAGCGCTGCGTGCAGACGGCCCACCTGGTGGCCGAACGAGCTCGCATTGCCGACGTGGCATTGATCGACGAGCTGCGTCCCCAGGCAGAGCCGGAAGGATTTCTGCAGTTTCTCCGGGAGACGAAGAGCGCCGCAATCGTGTGCGTGGGGCACGAGCCGCTGCTGTCCCGCATTGCTGCCTCGCTCCTCGGCGTCCAGGGCGGCCATCCGCTCGAGTTGCGCAAGGGCGGGTGCTACGTCTTCACCATTGCCGAAGGGGTGAACCATCTGGAGTGGATGCTCGCGCCGCGAGTCCTGCGAGCGTTGCGCTGAAGTCGGGCTGCGGACGCGCGCCGAAGGCGCAGCGAGACGGTAGCGCGAAGCGCGAAGCCCCAGGCCCGCGTTCGTTCCATGGCCATCCGCCCCAGCCGGGGGCGCGGCGTCCACGCAGTCCTACCGAGGGATCCGGGTGAGAAAGCAGCCTGCGCGGCAGAACAGCACCGATAGGATTGATGGGACGAATGGGACCGAGCTCAATGGGTCCCTCTGACCCGCCCTTCTAAGAACCGTTAAATAGCGGCTTCGCACGTCCTCCCCGACAAGAGTCCTTCTCCCCGCACACGGGGAGAAGGTGCCGAAGGCAGATGAGGGGAACTCACGCGATGAAGAGCAGGACCCCTCATCCCTGCTTTGCGGACCTTCTCCCCGCTGCGGCGGGGAGAAGGACACTCGATGGGGAGGCTCCCGCTTCTCACCATCAATCGGTGCGCCGCCGGCCGTGCCGGCCTACCGGAACTTCTTGTTCAGGCGGTCTCGGGCCAGGCCGTCGACGCGGGTCATGGTGGGGCCGAGGATCTCGCGCTGTTTTTCGATCAGGGAGGCGATTCCCTGTTTGGCCAGCGCCATCATCGCGGTCATTTCGTCATCGCTGAAGGTGGCGCCCTCGCCGGTTCCCTGCAGTTCCACGAAGCGACCCTTGTCCGTGGCCACCACGTTCATGTCCACTCCCGCCTTCGAGTCTTCCGCGTAGTTCAGGTCGAGCGAAGGGACACCGCTGAGGAGACCGACGGAAACCGCGGCGACGAACGACGTGATCGGCCAGGTCACGAGATTGCCGTCGACGTAGAGCCGCCCCAGCGCCAACGCCAGAGCCACGAACGATCCGGTGATGGAGGCGGTGCGCGTTCCGCCGTCGGCCTGGATCACATCGCAGTCGATCCAGATGGTGCGTTCGCCCAGAAGCTCGGCGTTGACGGCGGCTCGAAGGGAGCGGCCGATCAGCCGCTGGATCTCCATGGTCCGGCCGCCCTGCTTGCCCCTGGCCGCCTCGCGATCGGTTCGTTCGGAGGTGGCGCGCGGCAGCATCCCGTACTCGGCAGTGACCCAGCCTTTTCCGCTGCGGTACAGAAACGGAGGGACTTTCTCCTGGACCGAGGCGGTGCAGATGACCCGGGTGTCGCCAACCTCGATGAGGGCCGATCCTTCCGCATGCTTGCTGAAGTTCGGGGTGATGATGACCGGGCGCATCTCATTCGCGGCACGGCCGTCCGCGCGGGGTTTCGGTGAGCTCATGGTGATCGGTTCTCTCTCTCTTTGATGGGATTGCGAATCTGGAATTGCTTACACCGGAGCGGGGACCCGCTCCTCGATCACGGCGCCCTTGGGCACCACCACGATCCCCGAGTCGGTGACGGTGAATCGCGCCCGGTCTGCCTCGAGGTCGTAGCCGATGGTGGTTCCCGGCGGGATCTTCACACCCTTATCGATGATGGTGCGCCGGATTTTCGCGTGACGGCCGATCTCCACGCCATCCATCAGAACGGCCTCGTCGACTTCGGCATAGGAGTGGATGCGCACCCGCGGATGCAGGACGCAGCGGTTGATGCTGCCTCCCGAGATGATCGATCCGTCGGAGACCAGCGAGTCGGTGGCCACGCCGATTCTTTGAGTCGCAGAATCGGCGAATACGAACTTCGCCGGCGGCAGATGCATCGGGGCTGACACCATCGGCCACTGATGGTTGTAAAGGTTGAACAGCGGCGTAACGGCCACCAGATCGAGGCAGGCCGAAAAGTACGAGTCGATCGTCCCCACATCGCGCCAGTAGCCGCGGTTGTATTCCGCCTCGCCCGGGATGTAGTTCTTCCCGAAGTCGTAGGCCTGCACCCGCACCCGCGGAAACATGTCGGGAATGATCTCCCTGCCGAAGTCGTGTGCCGAATCGTGCAGCGCGTTCCGCTGCAGAACGTCGATCATCGCGCTGGCCTTGAAGATGTAATTGCCCATCGAAGCCAGCACCATGTCCGGCCGGTCGGGAATGGTCTTCGCCCCTTCTTTCGGCTTTTCCACGAAGCCGGTGACGCGGTAATCGGCGTCGATCTCCACGATGCCGAACTGATTCGCCTCCGCCAGCGGGACGGGGATGGTGGCGATGGTCAGGTCGGCGTCGGTGGCGATGTGTTCCTGCAGCATCTGGTTGACGTCCATCTTGTAGATATGGTCGCCGCCGAACACGCAGACGTAATCGGGTCGCTCATCGAAGATCAGCTCGAGATTCTGATAGACAGCATCCGCAGTTCCGCGAAACCAGAAAGGGCCCTTGCGCATCTGGGCCGGCACCACGTCGACGTACTGGCCAATCTCCGGAACCAGCCTCCAGGTTCGGGTGATGTGCTCGATCAGAGAGGTCGATTTGAACTGGGTGAGGATCTTGATCTTGAAGAAGCCGGAGTTGATGAAGTTGTTGATGACGAAGTCGATGATCCGGTAGCGCCCGGCGAAGGGCACCGCCGGCTTGGCGCGGTCGCGAGTCAGCGGATACAGCCGCTCGCCCATGCCACCGGCCAGAATCATCGTGAGCACGTTACGCCGTGCGAGATTGCCATACATGGGTCTGGGTCACCTTCCGCGATTGTTCTATGAACGCCACCCCGAAGCAATTCGTCCGCCAGACACGGCCTGCTCACCATTCGCCGGGCGCGGCTCGTGCGTATACTTCCCGCCCGCATGGCCGCCAAGGATTACTACGATCTTCTCGGAGTGAAAAAGACCGCCTCCGAGGAGGAGATCAAGAAAGCCTATCGATCGCAGGCCAAGAAGTTTCATCCCGACAAGAACAAGGGCAACAAGGAAGCGGAGAACAAGTTCAAGGAGATCTCCGAGGCTTACGCGGTGCTCAGCGATCAGGAGAAGCGGGAGCAGTACGACCGTCTCGGTCGCGAGGCGTTCAGCGGCGGTCAGGGTCCGTTTTCCGGAGGCCAGAGCCCGTTCAACGGCTTCGACTTCTCCCAGTTCACCCGCGAGCGTGCCGGAGGTGGCAGGACTCAGGGAAGGCGCGGAAGTCCCGGGGCCGGCGGCGGTGCCGGTGGCTTTACCGACATCTTCTCCGACCTTTTCGGAGGTGGCGGATTCCAGTCCGAGCCGCAGCGGGGCACTGACCTCGAGGCGGAGACCACCATCGACTTCCGTGACGCCATCCTGGGCACGACCCTGGAACTGAGCCTGGCCCGCAACCGGGGAAGCGCGGACACGGTGAAGGTCAAGATCCCGGAAGGAGTCGCGGACGGGGCCCGGCTGCGGCTGCGCGGAAAAGGCTCCGCTGGCGGTCCGGGCGCGCCGCCCGGCGATCTCAATCTCCTCATCCACGTCCGGCCGCATCCATTCTTCGAGCGGCGTGGGGACGACATCTACATCGACCTTCCGGTCACCATCGGCGAGGCCATCCGCGGCGCGCAGGTCGACGTTCCCACCATTCACGGCGCGGTGCGGGCGAGGATTCCCGCCGGAACGCAGGGAGGCCAGACTTTCCGCATCTCCGGGAAGGGTGCGAAAAAAAAGGGAAGCGGGCTCGGCGATCACTACTACCGCGTGCAGATCAGCGTGCCCCGCAAGCTCACTCCGGAAGCAACCGAGGCGGTGGAGTTGATCGAAGCCGCTTATGGAGAAGATCCCCGGGCGAAGCTGAAGAGCGCGCTGTAGCGGCCGGCACGGCCGGCGGCGCTGGTTGCCCAAGGCTCCGCCAAGATCACTCTCCAAGACGTTCCAGCGTTTCCACACGCAGCCTCCACAGCCTTGCCTCGCGAGATCTCCTCCAACCCACGGCGCGAAAAAGGAGCGAACGAAAGCTCCTGCCGCGAGTGGTGTGGTCGGCGATACACTCCGACGGTGCAGATCGAGCTCCTTCGCGGCGATGTGGCATCCCTGAAGGTGGACGCCATCGTCAACCCTCGTTTGGCCAACAAGAACGACGGCGTCGAACCCTATTCGAGGCCGGCCGAAGTCGCTACCGGCAACCTGCTTTGCAAATTCGTCATCGACACCGTCTTGCCTCCCCCTGGCGACGATGATTGCGAGCGGCGCCTGCACGAGACGACGTGGTCGGCGCTGCGACGGGCAGAGGAACTGGCGCTTCGCTCGATCGCCTTCCCGCCCTGCCACACCCTGGCCGGACTCTCTTCAGATCGTTGTGCGCGCGCAATGATGGCTGCAGCCTTCGACTTCGCGCCGCAGGCGCGCTCGGTGCAGCACGTGGTCTTCTGCGCGTTCAGTGAGACGACCTACGCCTCGCTGCAGCGAGCGTACGAGGAGCTCCAGCATTGATCCCACCCCAGCAGATCGTCGTCATCGGCGACTCGCACATCGGCCTCTCTGAAGGGAGCGAGACGCGCATCAGCGAGTGGCTCGATCGCCTGCAGGCCCTGCGTCCTCGTGCGCTCTACCTCAACGGCGATCTGTTTCATTACCTGATCGCCGACGCCAAGTTCTACACGCCGACGGTGGGGAAGGTGTTCGCCCGCTTCCGCGCGCTGCGCGATTCCGGCGTGGCCGTCCACTACGTCGAAGGCAACCGCGACTTCTTTCTCCAGAACTCGTTCGCGGAAGAATCGGTGACCGACGTCGGGCTGGAGTACGCACTGCAGGCCGGCGATCGGAACTTCCTCATCGTTCACGGCGATCTGATCAACGATCGCGACTACCCCTACCGCTTCTGGCGGACCGCCTCGAAGAATCCGCTCTCCCGCTTCGCCCTGAAGTTCGTCCCGCGCGGAACCGCCCGCAAGTTTGTCGACGGAGTGGAGAAACGGCTGGCCCGCTCCAACTTCAAACACAAGTCCCGACTGCCCATCGAGCTGATGGAAGCCTTCGGTCGCAAGCGACAGGCCGACGGCTTTACCGACGTCATCCTCGGACACTTCCACCAGAAAACCATCGTGCCCGCCGGCAAAGGGACGGTGACCGTACTTCCTCCCTGGTTTGAAACCGGCGAGGCGATGATCATCAATCCGAAGACGGGAGCAACGAGTTTCGCCGTGATCTGAAGTTAGAAAGCAAAACAGAAAGCACCGTCATCCTGAACGGCGTGGGAGGTGGGCGGGAAGTGAAGGATCTGCAATCACAAGGATGCGCCCGATTTACCCTCGCGACGTTGCAGATCCTTCGCCGTCTGCGCGGCTCAGAAACTGTGAAAAAATCCCCCCGTCATCCTGTGCGGCGTGGGTGGCGGGCGGGAAGCGAAGGATCTGCAATCACGAGGATGTTGCTGGCGACAGTTGGGCCGGTGCAGATCCTTCGCCGTCTGCGCGGCTCAGGATGACGGCCGGGGATTTTTTCACAGCTCTCATGATGACGGATCGTCAATGCCTTCTGCCTCGGACTCTCACCCCATGAAATCCACCATCACCTTTCTCGGCACGGGCACTTCGACGGGCGTTCCCGTGGTGGGATGCTCGTGCGGAATCTGCACGTCGGACGACCCGCGCAATCAGCGACTGCGGCAGTCGGTGAAGATCGAGCGCAACGGGCGCCACTTCCTCATCGACACCACTCCCGATCTGCGGCTACAGCTCCTGCGCTCGCCGATCCCGCGGCTCGATTTCATCCTGTTCACCCACTCGCACTCCGACCACCTCATGGGCCTCGACGACATCCGCCCCTTCAACTTCCGACAGCGCGACGCCATCCACGCCTTCGCCAACCCGGCCACCGCGCATGCCGTCCGGCGGGTGTTCAGCTACATCTGGTCGGACACGCAGATCGGTGGAGGGAAACCGCAACTCGATCTGCACGAGGTGGAGGAACCGTTCACCCACCAGGGCATCGACATCACGCCCCTTCCGGTCGATCACGGCGACTGGACCATTCTCGGATACCGCATCGGCCAGTTCGCCTACATCACCGACACCAATGGCATCCCCGCTTCAACCATGCGTCTGCTCGAGGGCGTCGACGTGCTGGCGCTGGACGGCCTGCGCGTCGCACCGCATCACCCCACCCACTTCACCATCGAGGAGGCCGTGGCCGTCGCGCAGCGCATCGGTGCGCGCGAGACCTGGCTCATCCATCTCACTCATGAAGTGGATCACGCCCTGGTCGAATCAACGCTGCCGGCGGGGATCCGGCTGGCATACGACGGCCTGCGGCTGGAGGTTGAGTGAAGTCCATTCCCCAGCTCGCGCATCTGGAGGCCACCGTCACCGTTCCCCCTTCCAAGTCCTACTCGGTCCGCGCGCTCCTTCTTGCGGCCATGGCCGAGGGTACGACGCTGATCACGAACTGTCTCGACTCGGACGATCCCCGCTACGCGCTCGAGGCGCTGCGCACCATCGGATTCGAGATCAGCGGCTCCTTCAAGGAGGGCATCCGCATTGGCGAGCGGAAGACGATGTCGGCCAATGAGGTCCCTCTGTTCGTCGGCAACGCCGGCACGGCCATGCGTTTCCTCACCGGCTGGCTCTCGTTCGTCCCGGGGCGCTTTCTGCTGGAAGGAGAACAGCGCATGTACGAGCGGCCCATCGCCGATCTGGTCGACGTACTCATGGCCATGGGAGGAGAGGTGGAGTACGCCGGCAGAGAAGGCTATCCGCCGCTCCGCCTGCGGGGAAAACGGATGCGCGGAGGCTTTCACGTGCCCATCTCCGCGGAGACCTCCAGCCAGTTCGCCTCCTCGTTGATGCTTGCCGGGGCCACCATGCCGGAAGGGATCACGCTGGAGATCACCTCGCTGGCCTCCGCTTCTTACCTCGACATCACTGCCGACATCCTCCGGGCCTTCGGTGCGGAGGTGCGCCGGACCGGCAGTGATGTCGAGGTAAGAAGCGGAGGCCAGCGAGGTGATCTCCAGCGTGATCCCTTCCGGCATGGTGGCCCCGGCAAGCATCA
>JBKJQB010000264.1:0-4466 GCA_046594105.1 Thermoanaerobaculia bacterium
CCGCGACACGGCCGGCAGGGATGCCGGCGCTACGAAACGGTCAACCCAGCAGCTCGCGCAGGATCTCGTTGGCCGTTTCGTAGCGCCGGCATCCCTGCCGGCCGTGTCGCGGCCATCCTGCCCGCGGGAGTCGCCGAGTTCAAGCACGCGGCCGCCACACCGAGCTTCCCATCGGTCAAGGACCCCTCATCCCCGCTTCGCGGACCTTCTCCCCGTGCGCGGGGAGAAGGACACTCGACGGGGAGGCGCCGCGCGTCGCACGATGCGCTACGCCATCTCCTGACTCGTTCACTGCCCGATCTTCAGCGCCCGCTCCACAGGATTGGGCACCTTGGCGTAACCGGCGGGCGGTTCGAAGAGCGAAGGGGCGAGCGATGCGGTGCGCATCCGGGTCACCGACGTTGCGGTGGTCGTGACCAGGTCGCGGCCGTTCTGGAGGAGGTGCAGCGTGGTGGTCTGGCGGAGAGGAAAGCGCCCCTTCATCGATGCCGTCTGGGCCTCGATCAGCGCGTCGAGCGCCGGGATCCCGCTGCGCATCGCACCCGACTGAAAGACGTTCATCAGATCTCCGCTGAGACGATCCGTCGTCCAACTCTCCGTCTGCATGCGCATCCTGGTGGTCATCTTCTGGCCCAGGGCGTCGATCAGGATGTTCACGGTCGCGTCGAGGGATGTTCTGCGTGTGGCGAATCCCTCCACCGTCCCTCCGTTGCCCAGGTCGCGCGAGGAGACCCGCGGTTGCTCGAAGCGCAGTTTGACCATTCCGGCGCCCAACGCGGCGCTGCTCATCGCGGCCAGCTGGTCGAGGCTCAATTCATAAAAGGTCTTCGTGGAGGGATCGAAGACCGCCAGTGCGTGTCCGCGCTCGCGGGAGAGGATGATCGAGCCGCCCTTGAACAGCATGCCGTCTCCCTCCCGCAGATCGATGCGCGCGTTCGCTCCGTCGATGGAAACCGATCCGGCCATCGTGCTGGCCTGCAGGCCGGTGGTCCGGCTGGAGAATTCGTAGGTCGTTCCGGCGCCCGCCGGCAGGGCAATCAACAGCACGATGGACGTCCAAAACATTGATCTCATCAGCTCTCCTCGCATCGCTGTTGAGCGAGTAAACACAGTCGTTTGAGAGATATGCCCTGTGCTATGCTTCCGGGCATTTCCACGTTCTTTTTCCTGCCCGCGATTCGGAAGAATTTGAGGAGGTCTCACCTTGCGTTCGTTCAACAAAACTGGGTTTCTGGTTTCTGCAGCGATGCTCGTCTGCAGTGCGTCATTCGGTTCGGGATTCAGCATTTTCGAGCAGGGTGCAAAAGCAACCGCGATGGGGGGAGCGTTCGCCGCGACCGCAGACGATCCGAGCGCCATCTTCTACAACGTGGCCGGGATCGCCCAGCAACGGCGCGCCGCCTTCATGACTGGTGGGACCGTCATCAACTTCTCCAATCAGTTCCGAGGAGACGACAATGATTCCTTCACCTCGGGTGCGAAAGGAACGTATCGCCGGCACACCTTCATCCCCCCGAATGCTTATGCCCTGATGCCGATCGGCTCGAATTTGACCGTCGGTGTGGGTGTGTTCTCCGCATTCGGGTTGCGCACCAACTGGCAGGAGCCCTTCATCGGCCGGTTCGTGTCGAAAGACGCGAACATCAAGACGGTGTCGGTCGAGCCGGCCGTGGCCTGGCAGACCTCGGACGGAAAACTGGCCATCGGCGGCGGGGCCGAATACCGCCGGGCCAAAGTCATCCTCTCCCGGAACAGCGGTGCCAACAATCCGTTCAGCCAGCACTTCGCCGATGTGGCCTCCACCTACCTGTCCAGCGAATGGAGCAAGGCCTGGGGCTACAACGTCGGCATCCTGTACAAGCCCGGCACGTGGCGTGTGGGCGCTTCCTACCGGGCCTCCATGAAGATCGACTTCGATGGCCGCGCCACCATTACCAAGATCCCCACCGGGAACGCAGTCTTCGATGCCCTGGTCGGCTCGCAGCTCCCGCCCAGCCAGGATGTGCGCACCTCGGTCGATTTTCCGGCGATGGCGGCGATCGGCATTGCCACGACCATGATCCCGAACTGGGACATCGAAGCGGACATCACCCACACCACCTGGAGCCGCTTCAAACAGCTGCAGGTGAACTTCCTCACCACTCCCGCGGCCAGCTTCACCAGCCCGCAGAACTGGGAGAACACCAACTCCTTCCGGCTGGGAGCCAATCACCCGGTCACGGAGAACTGGGCCGTCCGCCTGGGGATCCTGTATGACCAGAATCCGCAGCCGGTCGAGGTGGTCAGCCCCCTGCTTCCTGACTCCGATCGCATCGGCGCTTCCTTCGGCGTCGGTTATCGCTGCGGTCCCTGGGTCCTGGACGCGACGGAATTCGCCCTTCACTTCAAGCAGCGCAGCACCCAGGGGCGTAATTCAGAAAACTTCAACGGCACCTACAAGACTGACGCGAACCTGATCAGCCTCAACCTCGGCTACCGGTTCTAACCCAAAGGAGAGTCGCCCATGAGGCCAATCAAGAATTTCTCGAGACTTGCGGTCGTCCTGACCGCAGTGCAGTTGATCGCCGTCCCGATGTTCGCGGCACGAGGCAAGGCGGACTTCCGAACCTTCGTCACCATGGGGGACAGCCTGACGCTGGGCGTCTCCAACCTGGCCGGCGTGGTCACTCACCAGCAGTTCAGCTGGCCGGCAGTCTTCGCCCGCCAGGTAGGCCTGCGCACCGACTGCACCGCGGCCAACGATGCACCGAATTGCTTCCAGCAGGCACTCATCAGCGAGCCGGGAATCCTTCCGGAGCTTGTGCTAACGAGCCTCAGCCCGCTGGGGATCGGACTCAAACCCGGCCTCGGCTCGCCGCTCAACTCGGCACTGGCCCGGCCGTACAACAACCTGGCCATCGACGGAGCGGAAATTGCTGACGCGCTCAATGTCGACGGCGATGGCAACGAGGAGTTCAGCGCGCCGATCGTTCTCCGAGGACAGGGCTCGGTCGTGCAACAGGCTCTTCGCCTCAACCCGACCTTCATCGGGGCGTGGTTCGGCCCCGATGACTTTTTTGGACCTCTGCAGGTGGGAAATCCTGCCGGCCTGACGCCGACTAAGGACTTCACCAGAGACTACGGCACGCTTCTGGACAAGCTCATCGCGGGGGCACCCAACGCGGGGATTGTCGTCGGCAATCTGCCTGGCGATATCCGCTTGCTGCCCTTCGTCAACCTCGTTCCCACCATTCTGATCGACCCCAGCACCAACAAGCCGGTCCTCGATCCCAGCGGAAAACCGATTGCGCTGGTGGCGGATCTCGGCGGCGGAAAGTTTGGCCAGCTTCCTCCCGGCAGCGCGATCCTTTTCCCGTATGTGGGCTTGCTCCGGAGCGGCTATGGCATTCCCGCCGCCCTCAAGCCCCTGCTGCCGAACCTGCCGGACGTCGGTAAGCCGCTGCCCGACGAGGCGGTGTTGACGCCCGACGAGATCACCGCCTTCAATGCGCGGATCGCCGAGTACAACACCACCATTACCACCCTGGCTGCCGCACGGAACATCCCGGTGGTCGATCTGGCCTCCTTCTTCACCAGGGTGAAGGCTGGCCTCAGCGTGGGCCCGATCTCCTACAACCTCGGGTTCATCACAGGCGGATTGATCAGCATCGACTCCGCACATCCCACCGACGTCGGGTATGTCCTGATCGCGAACGAATTCATCCGCACCGTGAATCAGGCCTACGGCACGCGCATCCCCGTCGCCTCCATCGCCCAGACGTTCCAGAACAACGATCCCTCCACGCTCGCCAATGCCTTCGTGGGCACGAAGGCCAAGTTCGACTTCCTGCCGGACATCACCCCCGCAGCGCTCGAAGTGCTGCGGGGCAACCTGCCGGAGTCGCAGCAGTAGTCCGCCATCCTTCGTCAGAACAAACGAAAGGCGGCCTCAGGCCGCCTTTTTTCGTTTACTGCGAATGCCTGCGGCCGAGGAGCCTGCGCGGCAGAGAGTGCTGGAGCGTGATCATGGCTGAGCCTGGGACAACCAGCGCCGCCGGCCGTGCCGGCTACGTTCCGGCCGGCCTTCCACGCGGTGACGGGCGGGAGATGTCGATCATGGCCATCCGCTCTTTTTCGTCGTACCAGCAGTGGAAACGCTTGATGCCGCGCACTTCGATGTCGTAGAAACGGAAGAAGCTGGGCACGTGCAGCGAGGTGGACTTGTCCGACTGCCGGATCTTCGCGGCGCCCTCCTCTTTCTTGTCCAGTGCTTTGATGCCGATCACTTTGCGCTTCTTGTCGTAGTAGAGGTTCGCGTTGGTCTTGCCGCGCAGCCGGAGCATGTTCGCAACGGGCGAGGGCAGCCGGACCAGGCGCGACTGGACGATGGTCGCGGACGCCGGAAAGCGCTCAAACTCCGGCTGCGGATCCCATTTCTCAAAAGCCATTCTCCGACTCCTCACCCACCACGGCACTGGCTACGTGGA
>JBKJQB010000346.1:0-3229 GCA_046594105.1 Thermoanaerobaculia bacterium
CCACCGGATCAGAGGTCGTAAAACTGCGCGGCACCCCGGCGGGGTGCCAGAAAATCTCGGACGATCCCTGAATTTCCCTTACCTCTCAACATCTCTGCGACGCCTCCAGCGTCGCAACCCCCTTCCCTCTTCCTGTTCGGTGCTCGCTCTACGGCGACCACCGGCTACCCTCTGAGACGCCTCCGGCGTCAAAAGCGTCGACCACGAAAAGGGCCGATCGCCGCTTAAGTTAACGCCATTGGAACCAGGGCCATGGCATACGGTATGCGACGCTTCGGAATCATGAGCTCCCGAGCGATCGCGATTCTGACGTGCGCAGTTCTGATGGTGGGATGCCGGCGATCCGAGCAGACTCTCCAGCGCCAGCAGAAGGACTACCAGGTGGTCCAGGAGGGTGCCAGTGGAACGGTGACGTCGAGCATTGGAGAGGGCACTGCGACGACCTCCTCTGCTGCGAGAGTGACGACCGATACTGGCGCCGACACCACCACCAACTTCGCCCTCGCCAATCCCGCCCCGATGGGAAGCACCGTTCCGGGCTCGGTCTCATCCACGTTGCCGACAACCTCCTCATCGGTGTTCCCTCCTGCGCAGGATCGGATCCGCATCACGCGAAGACCTCCCGCTTCACGAGAGGCAGCAGCGGCTGCCGCGGCCGCGGCGGCGGAAGCATCCGCGCAGACCGCGGCTTCGCGCGAAGCCGCACGTCCCCAGAATTCTTCCGATTCGACGTCGACGACCTCCTCAACGGAGGAGCGATCTTCACAAACCACGACGACACCCACGACCAGCGACGCCAGACGCGATCGAAGCAGCGATGGGCCACCCGCTGCTTCCCCGCAGCCGGTCCCGGCGCCACCGCCGCCGCCCCCTCCCACGGATACCACGGGCACTCAGAGGCTGTGAGCCGGCACGGCCGGCGGCGTTGGTTGCCCAAGGCTCCGCCAAGATCCGCTCCAAGACGTTCTGCCGCGCAGGCTCCTGGGACATGGCGCGCTGCGCCAGAGAGTGGGAGGTGAACGTGCGCTCCGTGGTTCTGAGCGAAGCGAACGTAGCGCCGGCACCCTTGCCGGCCGTGGCGTCGGCTTCCAGCCGGCGCTTACTGGGCGAGATCCCGCGGGCAGGATGCCCGCGGCACGGCCGGCAGGGATGCCGGCGCTACGAAGGCACTCATTTCCCCAGGGCGATCGAGTGAACGCGGCTGAGCCAAAATTGTGGCGGACGCTTTGCGAACCAGCGCTGCCGGCCGTGCCGGCTGCCGGCCAATCCGGGCTAGAATCCCGCGTCCATGGCGCGGCTTAGCTTTCAGAACCTGATCCTCCAACTGCAGACGTTCTGGGCCAGTCACGGCTGCATGCTGGAGACTCCTGTGGACCTGGAAGTCGGTGCCGGGACGATGCATCCCTCCACCTTCCTCCGCGTTCTGGGGCCTGAACCGTGGCGGGTCGGATACGTGCAGCCCTCGCGCAGGCCGGCCGACGGTCGCTACGGAGACAATCCGTTCCGCCTTGGAAAGCACTACCAGTTCCAGGTGGTGCTCAAACCTTCGCCGCTGGACATCCAGAATCTCTACCTGGACTCGTTGCGGGCCATCGGACTCGATCTGACCCGACACGACATCCGCTTCGAAGAGGACAACTGGGAATCGCCGACGCTGGGCGCCTGGGGTGTGGGCTGGCAGATCCTGCTCGATGGAATGGAGATCTCGCAGTTCACCTATTTCCAACAGGCCGGGGGGATCGATCTCGCGCCCATCTCCGCGGAGATCACCTATGGCCTCGAGCGCCTGACCATGTTTCTCTCCCGCCAGTCTTCCGTCTACGACATTGAGTGGGGTGGAGGATTCGGATACGGGGCGATACGGCAACAGGACGAAGCGGAGTTCTCGCGCTACTACTTCGAGGTAGCAGACATCGATCTGCACTGGAAGCTGTTCGATGCGTACGAGGGGGAAGCGCGGCGATGCCTCGACGCGAAGCTGGTTCTTCCGGGGTATGAATGGACGTTGAAGTGCTCGCACCTGTTCAACACGCTCGACGCGCGGGGGGCCGTGTCGGTCACCGAGCGCGTCGCGGTGATCAAGCGCGTGCGCGATCTGGCGGTCGGTTGTGCCCAGCAGTATCTGGCCTCGCGCGAAGCCCTGGGGTTCCCGCTCCTGCAGCAGCCGGCAGTCTCCGGGGAGAAGGGCAGGCCGTGATCGGGCGGGCGAACGAGCATGGCTGACTATGTCTTCGAGCTTTTGACCGAGGAGATTCCGGCGTGGATGCATGACACCGCGCAGGCGACCATCCGTCAGCTTCTGGGAAAAATTGTCCGGGAGCTGGGGGGCGACGAAAAGACTCCGCTGGTCAACTCCACCCCCCGCCGCATCTCGTTTTTTCTGCCGGGACTCCCGGAGCGTGAAGCGGACCGCGACGAAGAGCTCAAGGGTCCCCCCGTGCGCGCTGCCTACGACGCTGCCGGCGCGCCCTCACCCGCGCTCCTCGGATTCCTCAAGAAAAACAACGCGGCCATCGAAGAGGTCATCCCCGGCGGCGACTACATCAAGGTCCGGCGCCTCGTAACTGGCCGCACCATCGCCGGAGTCCTGCAGGAAAAAATCCCGGCGATGATCGAGTCGCTTCGCTGGCCGAAGATGATGCGCTGGGGCAACGGCGAGCATCTCTACATCCGCCCCATCCACTCCGTCCTCTCCCTGTTCGACGGAGCACATCTTCCGATGGCCATCTTTGGAGTGACCTCCGGCACCACCACGGTCGGTCACCGCACGCTGGCGCCGGAAGTCATCGAGATCGACTCGTACAACGACTATGTGACCAAGCTCGAGCTGGCTCGTGTGGTCATCGACGCTGCCAGGCGCCGGCAGGTCATGGCCGAGCGCGCCCGAATTCTGGCAACGCAGGTTCACGGCCTGCCCTCCACCGACGCCTCCATCTGGTCGCAGTGGCAGTATCTGACGGAGTATCCCGGTGTGCTGCGCGCGGAGTTCCGGCCGGAGTATCTGGAGCTTCCGGAAGAGGTGCTGGTGACGGTGATGCGGGTGCACCAGAAGCAGCTTCCCATCCGCGACACCGCTGGCAAATTGACCAATTCTTTTCTCGCGGTGATCGACAACGACGCCGATCTCGACGGCAACGCGGCCTACGGAAACTCCTTCGTCACCAATGCACGATTCGCCGACGCGAAGTTTTTCCATGAGACCGATCGCAAGCGCCCGCTCGCCGATCGT
>JBKJQB010000133.1:0-11377 GCA_046594105.1 Thermoanaerobaculia bacterium
TGGGTCCAAAAAACCGCTCGGCTCTCCGGAAAGGGACTTCTGACATCCGGCAGTGGAGACCACCGTGCTATTCTCCCGCCGCCCTTTTCGGGGCAATTCCACGCAAAAAGTCAGGTCCGTATGAACGTCAAGAAACGACTGCTCGACGGCGCTCGCATGAACCGTGCGATCCGTCGAATGGCCATCGAAATCGTAGAGAAGAACCGAGGCATCGAGGACCTCATCATCGTGGGAATCCGCAGCCGCGGAGTCCCCATTGGTGAGAGGCTGGCGAAAGAAATCGAAGCGATGGAGGGACGGCCGGTGCCGTTCGGCATCCTGGACATCACCCTTTATCGCGACGATCTCACGACCATCGCGCCGCAACCGGTGGTCAAGCCCACCAAGCTGCCCGAGCCGATCGACGACAAGGTGGTGGTTCTGGTCGACGACGTTCTCTACACCGGCCGGACGGTGCGTGCTGCGCTCGACGCTCTGATCGACTTCGGAAGGCCGAAAGCGGTGATGCTGGCCGTGCTGGTCGACCGTGGCCATCGCGAGCTGCCCATCCATGCCGACGTGATCGGGAAGACCGTGCCCACCGACGCCGACGAGGTCATCAAGGTCAAGCTGGCCGAGACCGACGGCGAAGACGAAGTGTTGATCATGGAGAAGTGAGGGGATTCAAGAGACGTTGCATGGCCAGCGAAAACCCCCGTCATCCCGAGCTGAGGACAACGCGTTCTGCCGTTGAGATCTTGATGAGACTTGCTCCCTCTCGCCGATGACCATTCCCACCACCTCGCTGCGGACCAAAGACCTTCTGGGGATTGAGTCGCTCACTCCAAAGGAGATCGAGCTGATCCTGGACACGGCCGAAGGGTTCAAGGAAGTGAGCGAGCGGCCGGTGAAAAAAGTTCCTGCACTGCGCGGCCAGCTGGTGATCAACCTGTTCATGGAGGCCTCCACCCGCACGCGCGTCTCCTTCGAAATCGCGGAGAAACGGCTCTCTGCCGACACCCTCAACTTCGCTGCCTCCGGCTCCGCGGTGGAAAAAGGGGAGACCCTCATCGATACGGCGCAGAACCTGATGGCCATGCATCCCGACATGATTGTGATCCGGCACAAGCATCCCGGCGCCCCGAAGATGCTGGCCGACCGACTGCCGGCCTCCGTCATCAACGCGGGCGACGGTGCGCACGAGCACCCCACCCAGGCCCTCCTCGACGCCTTCACCATCCGGGAGCGGCTGGGGCGTCTGGCCGGGCTGAACGTGTCGATCATCGGCGACATCGCCCACTCGCGCGTGGTGCGCTCGAACATTCATCTGCTCACGAAGATGAAGGCCAGGGTCACCCTGGCGGCGCCGCCGACGCTGATGCCGGCGGAGATCGAGCGGATGGGGGTGCGGGTGGTCCGCTCGCTCGACGAAGCCCTCGAGGGGGCCGACGTGATCATGATGCTGCGCATCCAGCTGGAGCGGCAGGGCAAGCTGAGCTTCCCGTCGCTCCGGGAGTACTACAACACCTTCGGCCTGACCCCCGAGCGACTCCGCCGCGCCAGCGACGACGTCATCGTGATGCATCCCGGCCCCATGAATCGCGGCGTGGAGATTGCCTCCGATGTCGCGGATGGCCCGTGGTCGGTGATCCTCGAGCAGGTCACCAACGGCGTCGCCGTCCGCATGGCGGTGCTCTATCTCCTTGGCGCCGGGCGGGGAAGCGAGTGATGAGAGGAACAACCTCGGAACCGATGAACCTCCTCATCCGCAACGGCCGCGTGGTGGACCCCAGTCAGGAGTTGGACGGAAAGTTCGACGTCCTGATCGAAGAGGGTGCCATCGCCCGCGTGGATCGCCGCATCCAGGCCGATGGCATCGACACCATCGACGCGGAGGGCCTGCTGGTTACGCCCGGCCTGATCGACCTGCACACGCATCTGCGGGAACCGGGGCAGGAGCACAAGGAAACGATCGCCAGCGGGACGCGGGCCGCGGTTGCCGGCGGCTACACCGCGGTCTGCGCCATGGCCAACACCGTTCCTCCCAACGACGAGCGGGCAGTGACCGAGATGATGCTGGCCGAGGCGGCGCGTCACGGCGCCTGCCGCGTCTATCCGATCGGAGCGGTCAGCCGCGGGTTGAAGGGGGAGGCGCTGGCCGAACTGGCCGACCTCCGTGCCGGTGGGTGCGTTGCGGTCAGCGACGACGGCAAGCCGGTCTACAACGCACAGCTGATGCGCCGTGCCCTGGAGTACTGCTCCATGCTGGACATCCCGGTGATCGCGCACGAAGAGGATGCCGATCTCACGGAGGGCGGCGTCATGCACGAAGGCTACTACTCCACGCTGCTGGGTTTGAGCGGGATGCCGGCGTCATCCGAGGAGACCATGGTGGCCCGCGACGTGATCCTGGCGCGGCTGACCGGAGCGCATCTGCACATCGCTCATCTTTCCACCGCGGGTGCGGTCGATGCGGTGCGCTCGGCCCGTGCGGCCGGGGTTCGGGTCACCTGCGAGGTGACGCCGCATCACCTCGCGCTGGAAGATGAGCTTCTGCAGTCGTTCTCCACCAATCTCAAGATGAACCCGCCGCTGCGATCGCCGGAACATCGGAAGGCCATCCTGGAAGGAATCGCTGATGGCACGGTGGACGCGATTGCCACCGATCATGCCCCCCATCACTTCGACGAGAAAAACGTGGAATTCGATCTGGCGCCGTTCGGTGTGATCGGTCTGGAGACGGCCTTCGCGGTGTCGTATGGAGAGCTCGTGTTGAAAAAGGTCATCGGCATGAGCCGGCTGATCGATCTGATGTCCTGTGGGCCGGCGCGGATCTTCCGGCTCCCGGGCGGAACGCTCGCCGTGGGGAGCAGCGGCGACGTGGCCCTGTTCGATCTCCAGGGATCGGCCATCGTCGCTCCACCATTCGCTTCCAAGGCCACCAACACGCCATTCGCCGGACAGACCTTGCGCGGGCGTACGGTGGCCACCATCGTGGGGGGAGTGCTGCGATACGGATCCTCCGCGCGCGTGCCGCTGGCTGCAGCAGTGAAGGAAGCACGCCGGACGAAACCGAAGGGTCGAAAGGGGCCGACGTGAGCAGCGAGCCCTCGCACCCGATGAAGCGGGTGGTCATCGTCGATGACTCGCCCGCCTTCTGCGATCTGTGGTCGGGGTTCTTGCTGGAGAGGTACGCGGCGGTGGCCAGGGTGGAGACGTACAGCCATCCCTACGATGCCTTGCCGAAGATCGACGACACCATCGACCTGCTGATCGTGGATCTGGAAATGCCGGGAATGGACGGCAAGAAGTTTGTGGACTACGCCCGACAGAAGGGTGTGCCCGCCCAGCGCATCATCGTGACCTCTTCGCATTCTGCCGAGGAGTTGCACCAGCGGTTTCGGATTGGCGAGACCATCGCGGTGATCAACAAGACCGAAGCGAAGCAGCAGCAGGCCTTTCTGATGATCCTCGACTCGGTGATGCGGAAGTAGCGGTCGGATCAGGAACCGACCCCTGGCCGGCACGGCCGGCGGCGCTGGTTGCCCAAAGGCTCCGCCAAGATCACGCTCCAAGAAGTTCTGCCGCGCAGGCTCCTAGCCCGCATTTCTCACACCGTCCGTCGCCAGGGCGCGCAAAGTGGCTGGGATGCGAGGCGCGCGAAAGGAAGCGCGACGACGGCGTACTGCACGGTACGTCGAGGAGCGATTCCGAGCGCAACGAAGCAGTCGAGCCACTTTGCGCGTCCGCAGCAGGATGGGTGTGAGAAATGCGGGCTAGCTGCGGCCAGGGGAGCAGAAATTCAAGAGGACGCCGGATCGTGTGTCTCTACAACAACGAAGAGGGCAGCCGGGGCGACGACAGCAGCTCCTCGAACAACGACCACCGTTTGTTCCGATCCCCTCCCGCCCTCCGCTCGATCGACGCGGCCACCAGATCCCTGCCGAGGTTGTAGTTGATGACGTAGCTGCGGTACTGGTCGATGAAGGCCACTCGCTGCCGGGCGCGCTCCGGGGACATCAGCGCATAAGAGACCAGCCACTCCATTGCACCGTGACCATCGATCGCGCCGTCGAGATATTGCCGCGCCGCCTCGTTCCCGGCATAAGACAACTTCGCCACGAGGCTGTGCACACGGTAATAGGCCGCCGCGCGGCCGGGATCGAGACCGGCGAGAGGAAACAGCCGGTCGCGCTCAAACTCCAGACGCTCGCCGGCGGGAAAGGCGACCTCCACTCCGTAATTCGCGCTTCCTTCCGCAATGAGCGATTGAGGACTGAACAGCGCGTACACCGAGAACTCCACCCATCCTCGGTCCCTGACCAGATGTTTTTCCAGAAGAACGTTGTAGACGTGATGTCCCGGATATCCCTCATGGCCGGCCAGATCAATGGCCCTGTCGATGAAGACCGGAAGGTCCGTATTCACCTGCACCACGCTCCGGTATCCACCCTGATACCAGTTGTATCCGCTCCAGGACTTTCCGGTCACCATCTCCACCACCAGCGCTTCTCCAGCGGGAAGCTCGATGTGCGCGCGCGTACGCTCGCGGCAGGCGCGGAGAGCTTCGTCGAACACCGCAGTCAGCCGATCGAGCGGGATGACGAACGACCGCTGGAACCGTTCGAATCGCGCCGACAGCGGGCCTGACCCCGGCAACTCGTGGGCCAGATCCTCGAGGAGCGCCGAAAAGAATTCGGCGGAGTGATGCGGCGCCACCGCGTCGTAGAGCGCCTCCGATTCCTCATCGAAGGAGAGCCGCAGCCCGAGAAGAATCTTCGCCCGGGTGATCAGCGCGGCGGTCTGCCCTGCCAGGTAGCTCTGGCGCAGACGGAGCATCGCGTCGTCGCCAGCGGAAGCGGACCCGATCGCGGTCCCCAGGGCCACGGCGTCGTCCGCAATCGACTGCAGTCCTGCCGCGTTTTCATCGGCCTCCCTCCACTCCGGAGGGCCGTAGTACGCATCCACGAAGTCGCGGTCGTGGCGTCCCAGGGCCAGCACCAGACGCACGTAGCGCTCGCCCAGCGGATCGAACGATCGGGCGGGCGGAATCATCGGATTCTCAACGAGTGGCGGGCGTGAGATCTCAATGCCTCCCTCGCGGCGCTGGTTGCGGAGCCGGATCGGCAGCCGCGTATGCGTCGCCGATCACCCGCTCGGCCGGCTTGTGCTCAAAGGCGAACTCCATCTCGTTCGCGTCGGCATGATCGGGATAAGACTCCCACTTCCAGAGAAAGGCGCCCTCCAGCCAGGGCTGCGTCCAGACCGCGCTGAAAAACGCTGCGAACGCGTCGGCCTGAAGCTGCAGGTTCACCCGCTGGCCCGATTCCTCCCAGGGCTTCTCCGTGGCGAAGTCGCGGCTGGCATAGCCGAGCTCCGTGATCAGGATGGGGCGGTGTGTGCGACCGGAGAGCTCCTCCAGCCGTTTGGCAATCGGCCGCCATCCGCTTTCGATCGTAGCGCGGGAGGGAGAGGCTTCTTCGGAGAGAGGAAAATAGGCGCTCAACCCGATCGCGTCGAGCGCATCCCAGAAAGGCACGTCGAACACTTCCTCGAGATTCGCGCCGTAGGTGAGCCGTCCACGATAGACCTTGCGGACGTCGGCGATCAGAGCGCGCCACTCAGCCTCACGCTGCGAAGCGATGGTCAATTCATTGCCGATGCACAACATCTCCGCGTGGGTGGATTCCGCCATGGCCGCATAGTGCAGGATGAATGCGCGGTACGCGGCGAACCACGCGGCCCAGCGCACATCGGAATCCTGATGAATGGATCCCGGCCATTCCGGTGGGCGCAACCACAGATGAGGCTTGAGGAGGACGCGCATTCCCAGGCTATGGGCTTGGGCGATCACGCCGCGCACGGCTTCGTCGGTCTCGCCGATCCCGTGGCCGTGATCGCCCCGCGTCCCGGTCCACAGAATGTCGGTATCGTCCGCCTGCCGCTGGAAGCCGAACGGCGTCACCGCGATTGCGTTGACGTGCAGCGCCTGCAGGCGACGCAGCGAGTCGAGAGAGGCCTCGGAGCCGTAGCCCTTTCCTCGATTCATGGCATGAGCGAAATTCATCCCACGAGTTTTCCCCGGGTGGGGCACGGCGGTCGGGGCGGGGGCCGGGACCGCGGGGGGATCGGGTCGCCGGCCGCCCTCGGCGCCGTTGCAGGAGACTGCCATCAGCAGGGACACGATCATGATTGAGAGCCGCGGCAAGGGGGAATCATCTCATTGAAGGAGTACGACCTGCCCCCACCCGCCACCACGCCGCTTCCAGGAAACCACCACGAACGAGCCGGCGAAGCCCGGCGCAAGACCGTAGCCCCCGGCGCGAGCCGGGGGTAAGCAGTAGCCCCCCTGAATTTCAGCCCGCGTTGCGGGCGACACCGAGCGGTACTTGCGTCGCGTGTCGGTCGCCCGCCATGCGGGCTTCGTTCCCGCGCTGGCTCTACTCTCCTGGAGTCGGAGCGGACGCGGCAGAGGTTATGCAGAGGCTCGGATCGATGTGGAGAAACTGGTGGTGTGCCTTGCCTGACCGCGTCAAAGCGCCGCAGAGGACGAGGACCTTCTGATGGCGGAGACCGCCGTGCGGCTGCTCGTCGTGGAAGACGATCCCGACATCCGCGCGCTGATCCGGGCCCTGCTGCGCAAACAAGGAACCACCATCGTCGAGGCTGAGGATGGCGAGCGTGCCATGCAGGAGTTACAAAGCAACGAATACGACGCGGTCATACTCGACATCATGCTTCCCCGCCACAACGGTTTCGAGGTGGCGGAGTTGATCCGCACGCTTCCCCACCGGCCTCGGGTCATCGTGGTCTCCGCGATCGCCCGCCATTTCGCAGCGGCCTTCGAATCGGACTGCATCATCCTGCAGAAGCCGTTCAGCAATGAAGAACTGCTGGCCGCGCTGCGTGGTGAACGCCTCCGCAGTCCTGAAGCCGCCGGCTAAGAGTCTGCGCGGCAGAAAGTCTTGCGCGTGATCATGGCGGAGCCTTGGGCAACCAGCGCGGCCGGCCGTGCCGGCTAGGCCGCGGCCGGTGCCGCGCACTCGCGGGCGTAGACGATGAGTTGCTCGACGTCGAAAGGCTTGGCCAGAACACGGCAGATTTTCTGGAGCAGATCGCTGCTGATCTGGCGTGGCGAGGCGGTGGTCAGGATGACCCGCCGCAGTTTCTCCGGCCGCGTTTCCTCCACGAAACCGAGGACCTGGTCACCGCTGACTTTCGGCAGCAGCAGGTCGACGATCAGGAGGTCGTAGGCGACGACGCGCAGCAATTCGATGGCGGCCGCTCCGTCTGTGACCCCTTCGACGACGAAGTGCTCGCGCTCCAGAATGGTCTTCACCAGGCGGAGGATCGAGGGATCGTCTTCCACGATCAGGGCGCGATAGCCGCGGCGTTGTTCGGTTTCCATCAGCTGCAAAAGCAAACTGGAAGCCGCGCACATTCCCGCAGATGACGACCTCTCATTTCCGCGCTGCGCGTCGGATTGCTTTCTAAGGCGCCGGCGGTTTTCGCCGGCGCCTGGTTCCATGATCGAAATGCGTCCGTCAGGCTCGACGGATCACCCGCAGCAGCAGGATCAGAATCACGGCGCCGACAAAGGCAACGATCAGCGATCCCACCAGGCCGCCGCCCGCGGAGATGCCCAGAACGCCGAACAGCCAACCGCCAAGCAGCGCGCCGACGACGCCGATCACGATGTCGCCGATGGCCCCATGCGGGCTTTTCATCACCACCGAGGCCAGCCAGCCAGCGATGAGTCCAATGAGAAGAAACCAGATCAGTGTCGTCAAAGTCATGCATTCCTCCAAAGCGGGCCGGTTCCCGGTCCCTGCGCCTCCCGATGCAATTCGCGCGCTACCGGTACGGCGACCAGCTCCTCGATCCGCGCCGGGCACCGGCAGTAACGACGAGGAGACCTACGACGACGCGCTTTTCACCGCGTGGATCACCACATCGAGGTCGGCCTGGCTGGTTCGAAATCCGGTCACCAGGCGGAAGGCGTCTTCTCCAAACAACGGCCAGTCGAAGAACTGAATCTCCGCCGCTCGCAGCGCGCGAAGCACCCCGTCCGAGAGTGAAAGAAAGAGCACGTTGGCATCGACGGGCTGCAGCAGGCGCACTCCGTCCAGATTGCCGATCGCTCCCACCAGCGAGGCGGCGGCTGCATTGGCGTGCCGGGCGTTGCGCAACCAGAGATCGTCAGTCAGGTACGCCTCCAGCTGCGCGGAGAGGAAACGCATCTTCGACAGGCGATGGCCGCCGCGATGCCACAGCGCGCCGAACTGCGCGCTGAGCTCCTTGCGGAATACCACCACCAGTTCCGCCGCGAGCGCGCCGTTTTTCGTCCCGCCCAGCACCAGCAGATCGACGCCGGCGCGCCAGGAGAGCTCCGCGGGCGTGCATCCGAGGGCGGCCACCGCGTTGGCGAAACGGGCCCCGTCGAGGTGCACGCCGAGCGAGTGCTCGCGGGCAACGGAAACGAGCGCGGCCAACTCGTCGCTGCGATAGACGGTTCCCGCTTCGGTCGCCTGCGCGATGCTCAGGCAGCCGGGAGATTCGTGCGACGGGCCAGAATGACGCCGGATCGCCTCTGCCAGCGATTGCGGTTCCAGCTTTCCTCCCGTTCCCGCAACCGGCTCGATCCTCGCGTTCCTGGCATAGAACTCCGGCGCTCCCAACTCATCGTGGATGATGTGTGCCTCGGCGTGACAGAACACCGGCGCCTGTAAATCCGCTCGCTTGCCGCCAGTTCTCGAATCGGCGGAGAGGAGGGTGGCGATGGAGAGGGCGTTCCCGGCCGTGCCGGTCAGCACCGGAAAGACGTCCAGGTCGCATTCGAACAGCTCCCGGCAGCGATCGCGCAGCCGGGCGGTGACCTCATCGCGCCCGTAGGAAGGCATCGAGCCGGCCGAGGCGCGCGCGATGGCCTCGAGAATCTCAGGGGAAGCACCCAGGACGTTGTCCGAACGGAAGTCAGCGGTCATGAGCAGATTCTACGAGGCACCGGTTCTGACGGAATGAAGATCAGGCCGCGCAGCAGTCATCGCCTACGGGTAGAATCCCCGCCATGGCCAGCGTGCGCACAGTCATCGCCGCCACCGGGAGCTACATCCCCACCAGGCGAGTGACCAACGAGGACTTCCTCGACGCCGATTTCCGTGGAGCGGACGGCAGAAAGATCGACAAGCCGAACCGGCAGATTCTCGACCAGTTCGAGGCCATCACCGGCATCCGCGAGCGGCGCTACATCACCGACGACCTGGTGACCTCCGACATCGCCTATGAAGCGGCAGCCGATGCGCTCGATTCGTCGAAGATGAGTCGGGAAACGCTCGATCTCATCATCGTCGCTCACAATTTCGGCGACGTCCGCGGCGCGACCACGCGGTCCGACATGGTCCCCGCTCTGGCGGCGCGGGTGAAATCGAAATTGAAGATCGAGAATCCTCGCGCGGTGGCCTTCGACCTCGTGTTCGGATGCCCCGGCTGGCTGCAGGGCGTGATCGTGGCCGACGCCATGATCCGTGCCGGGAATGTTCGCAGAGCGCTGGTCATCGGCGCGGAAGCTATGTCCCGCGTTTGCGATCCGCACGACCGCGACAGCCTGATCTACGCGGACGGGGCGGGCGCGGTCATTCTGGAGGCGCGGGAGAACGGCGATGGAGCGGGCATCCTGTCGCACGCATCGCGCTCCGACACTCTGGTGCACTCCGGGATGCTTTCCATGAAAGGCTCCTACAAGGACCAGGCCTTTCCCGAGTCACTCTTTTTGAAGATGGAAGGACGCAAGCTGTATCGCTATGCGCTGAGCACCGTCGCCGGAGCGATCAAGGAATGCCTCGATGGAGCGGACGTCGGGCTGGCCGACGTCGACAAGCTCTTCCTCCATCAGGCCAACGGCAAGATGGACGAGGCCATCCTCACTGCGCTGTACGAGCTTTACCGGATTCCGCAGCCATCGGAGTCGATCATGCCCATGACCATCTCCTGGCTGGGGAACAGTTCGGTGGCCACCATCCCCACGCTGCTGGACCTGATCCTCAAAGGCCGGATGGAGGGACAGTCGATCCGCTCCGGACAGACCCTGGTCTTCGCCTCCGTCGGCGCCGGCATGCACATCAACGCCGCGGTCTATCGCGTTCCGTAGGGCAACGCGCCGGTCCCGGTTCTTTTCCGAACCGGGATGCCGCACGCGGCGCTGCGAAATCCTGCTAGAGTTGCCCGCCAAATCACCGAAGCAACGGAGCGTCATGGAATCGAGTCTGGAGATCGGATTTCTGCGTGTCAGCGAACGAGCCGCGATCGCCGCAGCCCGCACCATGGGCTATGGCAAACGCAAGTACTCCGATCAGGTCGCCGTGGAATCGATGCGCGAGGAGCTGAACCGTCTGAAGATGCGCGGAACGGTGGTCATCGGCGAGGGCGAGCGGGACAAGGCCCCCATGCTCTACGTCGGCGAGCCCCTCGGGCGCGGCTGGACTGAGGGCGAGATCTATCCGGAGATCGACATCGCCGTCGATCCGCTGGAGGGCACGAACCTCTGCGCCACCGGATCGGCCAACTCCATCGCCGTGCTGGCAGCATCGGAGAAAGGCGGCCTGCTTCACGCGCCCGACGTGTACATGGACAAGATCGTGGTCGGTCCCACCGCCGGCGAAACGGTCAGCCTGGCCAACTCGGTGCAGGAGAATCTCAACCAGATCGCCGAGGCCTTTCACCGGGACGTCAACGAGTTGACCATCGTGGTGCTGGACCGCGAGCGGCATCACGATCTCATCGCTCAGATTCGCGAAGCGGGAGCACGCATCAAGCTGATCACCGACGGCGACCTCTCCGCCGGCATCGCCGCAGCCGTCCGGGGCACGGGAATCCACGCCGCCATGGGTGTCGGCGGCGCGCCGGAAGGAGTGCTGACCGCGGCGGCCATGCGCTGCCTCAACGGGCGGATGCAGGGGCGCCTGAAGCCTCTGGAAAAATGGCAGGAGGACCGCCTCCGCTCCATGGGTTACCACGACGGAAATCGCGTATTCGATACGGCCGACCTGGCGTCGGGAAACGACATCATCTTCTGCGCCACCGGGGTCACCGACGGCGATCTGCTGCGCGGCGTCCGCTTCTTCGGCGGCGGCATCCGCACCTCCTCGCTGTTCATGTCGCTCAAAACGAACACCATCCGTTTCGTCGACACCATCTACCGCGAAGAAGGCTCCAAACTCGCCGTCAGCTTCGGATAAGGCGGCGAGGGCGCGGCGACGAATCGCCACTTCGTCATCCTGAGCCGCGCAGACGGCGAAGGATCTGCAACGTCGCCTCTGTGGATCAGCATCCTCGTGATTGCAGATCCACAGAGGCGACGTTGCAGATCCTTCGCCGTCTGCGCGGCTCAGGATGACGAAGT
>JBKJQB010000184.1:0-20492 GCA_046594105.1 Thermoanaerobaculia bacterium
AGGCATCGGCCATCGGAACGACCATCGCCTGGTATCCACTGCAGATGCTTTTCCACTCCAACGCGGAGCGGCTCTCCATTGCCGGCGTCCCCATCCAGACGGCAGACCAGCAGAAACCCACTCGCGAGGAGTACCTGGCGTACCTCCGTGCGGTGGTGCTGCAGTTCGACCTGCAGATCCGTTCGCACGAGCGCGTGGAAGCCATCGACCGCCGCGGCGACAGATTCCGCCTGCGCACCAGCCGGGGAACCATCGACGCCGGGCGCATTGTTCTGGCCATCGGCGCGATGCATCGACCGCGGCTCCTGGGCATCCCGGGCGAGGATCTTCCGCACGTCAGCCACTATTTTCACGAACCGCATCCCTACTTCGGCCGGAAGCTCCTGATCGTCGGAGGCAAGAACTCCGCGGTGGAGACGGCCATCCGCTGCCAGCGCGCCGGCGCCGAGGTGACGCTCAGCTACCGAGGCGCGGACTTTGATCCCGCGCATGTGAAGTTCTGGCTGCTGCCGGAGTTGCGATCGATGGTGCGCGACGGGCGCGTGCGCATTCTTCCGGGAACCACGCCCCTCCAGATCCGCGAACGCACCGTGATTCTTTCCTCGGCCTCGGGACCGCAGGAGATCGATGTGGACGCCGTCCTGCTCATGACCGGTTACGAACAGGATCCAACGCTTCTCCGGATGGCCGGCGTCTCGCTGCAGGGCGAGGCGCAGGCGCCGGTCTACGACGAGGCCACCATGGAGACCGATGCGCCGGCTGTCTTCATCGCCGGCACCGCCGTCGCCGGCTCTCCGGTCGGCAAGGTGCGCGTGATCGTGGAGACCTGCCACGTCCATGTGCCTCGCATCGTGGCAGCATTGAAAGGGCGGCGGTTGGTGGTGGCCGGCGGGCAGGTCGACGAGTAGGAGCCTCTCATCCTGTCTCGTCTCCAAGCGGGGAACGGCGAAGGGCGCCGGTGATGACGAAATGAACCGTCCGTCATCCTGAGCCGCGAAGACGGCGAAGGATCTGCAACGTCGCGGGTGTCGTTCGGCCGCATCCTTGAGATTGCAGATCCTTCACTTCCCGCCCGCCACCCACGCCGTTCAGGATGACGGCCAATCTTCGAGGCGCGACGAACGGCGGAACCGGCCCTACCTCTCCTGCGTCAGCAGCGCGAAGCCGATCATCTTGTAGAGCAGCCTTGCGCCGACGTTCGCGTCCCACTCAGTCTCACCGGGGGACACCTCGCAGAGGTCAAGGCCGACGATGCGCTTGCCGGCCCTTCGGATCGCGCGCAGGAGGCCGATCGCTTCGTTCCACGACAGGCCACCCGGCACCGGCGTTCCGGTGGATGGGCAGAGTGTTGGATCGAGGCCGTCGATATCCCACGACAGATACACGTCATGGGGCAGGTGGGCGATCATCTCGTCGGCGATGGTGGCCCAGGGGCGCCCCTCCTCCTTGAGCGCGGCGACATCGGAATCGAAGAAGGTCACAATCCTGCCGTTGGACTCCTCGATCATCCGGGACTCCGCGGCGCCGAGGTCGCGCACCCCGACCTGAACGAGCTTTCCGACATCGGCGAGTCGCGTGGCCACGTTATGGAAAATCGAAGCGTGCGACCAGGTGAAGCCCTCGTAGGCATCGCGGAGGTCCGCGTGCGCGTCGAGATGCAGGATGCCCATCCCCGGCCTGCGCTCCGCATACGCGCGGATCGCTCCGAAAGGAACGGAGTGATCGCCGCCGAGAACGACCGGCAACTTCCCTTCGTCGAGCAGCGAGGAGGTCCGCTCATAGACCCAGTCGTTCACCGAGCTGCTGATCGCGTTCACCTCGGCGGCGGCCTTGCGCGTCGCACGGTCGACCACCCCGCCCCTGGCGATGACCGGAGCGGCCATCTTCCTGGCCTTGCTGTTCCAACGCACGATCTTTTTCGGGATGTCCAGCATGGCGATTCCCCGCTCGTAAGGACGGCCGGTGTCGCGATCGAACAGATCGACCTGACGGGACGCTTCGAAGACGGCCCGAGGCCCGTCGGAGGTCCCTCCACCGTAAGAAGTGGTGGCCTCGTACGGCACCGGAATCACGATGACGTGGGACTCGTCCGCGGTGAAGGGAAGTCCGTAAATGCCGGAGCCGGAGCCGGCCGCAGCGTCAGGATCAAAGGGTTTGGTCATAGTAAAGGTCCTTGGTTGCGGGATCGCCGACATCCATGGAGGCGCGGGGGCTGCTCGGCCAGCTCCCGCCGCAGGATGCCGGCGTTACGAAGGCAGACTCTGACCTCAATCGAGGTCCATGGGGTTGACGACTTTCTGGTCCGACTTCTCCGCGCGCTCCATCGCTTCCTTGAAGCGTTCATCGAGCAGGCGTGCGCGATCCTTCTGGCTTTCGATCTGTTTGTCGAACCGGCGGGCCATCTCGCTTTTCTGCGTATCCAGCCCGGCCACCATGGCCTCCAGCGACTGTCCGCGCTTGATCTCCTTCGCATGATGCAGGAGCACCTCTCCGGAGAGGCGATCCACGACGATCATTGCCTCGCAGCAGGGACAGACAATCTCGAAGTTCTTGGCCATGAGCTGGATTCTATCGGAGGGGAGCGGGCGATCCCAGTGCCTGGCGCAGATCCTCCAACAGATCCTCGTAATGCTCGAGTCCGATGGAGCACCGCAGCAGGTTGGCCGGGGTTCGACTTCCCGGACCTTCGCTGGAGGCTCGATGCTCGATCAGGCTCTCGACCCCACCCAGGGAAGTGGCCCGGGTGAAGATCTTCGTCCGCGCGGCGACACCCAGAGCGTCCTGCGCGCCGCCGCGTACGCGGAACGACAGCATGCCCCCGAAGGCGGACATCTGGCTTGCCGCCATCTCGTGGCCGGGATGCGCGGGCAGTCCCGGGTAGTGCGTAACCTCCACCCGGGGATGGGTCGAGAGAAACTCGGCCACGCGACCGGCGTTTTCGCAATGCACGCGCATGCGCGCCGGGAGCGAACGAATGCCGCGCAGGATGAGCCAGGAGTTGAATGGCGAAGCCACGCCGCCGACGATGGAGCGCACATGTTCCACCGCCTCGAACAGTGCGTCGCGGTGGGCGAAGGCCAGCGACCCTCCCTGGACGTCGCTGTGTCCGCCGAGGTATTTGGTCGTGGAGTGCATGACCACATCGGCACCGAGCTCGATGGGGCGCTGGAGCGCGGGAGTGGCGAATGTGCCATCGGCGATGAGAATCGCCCCTCCCTGGCGGGCAATCTTCGCCAGGGACCGGATATCTGCGATCTGCATGAGTGGATTCGACGGGGACTCGCACCAGATTGCGCGCGTGTCCGGCCGCATGGCCCTGCGCACCGCTTCCAGGTCCGCCATGAGGACCAGGTCGTGGGTCAGACCCCACCGCGGAAAGAAGTCGTCCGCCAGCGTCCGGATCGCGTAGTAGCCGTCTTCGGGGAGCACGACATGGGAGCCGGACGGAAGCGACTGGAAAAGGGCGCTTACTGCAGCCATGCCCGACCCGAAGGCCAGCGCCGCTTCTGCAGAGTCGATGGCGGCCAGCGTTTCCTCCAGCCGGTCCTGAGTAGGATTGCCGTCCCGAACGTAGCTGAAACCGTGAACGGGCTGGCCGTCCGCAGCGCTCCGTTGAAACGTCGTGGACAGATGGAGCGGCGGGGCGATGGCGCCCGTCGATTCGTCAGGTTCGGCGGCAGTGTGGATTGCTCTGGTCTCAAAGTGCATGCCTTCAGGATAGACTTCCCAAATCGTCATGACGAATCTCGCCTACCGTCCAGCCCGGCGACTTCCCCTGATCCTCATCGTGGACGATGACGAAGGCGTCGGCGCGTACGTCCAGTCTGCGCTGCGCAAAGAGAGCTTCCGCACCATCTGGGCGCCAACGGTCGAGGAAGCGCTGCGGCTGATCGACGAAGAGCCGCCGGATCTGGCCCTCCTCGACATCGGCCTGCGGAGCGCCGGCAGCGGCCTGGATGTACTGGAACGGCTGCGCGACAGCTCCCACACCGAACACATCCCCATCGTGATGTTGACCGGCTCTTCAGACACCATCGACCGCAAGCGATCCCTGGAGATGGGTGCCGACCGCTATCTGATCAAGCCGGTGCGACCGGAGACGCTTCGTCGCGTGGTCACCGAAATGCTCAGCTCGCACGACGATGTGTGGTGGAGCCTCACCCTGCAGGATCATCAGGTCGATCGTTTGCGGCAGCTGTTTTTCGACGAGACCACCGATCTGCCGACACTGGCCCTGGTGGTGGAAGACCTCCGCAAGATCATCGAGGGTGGCGAGCGCCTCCAGGTTTTCTGTCTGGAGATTGAGCCGCTGTTCCGTTTTGGAGCGCGCGATCACTGGGATAGTTTCGACGCGTTGCGCAAGGAGTTCGTGCGCGGGCTACACGTTCTGGTAGCCCCCCTCCTCGGAAATGACGTGGTCATCGCCACCAGCCATGCCGGCGGCAACGATTTCTATTGCTTCGCCCGCACCTCGGAATCCCCCGAGGCGCAGGCACAGATGGCCGGCGAACTGGAACGTCACGCGCGGAACGGGTTGAAGTCCCTCCGTGTCGATGAATCGATCCTCGAGGAGATCGCCATTTTTGCGGGCGGGGCGACCACAGAACCGCCTTCCGGCTCCGCCCCCCGAGTGCTCTACAACGCCGTCCGCGAGGCGAAGGACAGCGCTGAAAAACGGGAAATCCGCTATCTCCACGGGATGCGGGAGCGACTGATACGCGCCATTCGCGAGCACTCCATCACCACCGTGTTCCAACCGATCATCGACCTCAAACAGGGTACCGTCGTCGGATACGAGGCGTTGTCCCGCGGCCCGGCGGGAAGCCCCATCGAGAATCCGGAAGTCCTCTTCGAGCTGGCCCGCGACTTCAATATGGTCTGGGAGCTGGAGAGTCTCTGCATCGAAAACATTGGCCCCTTTCTCAGCGAGGTGTGCTCCCACGGCTGTCTCTTCTTCAATCTCGAGTCGCAGTTCATCCAGCAGCTGCAGCTGCGCGGCACCAGCGTCTTCGACTCTTTCTTCGAGTGCCACCAGAACGTGATCATCGAGGTCACGGAGCGCAGCGCCATCCGCGACTACCGCACGTTCCGACGCACGCTGCACGATCTGAAGGGCATGGGATTCAAGATCGCCATCGACGACTGCGGCTCCGGCTACGCCAGCCTGGAGGCGGTGGCGGAGCTGCAACCCGATTACCTCAAGGTTGGGCATTCCCTGTTCCAGGGCGTGGAGCACGATCCCATTCGCAGGCGCCTGATCGATCTGGTGGCGCGTTGTGCCGACAGCATCGGAGCGAAGACCATCGCCGAGGCCATCGAGACCGACGAGCAGCTGGAGATCTGTCGCTCGCTGGACATTGCGGAGGGCCAGGGATTTCTGTTCGCACGTCCCGCACCGTGGGAGGAGATCCGGGGTTGGAAGCCCTCAACGACCAACCGACCGGTCGGTTGACCCGCGACCCACCTTCCTCCCGCCGCGCAACCTCGCGTCCGGCATCATTGATGGCGCGCAATTTGTAACTCCAAATTCCATCCACTGATGCACCGCCTCGAACGCCGCCGTAGTGATTCCGACAACTCGCTCTCGGCTCTTCACGCGATGGTGGTGGACGACGACCCGAATTACCGTTCCCTGATCGCGACGCTGTTACGACGCATCGACTTTCAGGTGATCGAGGCCGAAAGCGGCCAGGATGCTTTGGCCCAGATGGAGCGCCGTACGCTCGACCTCCTGGTCATCGACTCAGAGATGCCCGGCATGAGCGGAATCGAGGTCATCGCTGAGGTCCGCGCTCACAGAAATGGGGCAGACCTTTACGCCATCATGCTCACCGGAAGAAACGACCTGGAGCTCAAGATCATGGCCCTCAGGAGCGGATTCGACGACTTCCTCCAGAAAACCACCTCCGATGAGGAAATCGTGGCCAGACTCGGTGCGACCCGGCGCCTGGTGCTCCGGCAGCGCCGCCTGGACTCCGCGGTGCGGGAACTGTATGGACTGGCCACGCGTGACGAACTGACCGGACTCTTCAATCGACGCTATTTCTTTGCGGAAACCGAGCGTCTGCTGGCCGACCAGAATGTCGTCCACCTGGTGCTGTTCGACCTCGATGAGTTCAAAAGCGTCAACGATACGTTCGGTCATCTGGCCGGCGATCGGATTCTTCGCGATATCGGCGACCTCTTCCTGCACACGTCCCGACAGACCGACACCTTCGCGCGTTACGGTGGAGACGAATTCGTCCTTCTCGTCCGGGGCACGACGATCGAGGAGGTGGAGGCGCTGGCCGCTCGTGTCGCCAACAACGTGCGCTCTCTGGAGTGGCGTTTCCATCAGGAGCCCCGGCACATCGAAGTGAGCACCGGCATCGCCACCTCATCTCTTCTGGCAGAACCGACGGTGGCCAGGCTGCTCAACGTGGCAGACCGCGATCTCTACAAGAATAAATGGCTCCGCGCTCATCCTTCACTCGATCCCTCGCTCTATGAGTATCCAGCGAGCCGGGCGAACAGCATTTCGGATGTTGTCGAATTTCCCACAACCTCCACGGACGAGCAGTCCCGGAAAGGTTAGGCCGGCACGGCCGGCGGCGCTGGTTGCCCAAGGCTCCGCCAAGATCACGCTCCAAGACGTTCTGCCGCGCAGGCTCCTAGCCCCTATTTCGTGAGCGGCTGATGATCGCGCGACCCGTGTGGCGCGGCCGCCCCGGCCGCGTTCGAGGCGTTCAACATCAAGGCGGCCGGGACGGCCGCGCCACACCGGTACCGATGCCCTGAGCGATCGCTATACTGCGAGCCAATGGGGCGCATCCATCTCGGAACGATTCGCGGCACCACGCTGTCGCTCGATTTCAGCTTCCTGATTCTCATCGCATTTTTCGTTTTCCCGGAAGTGCAGTCGATGGGAATGCAGCACGCGCTGCTCTGGGCGCCGGTGCTGCTGATCAGCATCCTCATTCACGAACTGGCTCATGCCGGGATGATCGGCGCGCTGGGCTTCGGGCCGAGCGAAGTGGTGCTCGGCGGAATCGGAGGGGCCACTTACAATCAGCGTCAAGCGCGACCCTGGCAGGATCTGCTGATCAGCGCGGCGGGCCCCGCCTCCAGCTTCGCGCTGGCCTGGCTGATCGGTCTGGCGGCCTCGACCATCCCTTTCGCCAGCCGCGACCCCTTCTTCCGGGCGCTGCTGCCGCTGCTGATCCGGGCGAACCTCTGGTGGGGCGTCTTCAACCTGATTCCGGTGGGACCGCTGGACGGCTTCAGCGTGATCCTGAATTTTCTGCGGCTGTTTCTCCGCGAGCGGCTGGCCTTCCCCATCGCCATCTGGACCTCGATGATCGTGGGGGTGGTGCTGGCCGTTCTCTCGCTGGCCACCCGCTGGATTTTTCTCTCTCTGCTGATGTTCTGGTACGTCCATTCGAGCTGGACCCGATGGCAGTTTTATCGCCAGACCAACCGGACTGACGAGTGACCCCTGCCATCTCCTACAATATCGATTGCCGATCGCATGGAACGCCGCCCTCCGTCGCATCACGAACATGCAAGGCTTGCACTCGCGCGCTGGGTCCGTCGGGGATCCGGTACGCGCGCATCCCTTCGAACGGCCGTGGCCATTCTCCACGCGCAGCAGGAAGCCACTCTTGACGGGATTCTGGTCGTCGACCTCGAAGGGCGCGTGCTCTCGCACAACCAGCGTTTTCTGGAGATCTGGGGCATCCCCGTTGAAGTTGCCGCCCACCGGGAAGACGGCCGGCTCCTCGAGCACGCCGTAAACCGCGTTGCCGACCGCGACGCGTTCCTGAAAACCGTCCACGAGCTCTACGCCAATCCCACGGAAGAGCGAGCCGGAGAAATTGTCCACTTGAAGGACGGGCGGGTCCTGTCCCGCTCCACTCGTCCAGTGATCGCGCGAGGCCAGGTCACCGGAAGGGCCTGGTATTTCCGCGACACCACCGACGCTGTGCGCCACGAGGTTCTGCAGGCGGCGCTGTTCCGAATCGCGCAGCTCAGCCGCGATGCCAGCGATCTCGAACAGTTCTACCGCGAGATCCAGACTGTGGTGGGCACCCTGATGGACGCCACCAACTTCTACATCGCCGAATATGACGCCACCCACAACATTCTGACGTTCCCCTTCTTCGTTGATGCCTTCGACCCACCGCCGGAGCGCACCCCGCTCAGGCGAGGTCTGACCTCCTACGTCCTGCGCACCGGCCTGCCGCTTCTGGCCACGCCCAAGGTGCGGCAGGCACTCATCGATTCCGGCGAGGTGGTGCAGATCGGCGCGCTTTCCGTGGACTGGCTGGGGGCGCCGCTCAAGAGCGGGGACCGCACCTGGGGTGTGATCGGAATCCAGACGTATGAGGAATCGGGAACGCGCTACACCGAACGGGAGCGCGACATCCTGCTGTTCGTGGCCCAGCATGTGGCCACAGCCATCGAGCAGAAGAGGCGCGAAGACTCGCTGCGCCAGAGCGAGCGTCGCTACCGGCAGATGTTCGAGAACAATCGCGCCGTGCAGCTGGTGATCGATCCAGCCAGCGGGGCGATCATCGACGCAAACATCGCCGCCTCCGAGTTCTACGGCTGGACCTCGGAGCAGCTGCGCTCCATGAGCATCAACGACATCAACATCCTGAACGCGGACGAGATCCGCGAGAAGATGGCCAACGCTGCAAAACAGAAACAGAGTTACTTCCTGTTTCGTCATCGGCTGGCCAGCGGCGACGTCCGCGATGTCGAAGTCCATTCCGGGCCGATCGAGTCGGGAGGTCGCACCCTGCTCTACTCGATCGTGCACGATGTCACCGAACGAAAGAGTGCCGAAAAGGCACTGCTCCGTTCCGAACAGAAATACCGCGACATCGTGAACTTCGCCTCGGTGGGAATCTACCAGTCCACCCTCGATGGCCGTTTGCTCACGGCGAATCCCACACTGGCCCGCATCCTGGGATTCCACTCGGTCGACGAGTTGCTGCAGAAGAATCTCGGCCGCGATATCTACCTCCACCAGCACGAGCGCGATGCGCTGATCAGCAAACACGTTCCCCGCGGCTCCGCCTCCGAGGTCGAGCTTCTGTGGAAGAAGAAAGACGGAACACCGATCTGGGTCCAGCTCAACGCCCATTCCCTGGACAGCGGAGGCGAGGCTCCCATGTTCGAGGGTTTCGTCTACGACATCACCGATCGCAAGCTGGCCGCGCAGAATGTGGCTTCGGCCAACGCGCAGCGCAAGGCGGTGCTCGACGCCGCCACCCGGGTCTCCATCATCGCCACCGATGCATTCGGCACCATCACCATGTTCAACGCCGGAGCGGAACGACTCCTGGATTACGCCACGGAAGAGATGGTCGGAAAGCGGCGGGTGATCGATCTGCACCACGAACCGGAATTGCTCGAGCACGCTCAGCGACTGTCCCTGGAAAGCGGGGAAAAGGTGGGCGGATTCGAGATCCTCACCCGCCGCCCAATACGGGAGGGTCTGGAAGAGCGGGAGTGGACCTATGTCACCCGCGGCGGGAATCCGGTGACCGTGCTCCTTTCGGTGACCGCGTTGCGCGACGAGTCGGGATCTCTGACCGGATTCCTGCACGTAGGCACCGACGTCACCCTGCGCAAGCGCGTGGAGCAGATGCTGCGCACCCAGTCCGCCGCGGTCACCGCGGCCATGGACGGCATCGGGATCCTCAACGACCGATTTGAGTTCTCGTACGCCAACGACGCCATGGCTCAGCTGTTCGGCTATTCCCATCATCAGGCGCTGCTGGGGCGCTCCATCATCGAGCTGTACGATCCGCCGGAGCAGGTCCGGCTGGTCACCATGGTCTTTCCCCTGGTCAAGGAGCGAGGACGCTGGAGAGGCGAAGCGAACGGGATCCGGCCCGACGGCTCCATGTTCCCCCAGGAGATCTCCCTGACTGCGCTGGAGGGACAGGGCATGGTCGCCGTGATCCGCGACATCACCGAGCGGACGTACGCCGAGGAGCAGATCAAGCATCTGGCCTACCACGACGCGCTGACCAACCTGCCGAACCGGCTGCTTTTCAAGGACCGGCTGACGGTGGCCCTTTCGCACGCCCAGCGCGATGAGTCCCGGCTGGCGGTGCTCTTCCTGGACCTCGATCGATTCAAGGTCATCAACGATTCCCTTGGCCACAACATCGGAGATCAGCTCCTGCAGTCGGTCGCCGCGCGCGTGCAGTCCTGCGTGCGCGAGAGCGACACCGTAGCCCGTCTGGGTGGAGACGAATTCACACTCCTCCTTCCCGGGCTCCTTCGTCCGGAAGACGCCGCAGTGGTGGCCCAGAAGATTCTGGAGGCCCTCCGCTATCCGTTCCACATCGAAGGGCGGGAGTTCTTCATCACCACCAGCGTCGGCATCAGCTCCTACCCGGAGGATGGCGTGGACGCGGAGACGCTGATCAAGAACGCCGACACCGCCATGTACCAGGCCAAGGAGATCGGCCGCGACAACTACCAGCTCTTCAACGCCCACGTGAACGCCCGGGCCCTGCAGCGGATCTCCCTCGAACACGGACTGCGCCGTTGCCTGGCTCACGATGAGCTGGAGGTCTACTACCAGCCGATCTTCGATTACCGCACCAGCACCATCACCGGGATGGAAGCACTGCTCCGCTGGAAGCACCCGGAGATGGGCTTCATCCCTCCAGCGGTGTTCATCCCGCTGGCCGAATCGATCGGCGTGATGATCCCCATCGGGACGTGGGTTTTGCGCACCGCCTGCGCGCAGGCGCGCGCCTGGCACGAGGCCGGCTTCCGCGACCTCTCCCTCGCGGTCAACCTCTCCATCACCCAGCTTCAGCAGCCCGACCTGGTGCAGAAGGTCCGTGAGATCCTCGACGATTCCGGCGTGCCGGCCCGGCTGCTCGAGCTGGAGATCACCGAATCCAGCGCCATGCAGAATCCGGAGAACAGCATCCGCACGCTCTACGAGCTCAAGCGCCTGGGGCTGCGCATCTCGCTCGACGACTTCGGTACCGGTCACTCATCGCTCTCCTACCTCAAGCGATTCCCCATCGACACGCTGAAGGTGGACCAGTCGTTCGTGCGCGACATCACCTCCGACCCTGACACCGCGGCAATCGTCACCGCCATCATCGCCATGGGCCACAGCCTGCGCCTGAAGGTCATCGCCGAAGGTGTGGAGTACACCGAGCAGTCCGCCTTCCTGAAGCGCTGCAACTGCGATCAGATGCAGGGATTCCTCATCAGCCCTCCAGTGCCGGCCTCCGAGTTCCTGCGCCTGCTGCAGGTTCCCGAACCCGACGGCCGCATTCTGCCGGCAGCGCCGAAGTAGCCGTCGTTTTATCGATCAAGTTTCCAGCACGCGGATGGGAAGGACCATGGCCTGGATGCCCTGAAACTGAAGCCGTCGCTGGATCGCATGCGGCGTCTCGTTGTGCAGGATCCGGTGGTACCACTTCTCCTCGCGGAAAATAAGGCGCCCCATGAAGAAAATGGCGCGCGGGAACTGCTCGGACAACTCCACGCACAGCTCCTCCACCGTGGCCACAGCCTCGGTGCCCACACCCATTCTGTAGTCGGCTGCGAAACCGTGGCCCTGCGCCCAGGCCACGTATTTCTCCAGATTGGCGACCGTCTCTTCTTCCAGACGCCCCATCTCTTCTGCGCCCTTGAAGTTCCCGGAGTCCACCACCGCCGCCGACACAAACAGAAACTGGCGGAAGTAGTGCGGAAACGACTTGTGCACCGACAGGATCTGATGCAGCCCGAAGCCGGAAAACGAGGTCACGCTCAGTACCGCAGTGGCCAGGTTCGGATCGAGGGTCGATGGTTCCCCCTGCGATGACCGCTCCGGCATCGGAACGGTGAGAAGGATCTCATCGAGACGCCTGAGGCCATTTTTCACCTCGGCGTAGTGACCATGAATGACAAAGGTGAGGGCGATGATCCCGCCGGTGATGATCAGAGTTACCCATCCGCCCTGCAGAAACTTCTCCATGACCGTGACGATCAGGATGCTCATGCACATCACCAGACCGGTTCCGTGAATGACGAGCTGCTTCTTCCATTTCGGTTCCTTTGCGCGATCCTGAATGAAGTGGCGGGTCATGCCCAGCTCGGTCAGCGAGAAGGTGATGAACACGTTGATCGAATACATCACCACCAGAGTCAGAATGTTTCCTCTGGTGTACAGCAGCGCGGCCGCTGCCGCGAAGCCCATCAGATAGATCCCGTTCTTGGTGACCAGACGATCGGAAAGCTGGCTGAACCGATGCGGCATCCAGGAGTCGAGGGCCATGTTGGAGAGAACGCGAGGCCCGTCCAGGAATCCCGCTTGCGCCGCTACGAACAGCAGCGCCGCCTCGGCCACCAGGCAGAGGATGACCAACCCGGTCCCCACGGAGAACCCACCGAGGTGCCAGTGACCGAAAAGGTTTTTCAAGAGCACGGCATTCATGGTCTGGCCGGCCACCGGACGGGAATCGGTCAGGAGGTAGGCGAACAGAATGCCTCCCGCCGTTAGAGCCAGCGACACAGCCATTAGAGCCATGGTCTTCTGACCGGTCTTGACACGCGGCTCCCGCAGCATGGACACCCCATTGGAGACCGCCTCGATCCCGGTGTACGTCCCGCCACCCAGCGAGTAGGCACGCACCAGAATCAGCACGAGCGGCCACAATCCGATGCTGTGCACCGAGCTCTGGAAGTCGGAATGGGCCAGAGAGAACACGGTGGGTAGCGAGTGGAAGTGCAGCGCGATGGCGTAGAGGATGGCGAAGGCGTGCGTCACCACGAAGACCATAAAAATCGGCGCCAGAATGGTCACCGACTCCTTCACTCCTCGCAGATTCAGGATGACCAGGAGCCCGATGGCTGCGAACTCAGCGATGAGTTTGTAGGGGGCCGCGTGCGGTGGAAGAAACGACCATACCTGATCGCAGGCGCTGGCGATGGAAACGGTAATGGTCAGCACGTAGTCCACCAGCAGAGCGCATCCGGAAACGACGCCGACCTTGTTCCCCAGAAGTTTGGTGGCCACCAGATACCCGCCTCCCCCACCCGGGAAATGCTTGATGACATCCGAGTAAGCGATGGAGATGACCGCGATGGTGATTGCGGTCATCAACACCAGGATCACCGACAGGTGCGCGTGGGTCCCCAGGGCTTTGTATGCTTCCTCCGGCCCGTATGCCGAGGAGGACAGTCCGTCGGCGCCAAGCCCCACCCAGGCCAGGAACGCCACCAGCGACAGCGAATGAAAGATCTTCGGATCGGTGACATCGCGGGGCGCGCCGATGATGGCACGACGAACTTTCTTGAGGCGACTGCGATCTTCGTGTTGATTCACGCGGTGATTCCTTTTGCCGCGATCACCACATCGAACGTGCGATCGGCCCGGAGCACTCGTTGGGTCGTCCCGGGAAACAGTCGTTGAAGAAATGGCGAACGCTGCGAACTGCCGAGAATCAGAACCTGGACACGCTCGCGGGCCGCGAGAGCCAGCAGCGCGGAGGGCACGTCATCGGAATCGCAGCAGATTGGCGTGCCGCCGAGCAGCGCCGCAAAGCTGAGCACCTCGACGATGGCCACCCGCTGCGATGTGGACATCCGCTGGACACGGCCGTTCGGCGATCGAATGAAAAAGGCCGCCCAGGGAACTTCCAGCCTGCGAGCCATCTGCGAGGCTCTGATCAAAAGTCCCCGCGCGATGGAGCCGTTCGCCGGTAAGGCGACGGCAAGGAGTTCATTCACCAGTCCATGCTCGTCCGCCGAGGCAAACAAGTAATGAAGAAGATCGAAAGAAACTCGAAAGATTGGCCGGCACGGCCGGCGGCGTTGGTTCGCAACGCGTCCGCCACGATTTTTGACCCAGCCGCGTTCACTCGGCCGCCTTGTCTGCTTTTTCCGCCTTCTGCTTTCAATCCGGCTCGCCGATGAAGCGGTAGCCGACCCACGGCTCGGTCACGATGTAGCGCGGCATGGAGGAGTCCGGCTCAATCTTCCGCCGGATCGATCCGACATGGACGCGCACCGTGTCCGCCGTGGTCGCCGATGTGCCGGGCCATACGGTGGCGATGATCCGATCGAAGGTCAGTGGCTTGCCCGAATTCGCCGCCAGCAGCTGGAGGATGGACAACTCGATCGGCGTGAGGTGAATCTCCCGTCCACCCTGCACCACCCGCCTCCTCTCCGGGTCGATGGTCAGGTCTGCGAACTGAAGCGTTTCATTCGCCCGGATTCCCGATCGTCGCAACTGTGCGCGCACCCGAGCCAGCACCTCAGCGACGGAGAACGGCTTCACCACATAGTCGTCTGCTCCCAGATCCAGAGCTCGCACTTTGTCCTGCTCGCGTCCCCTCACCGAAATCACAATGATCGGCGTGGCCCGAAGCTTTCGGATTGATGTGATGAGGGAAAAGCCATCGCCTCCGGGCATGGACAGGTCGGTCACCACCAGATCCGGCTGCCGCTCCTCCACCAGAGCCAGAGCATCGTTGGCCCCACCCGCGGTGATGGTCTGATATCCGCCCGACCCGATCTCCTCGGCGAGCGCAGCGCGGATGGCAGGGTCGTCGTCGACGATGAGAACGAGCGTCACGCGTTGCCCTCCTTCGCTTCGGCCCGATCGGCCACCGCAGGAAGAAACACCGAAGCCCGCGCTCCTCCGCCGCTGCGCGACTTCAACGACAGCGAGCCACCGTTGGCCCGGGCGAAGGCGCGGGCAATCTGGAGGCCGAGGCCGTAGCGAGGAGTATCGCTGGTCTCCGAAGGCGGGCCCGCTCCAAGACCGGAGCCGCGATCGAGCACGTCGATCCTCACCTGGCCACCATCGGCCAACGAGGCCTGCAACTCGATGGGCGCCGAGCCGACGGACGCGCGATGGGCGTTCTCAATGAGGTTCACCAGAATCTCGGCAGCGAGGGAAGGATCGACGTCCAGATCGGGACAGTCTTCGGCCACCTCTGCGGTGATGGACCGCGTGGCGCAAAGGAGGTGAAGATGCTCCCGCGCGGCCCGGAAGAGGTCCGCCGGCGGGGTCGGCTCCCGGTGCACGCCGAGGTTGCCGGACTCCAGCCGTGCCATGGCCAGCAGGTTCTCGATCCTGCGACGGAGCCGGTGCATCTCCTCATCCAGAAGATCGACGCTGTGGGCCTGTTCCGGCAGGAGGGTCCGCCGCAAGGTTCCCACCTGAAGGGTCATGGCCGTCAACGGCGTGGAGAGATCGTGGGAAACCGCACGCAGCAACGCGGTCTTGAAGTCGTCGCTGGCCTGCAGCGCCTCGACCTCGGCGCGCTCATGGATCAACGTCTCCCTCTCCACCGCAAGACCGACCAGCTTGGCCACCGACTCGACCGCCGCCGGATCGGCACGCGTCCCGTAGACCACCAGAGTCCCGTGCGTGTTCGAGCCGATGGTCACCGGGATGGTGACGTTTCGCCAGCCCGATTTTTGGCGCTCAGGCGCTGCCGCACCGCCCATCGACAAAAGTGTGTGCATCTCCCGATCTGCCGGCGATCCAAACCAGGTGGTTTCGCTGGAGTCGCCATCTTCCCGCTCGATGATGAAGCCACCGCTGCGAGCACCCAGTGAGCCGAGCGCGCGACGAACCGCGCCATCCAGCGAGCCCATGCCTCCACTCGCTGCGAAAAGGTCCACGCAAAGCTCATAGAGCATCAACACTTCGTTGCGACGCGCGTCGGCGTCCGCCGCGCGATTCTGGGCCCGGAGCACCAGCTGGCTGGCGACCACACTGGCGATCAGCAGGCAGACCAGGGCGACCCAGTTCTCCCGTTCATCGATATGGAGGGTGCCGATCGGGTTCAGGAAAAAGTAATTGAAGCAGAACGTCGCGGCCAGGGAACCGGCGGCACCGGCCAGGAACCCACGCCAGGTCGCCAGAAGCAGCACTGCGACGAGATAAATAAATCCGGCCGTCACCGCATTGGCCTCCCATCGGGTGGCCACCGAGGAGAGCAGCAGAATCGACAGGATTCCGATCACGACTGAGGCGAGCCGTTGCACGCCGGCATCCTACGCCGACGGCTCGAGATCCTGCGGACGTCACCCGGCCGAGGAGGCGCAGTGCTCAACGCACCGGCACAGCCGAAACGCGTGTACCCTATCGCGCGCGGCAGTCAGATGCAGGGTCCACCATGGTTTTCGGGAGGCAGATTTGAGCACACACACAGAGCAGCCGAAGGGCAAGCGCCTGGCCGTTCTGAGCCTCACCGCCATGGGGATCGTTTACGGTGATCTCGGTACCAGTCCCCTCTACTCGATGCGGGAATGCTTCTACGGGTCCCACCCTGTCCCGGTCACGCCACAAAACGTCTATGGGGTCCTGTCGGTCATCGTCTGGTCGCTGGTCATCATCGTCACCCTCAAATACAACGTGTACGTCCTGCGCTTCGACAATCGCGGCGAGGGCGGAATCCTGGCGCTGCTGGGACTGGTCGGTACGGAGAAAAAGCGGTCCCCTCGGCTCAAGAGCTTTCTTACCCTAATCGGGGTGTTCGGGGCATCACTGCTTTATGGCGACGGCATGATCACACCGGCCATCTCCGTCCTAAGCGCCGTGGAAGGGCTGGACATCGCAACGCCCTTTTTCAAGCCTTACATCATCCCGCTGACCTTGATCATTCTGGTCGTGCTGTTCTTCTTTCAGCGCAAGGGAACCGCAGGCGTGGGCGCCGTGTTTGGTCCCATCATCCTGACGTGGTTTCTGGTGCTCGCTGCCCTGGGCATCGGAGGAATCCTCCGGGAGCCGTCGGTGCTCCGCGCGCTGAACCCGATGTACGCCATTCACTTTTTTGCCAACAACGGGATGCGTGGCTTTCTGGTGCTCGGTGCAATCTTTCTGGTTGCTACCGGAGGTGAGGCCCTCTACGCCGATCTCGGCCACTTCGGTTTGAAACCCATTCAGATCGACTGGTTCAGCATCGTGGCCCCCTCGCTTCTTCTCAATTATTTCGGACAGGGGGCGCTCTTGATCCGGCAGCCCTCCGCTGCCCACAATCCTTTCTATCTTCTCGCGCCGAGCTGGGCGCTTTACCCGCTGGTGATCCTGGCCACCTTCGCCACGGTGATCGCCTCCCAGGCCATCATCTCCGGTGTCTTCTCGCTGACCCGGCAAGCCATCCAGCTAGGCTATCTGCCTCGGATGGAGGTCATCCACACCTCCAGTGCGGAGTCAGGACAGATCTATCTGCCCTCAGTGAACTGGGCCCTGATGGTCGCTACCATGACTCTGGTCCTCGGCTTCAAGACTTCCACGCACCTCGCCTCCGCCTACGGGATCGCCGTCAGTACGACCATGGTCATCACCACGATCCTGGCCTACTTCGCCTCCCGCGAGGTGCTGCAATGGAGCAGGCCTCTAGCCATCCTGGTCACCAGCGGATTCCTGATTTTCGATCTTGCCTTCTTCGGCGCCAACCTGGCCAAGATCAAAGAGGGCGGATGGTTTCCGCTCCTGGTTGCTGCACTCGTGCTGACCATCATGCTGACGTGGCGCACCGGTCGGGCCATCCTCAACGACCGTTTGCGCGAAGGCTCGCTGTCCGTGGAGCTGTTCCTGCAATCGTTGCGCAAATCGGCGCCGGTGCGGGTTCCCGGAACGGCCGTTTTCATGACCCGCGCCGATTCCGGCATTCCCTCGGCCCTGCTGCATAGCCTCAAGCACTACAAGGTCCTTCATAAGAATGTGGTACTGCTCTCCGTACTCTCCGAAGAGGTCTCGCAGATTCCGGACGAGGAGCGACATTCGGTGGAGGCATTGGGCGAGGGCCTGTTCCGCGTGATCGTGCGCTATGGGTTCATGGAGGAGCCGGTCATCCCCGCTCTGCTGGAGAAGATCAGCACTCCCGAATTGCAGTTCGATCCTGCCCAGACCTCGTACTTCCTCGGCCGGGAGACGCTGATCGTCACCAACCGACCCGGTATGGCCAAGTGGCGCGAGCACCTCTTCGCCTCCATGGCCCGCAACGCCAGCAGCGCCAGCCGCTTCTTCGACCTGCCGGCAAACCGGGTGGTGGAACTGGGCGCGCAGATCGAGTTCTGAGGTTGAGCCGGCTGTCATCCTGAATCGCCGGCGCCGGCTTCCAAACACCCTCACGTTGTTGCGGGTTTGCGAGCGCATCCGCTGCTGGAATCAAGGAGCTGAAACTCCGATCTGTCCGCGATCAGCCCGCGTCAGCGGGCGCAAGAATGTAGCCCCCGGCGCCAGCCGGGGGATTGCGCCCCAGTCAGAAACGAGCCCGCGTAGCGGGCGACAGAAAGGCAACGAAGTCGGCCTGCGATCCAACTCCAGACCTGTTCTGCCGCCCGCTACGCGCGCTCGTCACGTGAGGCTCCTCGTTCCCCCGGCTCGCGCCGGGGGCCAAATTCTTGCGCCGGCTACGCCGGCTCTGGATCGCACCGTCCCTTTCTCTCGCGTAGCGCCGGCAAGGATGCCGGCGCTACGTTCGCTTCGCTCAGAACCACGGAGCGCACGCGACTGAAGCGAAAATCGTGGCGGACGCTGTGCGAACCAACGCCGCCGGCCGTGCCGGCTACGGCTGGACCCATCCGGCGAACTTTGTGGTCCCGCCTTCGATCTTGATCATCGCTACCGGCTTGATCGGATCGCGATCGGGGCCCATGGTGATGACGCCGGACACGCCCTGAAAATCTTTGGTCGTGGCGATCTGATCGCGAATGGCCTTGCGATCCAGCGAGCCCGCTCTCTTGATGGATTCCACCAGGATGCGCAATGCGTCGTATCCCAGTGCTGCATTGGCCTCCGGGCTCTTCCCGTAGCGCTTGCGGATCTCACCGACGAACTTCTGCACCGTAGGTCGCGCTTCGTCGAAATAGTAATGATCGGAAAAATAGGAGCCCTCCACCGACTTGCCGCCGATGGCAATGACCGTGGGTGAGTCCCAACCGTCGCCGCCCACCATGGGAACGGTGATGCCGAGGTCGCGGGCCTGGATGGCGATCTGGCCGGCGTCGGTGTAGAAGCCGGGGATGAACAGGACCTCAGGATTCGTCGACTTGATTGCGGTGAGCTGCGAACGGATATCGCTGTCGCCTCCGCTGTAGTTCTGCTGGACCAGGATCTTCCCGCCCAATGCCCCGAACTCTTTCGTGAAGACCTCAGCCAGCCCCACTGAGTAGTCGCTGCGGTTGTCGCGAAGGATGGCCGCCTTGGTCAGCTTCAGCGAGTTGCGCACGAACGCCGCGAGTGCTTTCCCCTGGTACGGGTCGGTGAAGCAGACCCGGAAGATGTAATCGCCCTTCTTCGTCACGTTCGGATTGGTCGACGACGGGGAGATCATCGGGACCTTGCTGGCCTGGCAGATTGGAGCCGCCGCCAGCGACTGGTTCGAGGAGTTCTCCCCGATCACGGCGATCACATTGTTGCTGGTGATCAGTTTGGTGACCACGGAGGCCGCTTCCTCTGCCTTCCCCTGGTCGTCCTCGACCACCAGTCGGATCTTTCTGCCGAGGACTCCGCCGCTGGCGTTGATCTCCTCGGCGGCCAGGGTCACGCCCTGCAGTGTGGCCTTGCCGAAGGAGGCCTCACCACCGGTCAAGGCCGCGTAGACCCCCACTGGAATATCGCTCGCGACCGCTGCCGTTTGAGCCTCGCGGCCGGGGTGGCAGGCCGTCAAGAAGATCCCCGCGGCCGCCAGCCAATACCCTGCTCGATTCACGTTTCACCTTTTCCCCGCAGCGACTAGAATTGCCGCCGCTCCATCCGAAGCGCATTGAAACGCGCCGAGTTTAACTCAGCGAAAGGATTCACCTTCCCATGCAGGCCAACGATCTCCGCAGAGGCATGGTCATCAAGTTCAACGGTGACCTTTGTAAGGTTCTCGAATTCAACCACCACACTCCCGGGAACCTGCGGGCCATGGTGCAGGCCAAGCTGCGCAATCTGCGCACCGGCAACCAGATTGACCATCGCTTCCGCTCCCAGGACGAGATCGAGCAGGCCTACATCAGCCAGCACGAGATGGAGTACCTCTACTCCGACGGCGAAGCGCATCACTTCATGAACACCGAAAACTACGAGCAGGTGGAGATCGCCGGGGCCGACCTTGGCGACGCCGCCCCCTGGCTGGCCTCAGGCACCAAGCTGCAGGTTCAGTTTTACGAAAACAAGCCGCTGGGCATCGAACTGCCGAAGACCGTGCGTGCCAAGATCGTGGAAACGCAGCCGATGATGAAGGGCGCTACCGCCTCGGCCTCTTACAAGCCGGCCGTCCTCGAAAACGGCGTCACGGTGCTGGTCCCTCCCTTCGTCACCGAGGGGGAAGAGATCATCGTCGACCCCAGCGAAAACCGCTACATCGAACGCGCCAAGTAAGGGCGATACGCGCTCGGGTTGCGCCTTTCGGAACGCCGGCATCCTGCCGGCCGGGGCGTCGGCTTCCAGCCGGCGATACTGGGCGAGTTCCCGCCGGCAAGATGCCGGCGGACCGGCCGGCAAAGATGCCGGCGCTCCGAAAACCTGCGCTCAC